>NZ_CP015109.1:3078071-3412428 GCF_002082015.1 Sporosarcina ureae | reverse complement strand
AGTGACTATACCTCCTTACAGAACCTTTAACGATCTCACAAGCTGGATTACCTCCGAGGCCAACTCCATTGCTTTCAGTAGGTCGTTCCTTTTTTCTGCTTCTTTTGATTCGTATCGTTTTTGATCAATTAGACGTTTAATTTGATTTCTTTTTAAATGACGGATACAGTCATTTACTTCTTGTGTGGTATGCTCCTGTGAACGTTCAGTTAAGATGGCTTCCATGACTACTTTTTTCAGTTGCCGGTCTTCCAACGTTTCTGCAAACCGCTGATAGTTTGGCAAATCATATTGCTCATAAAACGCTGCTAACTTAAAAAATATTTTGATAACGTCATCTCTTACAAATAAGTCTTGAAGTTCCAGTCGTTTTTCTTCGAATAGATCTGCATCCATCAGCAGATGCGCAAGAAGTAATTGTTCCGCACGATCTGTTTCTGCACGATTCGCCGGAGCTCTAGTTACATGCACAGTTCTGCTTTCTTCAGGACTTGTATCTCGCGATTGTTTCGCCTTTTTTGCAATCGACTTGGTAAATTCTTGACCAAGTGATTCTTTTGAAGCCTGTGTTTCATTGTGGAGTTGCTGGATCAATAAGTCTTTCTCGATAGGAGAACAACGGTGAGCCAGTTCGTCAAATACTTCGTGTACGTATTGTTTGATGTCATGATCAATGGATAAGTTCTTATCTCTTTTATAGTAGGCCGCTACAAAAGAAATATAAGATAGCGCTTGATCAAGCACCTTTTCTGAAAATACATCTGAACCATGTTGACTGATATAGTCGTCAGGGTCCATTTTATCCGGTAAAGTGGCAACGAGTACATCCATTCCGCTATCCATTAGTTGGTCAGCAAATCGTTTGGCTGCCCCCCAGCCAGCCGAATCACCATCACAGCAAATAACTATTTTTTTTGCCATTCGCTTTAATTTCACGATATGATGCGCGGATAATGCAGTACCCATAACAGCCACCGTATTTCCTATTCCGCCACGATCTGCTGCAATCGTGTCCATGAAACCTTCGAATAGTACTACTTTACCCGTTTTTCGAACATTAAGACGTGCACGGTGAAAATTAAACAAAACCTTACTCTTTTCAAAGACGGGAGTTTCCGGACTATTGATATATTTAGCGTCAGAAGAAGAATCCTCCAACCTTCTGCCGGAGAATGCGATGGTTGCACCATTATCATCCTGAATCGGAAACATGATCCTTCCTCTGAAACGGTCAAAATAACCTGAGCCATCTTCCTTATGGAAACAAAGCCCTGCCGTTTCCATTTCCTTCATATCAAAACCTTGTCTCTTTAGCAGTGCCGATAAGGCATCTGACTGAACAGGAGACCATCCTATTTCATACTGTTCGATCTCGTCACGCGTAAATCCTCTTTTTTCTAGATATTCTAATGCTTTTTCGCCTTCTATGGTGTTTAAGAGCAGATGGCTGTAAAAGTTAGCAGCTAGTGTATAGGCCTTCAGCATCTTATGATTTGATGAGGATGTTGACGCTTGGTTATCTGTTTGGGAACTTTCCAACTCCAATCCCATTCGGCTACCTAGTTTGACGATTGAATCGATGAATGAACGGTTTTCCATATCCATCATGAATGTGATGGCATTACCGCTTGCTCCACAACCAAAACAATGGAATAGTTGCTTGTCTTCGGAAACAGAGAAAGACGGACTACCTTCTTCATGGAATGGACAAAGTCCAAACCAGTTTTTACCTCTTTTCGCTAATTGGACATATTCACTGATTAAATCGACAATGTCCGTTCCTGAACGGATTTCCTCAATTGTTTCGTCAGATATTCTTGTCATTCTATCACCATTTCCACTCTATATACATAAATTCTAGACGTTTTCTAAAAACCCTTCTTTATCGACAATTTTCGCTATAAATATTTTCAGTATCTGTATTTATGTCACATTTATGACATATTAGCTGAGTGGAGACACACAGAAAAAAGAAGACCCAACTAGTTCGTTCAGTTGGCCTTCCTTGCTGAAAATGCTTTTAGAATCGTATTGGCTGTCTCTTCTACCGCGCGATTCGTCACATCGATCACGTTACAACCGACACGTGTAGTAATTTCATTGAAATAGTCGATTTCTTGTTGAATACGTGCTATTTTCGCATAGTTTGCATCATCTTTCAAGCCTAATGTCTCCAATCTAGACTTTCGGATCGAATTCAATTGCTCTGCGGAAATACATAGGCCGAAGCACTTGGCAGGATCAATGGAAAACAGTTCCGATGGCGGGTCTACTTCAGGCACAAGCGGCACATTGGCCACTTTAAAACCTTTATTCGCAAGGAATTGGGATAACGGCGTTTTGGAAGTTCGCGAAACACCGATTAACACAATGTCCGCTTCTAAAATTCCACGTGTGTCTCTTCCATCATCATAGCGAACCGCAAACTCAATCGCTTCGATTTTCTTGAAATAATCATCGTCCAACTTTCTGACAAGACCAGGCTCTTCAAACGGTACTTGTTTCAACTGGTCTCCCATCTTTTCAATCAATGGACCAAGTAAGTCTATGGCAGGCACTTTCAATTCTTCGCAAAGTAGATGTAATTGCTCTCTCATTTGGCTTTTAACCAATGTAAACACAATCAATGCTTGTTGTTGTTTTGCCAAGAACACAATTTCTTCCAACTGCGAATTCTCTTCTATATACGAAAATCTTTTTATGGAAACGGTTTCTACATCATGACGAAACTGACTTGCGGCTGCTTTCGTCACAAGACCTGCAGTTTCCCCGACAGAATCCGAGACAATGAATAATGTGAATTTTGTCATGCAGTCACTCCTCATACATCTTGATCTTCCACTAATGAAAGAAAAGCGGCAGTAATATTTGTTTTTGTCACTCGTCCCATAACTTCCAACCCATTTTCACGCTCTTGAATTATAGGTAATGAATCAATTTGACTGTCCATCATTTTTTTAGCGACGGAAATGAGTGTATCTTCTTTTTTGCAATATGTGACATTCGGCATCCTTGTCATAATGACATGCACGGGGATCTTTTCTAATTCTGTTCTTCCAATGCTTGTTCTTAGTAAATCCTTACGTGACACAACGCCAGTCAATAACGACTGCTGGTCCACTACGAATAGTGTACCTACGTCCTCTAAAAACAACTGGCAAATCGCATCATATACAGATAGATTTTCAGTGATAACGACTGGCCTTGATTGATAATTAGCTACAATCATATCTACCATGCCATCCGCAACGGATTTGATAGGTTTCTTGCCAGAATAGAAATAACCTACACGCGGTCGTGCATCCAAAAATCCAGCCATCGTCAAGATTGCTAAATCCGGCCGGATCGTAGCGCGCGCCAAATGCAAACGCTCAGCAATTTGCTCTCCTGTAATCGGACCGTTTCCTTTGACGATGTCGAGGATTTCATTCTGACGTGTATTTAATTCCAAACATGTCACCGCCTTCAGACTTCAAAGTTGTATTTACTGTCTAATTATATATCAACACGCTCGCTATTGCGAAGAAAGGAGAAGCATGCTACACTAATTTTGAATGAAGTAAACGAAGAACGGTCAATAAGTAGTGTATATTTTGAGCGAACAGGGATAGTGAAAGCCTGTACCTACACGAAAACGGCAGCCGGGAGTTGAAATGTTCATTGTGAAAGTGGGTTGAAAAACCAATCGGGGTGGAACCGCGGGTTATCATGCACTCGTCCCCGGACATGATTCTATGTCCGGAGACGTGTGCTTATTTTAATTGGAGGCGTTTAGAATGTTATCTATGGAACAAGTAGTCAATCTTTCAAAACAACGGGGATTCGTATTCCCAGGATCTGATATTTATGGTGGTTTGGCGAACACTTGGGATTATGGTCCACTAGGTGTCGAACTTAAAAACAATATCAAGCGTGCTTGGTGGCAGAAATTCATCCAGGAATCCCCTTATAACGTAGGTCTTGATTCTGCTATCCTGATGAACCCGAAAGTATGGGAAGCATCCGGTCATATTGGAAACTTTAATGATCCAATGATTGACTGTAAAAAATGTAATACCCGCCACCGTGCAGATAAATTAATTGAAGAAGCATTGGATGCAAAGGGAATTGAAATGGTTGTGGATGGCCTGCCGTTTGATAAAATGTTCGATTTGATTCAAGAACATGAAATCAAATGTCCTACATGTGGCGCGTTAGATTATACAGAAATCCGCCAGTTCAACTTAATGTTTAAAACGAGCCAAGGAGTAACTGATTCATCTGCTAACGAAATTTTCCTTCGTCCAGAAACGGCACAAGGGATTTTCGTGAACTTCAAGAATGTTCAACGCTCCATGAGAAAGAAAGTACCTTTTGGTATTGCACAAGTCGGAAAAAGTTTCCGTAACGAAATCACACCGGGTAACTTCACATTCCGTACTCGTGAATTCGAACAAATGGAACTTGAATTTTTCTGTAAGCCAGGTGAAGATGAGCAGTGGTATAAGTACTGGATTGACCAGTCAGAAAACTTGTTATTGAACCTTGGGTTGAACAAAGATCACATCCGTCTTCGCGAACACAATGAAGATGAGCTATCCCACTATTCTAAAGGAACTGTAGATATTGAATACAAATTCCCATTTGGTTGGGGTGAGCTATGGGGAATTGCGAACCGTACGGACTTCGACTTGAAGCGTCATATGGAATATTCCGGCGAAGACTTCCATTATCAAGATCCAATCACGAATGAAAAATACGTACCATATTGTATTGAACCTTCAGTTGGTGCGGACCGCGTCACGTTGGCATTCTTATGTGATGCATTCGATACGGAGGAACTTGAAGATGGCGATACACGTACAGTTCTTCGTTTCCACCCGGCATTAGCACCGATCAAAGCAGCTGTACTGCCATTGTCTAAAAAACTTTCAGATGATGCACAGAAAGTCTATGCGGAGCTTTCCAAGCATTTCCCAGTACAATATGATGATTCCCAATCTATCGGACGTCGTTACCGTCGTCAAGATGAAATCGGAACACCATTCTGTATTACATTTGACTTCGATTCACTGGAAGACCAACAAGTCACTGTTCGTCACCGTGATTCTATGGAGCAAGAACGTATGCCAATTGCAGACGTTACAGCATATATCCAAAAGCACCTACAATTTTAATTATAGAAAAGCCCAGGAGAAGTTGGCATCAGCCTTCCTCTTCTGGGCTTTCTTTAGTTCGTCCTTTTGGTTTTTGCAATTCAGGTGTGCGTTCCAGTTGTTCAATGAATTTTCTGGATTTAAGAAATATCCCTGTTTGCTCCTGGTAAATCGTTGAAACAAGTTTCGCCATAAATGTCTTCGTTGGTTTCTTCAACGTCAGCTTACCAATCTGATCGAGCGGAACAGTGTAAAACATCCGGATCAATTTGATTTGTGTAGGTGACAGACGAATGATATATGGGTCCACGTGAAAGCAACGATGGCAAAGAAAACCTATCTGTTGGAAGGAAAAAGCGAATTCACCTTCTGTCGCGCCGCAACTCGCACACTCATGCAGTATAGGATGTATGCCTGCAACCGGTAGCATCTTCCACTGAACGAACAGTGAAATGGCTTCTGCATCATAGCCTTCTTCCATAGCATTAAATGACTCTGCTAGCAAACGGAATATGCTTGCATTAGGCTGCTCGGATTCGGTTAGACGATCAAGCAACTCTACAATCAATCCAGCATATGCCGTTATCTCTAAATCAGAGCGAATGTGACGGACACTGCTAATCAACTCGCCTTGTTCAAGCGATCCCATGCCTCTGCTTGCACGAACAAGAAAATAACCGTGCGTAAACGTTTGTGTAATGGCGGCTAAGCGACTAGCAGGCTTTTTCGCACCTCTCGCCATCGTCGTGATCTTCCCTGCTTCCTTCGTATAGATCGTCACGATTTTATTGGATTCGCCGTAAGGGATACTTTTGATAATGAAACCTTCCAACTTATTCAGCAACGTGCTCTCTCCTTTAGCAGGACAGACAGCTTAGTAGTCTTCCTCATTAAATCCGAATTCTTTCAAACGACTTGGACGGTTACGCCAGTCTTTTTGGACTTTTACCCATAGCTCCAAATATACTTTGTGTCCAAGCAACATCTCGATATCTTTTCTAGCTTTCACGCCGACTTCTTTTAGAAGCTTTCCACCTTTTCCGATGACAATCCCTTTTTGCGAATCACGTTCTACTATAATGGTCGCGCGGATATGCGTTTTATCGGTTACTGGATCTTGCTCGATACTTTCAATCGCTACTGCAATGGAGTGTGGGATTTCTTCGCGTGTTGTGTGCAATACTTTTTCACGAATCATTTCGGAAATAATGAAACGTTCCGGGTGATCGGTTACTTGTTCCGCATCATAAAATTGTGGTCCTTCTTCTAAGTAACTTTCCAGTGTTTCTACCAGTCGTTCAATATTATTGCCATTTAGCGCAGAGATCGGAACTACTTCTGCGAACTTCATTTCATTTGTGTAGGTTGTAATGATCTCGAGTAATTGGTCAGGATGCACTAGGTCGATTTTATTGATGACTAAAAATACAGGCGTCTCGGATTTCACAAGCCACTCCATAATGAATCGGTCGCCTGTACCGATTTTTTCATCCGCATTGATCATGAACATGATGACATCGACTTCACTTAACGTACTGCGCGTCACTTTCAACATGAAGTCGCCAAGACGGTGTTTCGGTTTATGGACACCTGGTGTGTCTATAAAAATCATTTGAGATGTATCCGTTGTGACGATTCCCTGTACTTTGTTTCGAGTAGTTTGCGGCTTATCGCTCATGATTGCGATTTTTTGACCGACCATACGGTTGATGAATGTAGATTTCCCTACATTTGGTCGTCCAATGATGGAAATAAAGCCTGACTTAAAGTTGTTCTTCTGCATAATCTAAATCCTCCTTGGAAAAAGCACCGGGCAATAGTTGGTCTACTGTTGTTTCTTGTAGATGACCTTTCAAGTTCGTCAAGTACACCGGCATATCCGGCGCACAAAATTCCGCAATCACTTGGCGACACGACCCACATGGCGCGATGGGACCATCTGTATCGCCAATTACTGTGATCGACTTGAACGATGTGATGCCTTCAGATACAGCTTTAAAAATAGCCGTTCTTTCTGCACAGTTGGATAACCCGTAAGCAGAGTTTTCAATATTACATCCACGATAAATGGTGCCATCTGTAGTCTCTAATGCAGCCCCTACTGGAAATTTTGAATAGGGAACATAGGCAGTCTTCATCGCTTGCTTCGCTTCATTCAGTAATTGTTCTACTTGCATGTACTTACCACCTCTTCATTCGATTGTATTATCCAAACCACTTTGGAAAGAAAATTATGCAGCCAATGATCGCACTCGCTATAGCAAACACGAAAACGGATCCGGCTGCAATATCTTTTGCTTTTTTAGCTAGCGGATGAAATTCTGTTGTGACGAGATCTACAACGTATTCCACTGCTGTATTCATTAATTCGAGCGCCATTACACCTGCAATGACGATACAAATAATCATCCATTCTATTTGCGAAAGACCGGTGAACCAGCCTGCTATCAACACGATCATCGCTGATAAGCCGTGGGATTTCATATTCCGACCGTGTCTAAAGCCGTCTTTAATGCCTTCCCACGCATAAATGAATGATTTCAAGAATTTTTTCATAGACTCACTGCCGTTCCAAACCGAATGCAGTTAAAATTTCTGTCTGTCTGCCGAACATTTCACGTTCTTCTTCTTCATCAAGATGATCATATCCAAGTAAGTGTAAGAATCCATGCAATGCAAGAAATCCGAGTTCTCGCTCGAACGAGTGATTATATTCAATAGCCTGACGTTTAGCAGTATCAATAGAAATAATGATATCTCCTAGAACAACCGGCATATCGCTTTCACGAACAATCGCCACTTCACCTTCAGACAACTCCTCTAGCGCAAATGAAATGACGTCAGTTGGACGGTCTTTGCCTCTGTATTCAGCATTCACCGCTTGGATGGATTCATCATCCATAAATGTAATAGATAACTCATATAAACCTTCCATTTTCTCCATGATGGATGCGTGAGTCAGCAAATCCTTGATCAATGTCTCCGAACTTGGGTCCACGATTTCTGTTTCATCTTCGAAATAAAAATCTATCATAATGGCTCTGCTCCTTTACTTATCGGGATATTCAATACGATTATGGAAGATCCCGTTTAACGTTTCATTAATTGCTTGTTTGACTAGTTTAATTTCTTTTAACGACAAATCACATTCATCAAATTGATCGTCTTCTAATTTGCCACGCACAATTACATTGACGAGCGTAGCAATTTTTTCAGGTGTCGGTTCTTTCATGGAACGCACTGCCGCTTCCACACTGTCCGCAATCATGATTACCGCATTTTCTTTCGTTTGGGGTTTCGGACCAGGATATCGGAAATCATCTTCATTTACATCCGGATTGGTTTCTTTCGCTTTCAAATAAAAGAATTTGACGCTACTCGTTCCGTGGTGCTGTCTTGCGATCGCTATGAGTTCTTTGGGCATCCGATGTTTCTCCAAAATTTTTGCTCCATCTTCCGCGTGGGCTATAATCATATCACGACTTTTCTCGGGTGTCAGTGCATCATGCAGATTCCGACCATTATGTTGGTTCTCAATGAAGAATCCGGGATGAATCGTCTTCCCAATATCATGATAATAACTGCCGACACGCGCGAGTAATCCGTTAGCGCCAATTGCTTCACACGCTGCATCCGCTAAATTCGCAACCATAATGCTATGGTGGTATGTACCCGGTGTCTCCACTAAGATTTTCTTTAGTAACGGATGATTAGGATTCGAAAGCTCCACTAAACGCATATTAGAAAGTAAATGGAAACTTGACTCGAAAAACGGCAATACCCCTAATGTTAAAGCCCCGGACAACAAGCCAGACGAAATGGCCGCCACCGCATAAAAAATCAACTCTGACGTTGTATAACTAGTTTGTGTCATCAATAAATAAAATATGATGAACATCATGTTTGATCCCGCAACGCCAATACTCGTCTGTAGAATCGTTGAGCGTCTGCCATGCTCACTTAGTAAATAAACACTTACGATCCCACCAAATAAAATATACAATGCTACTTCCATTTGCATGATGGCGACCAAACCTTCTTGCAACATGATGCCAGCTGTCGCGGAAGTAATAATCGTCGCCAGTACCGCCGAACGCTCATTAATCAATAACTTAATCAGCATCGGTACGAGAGCCGTCGGAAATAAAAATGCAATAAGGACATCAAATTCATAATCAATGTAGCTGACAATTTTCATCAATACGACTGCCAACAGTAAAATAATATAGAATATACCGAGCGCTTTCTTTTTGAATGTCTCATCTCTTTTGGACTGGCCAAAGTGTAAAACAATCAAACTGGATACGAACAATATAAACAGGATAATGCCGAGCGTCAGTTTACGTGAAGATTGATTAGTAAGAACTCCAGAAAGCTCCAGTTGGTGATACACATCACGGTCGATCAACTGTCCTTCACGCACGATGACTTGTCCTTGTAAAATCCGGATTGCTTCAACTGAATCTCGCGCATCCCTTTTATTCTTAACAGTTAATTCTTCATCGATTATTTCCGTTTCCACTACTGCCATTCGTCCGAGCGCTAATGCCACCTCAACCAAATCTCTTGGTAAGGTATTCGTTTCTCGAATGTTGCGTTCCACCTCGTAGCGATGCATGGGCACCTGTTCCGCTTTAAATGGCTTCGATAATTCTCTTCCCACGACATGTGTCAACAACTCATGCAAATTATTCAAATCACTTTGTTCAGCCGAAAGTAGTTGTTTCAGTTGGTCATCTGTAACAGGTAATAAAGTCTGTTCCTTTTCAAGACCTTTCAACTTTTTATGAAGTAACTTCATTTTAGTACTCGAAGTCATGTCAGGGTCTTCTTTCACTTCGACTTTAACATCGCTTACTGCAGTAAAGATCGAACCAAGGATGGCTTGACGATTTTTCATAATATCTTCCGAGAAACGATAGGAATTCGGTACTGCCTGTTCCGCCCGTACACGTTCGAATTCGGTTTTCTCGATATCTTCTATTGTTTTCGGTGAACGTATAGTTTTCGGTGAAATCTCAAAAGCCGAAATTTCGTACGTTTCGTTCTGCGTACTGCTATACATCAGAAAAAACAACAGGATACTAGAAAGAGAGACGACAAGAAGCAAAAGAAATGTAAATTTCACTTTTCGAAGTTGTGAAAGAAGTTCCTTTAAAGCTGTCATGCAATTGCCTCCTTTCAGCAAATGTTCTGTACATGATGGATGAACTATGTATCTTCATCATTCAAAAAAAGCAGTCAATTAATTAGTTGACTGCTCTTTCTCATATGCATCAATGATTTTCGCTACAATTGGGTGTCGGACTACGTCACCTTGCTCCAAGTACATAAACTGGATATCTTGCACTTTTTTCAAAATATGTTCTGCGACATTGAGACCCGATTCCGCACCGCGTGGTAAATCAATTTGCGTTTTATCACCTGTGATGACCATCTTCGATCCAAAACCGAGACGAGTTAAAAACATTTTCATTTGTGCTTTCGTTGTATTTTGGGCTTCATCCAAAATAACGAATGCATCATCAAGTGTTCTACCGCGCATATACGCTAAAGGCGCAATTTCAATGACACCGCGTTCCATAAGACGTTCCGTATGTTCGGCACCTAGCACGTCGTGTAGCGCGTCGTAAAGCGGGCGAAGGTATGGATCTACTTTCTCTTTCAAGTCGCCTGGAAGGAATCCTAAGCTCTCTCCGGCTTCAACAGCAGGACGGGTCAACACGATTCGTTTTACTGAACCTGTTTTCATTGCCTGCACTGCCATCACGACAGCGAGATACGTTTTTCCTGTTCCGGCAGGTCCGATACAAAATACCAAATCCTTTGAACGGATCGCCTGGACGTATTCTCTTTGTCCGATTGTCTTTGCCCGAATAACTTTTCCTTTTGTGTTGCGTGCGATTTCTTCTTCGTATAAAGAAGAGAAATATTCAATCGTGCCGTTCTTTGCCATTTCAATCGCCGTTGCTACATCGCGTAAATTGATATTAATGCCTTTACGGATAACTTTTAGTAACTGCTCAAGCAATGTTTTCGCGACTACCGCTTGTTCTTCTTCTCCACTGATCGAGATGGTTTCGCCTCGTGTGTGGATTGAGATTTTCAATTCTTCTTCGATCAGATTCATGTTCTGATCGGAAATGCCAAGAAGCATAATCGCTTCATTCGGTTCTTCAATATGAAGTTGAAGTACATTTTCGCTCAATATTTTCAGTCTCCTTGAGTTATAGGTCGTTTTTCAGCAATGTTTTCATTAAGTAAAAATAGTATAGTCCCACTTACTTTATCATTAGTGAAGGATACATGTAAAATGTTTTCTTCCTTAATTATGCGCTCATTTGTTTTCTTTGACAATAATTCATACTTGATCAGTGGCAAGATGATGGTCTCTTCCATTCCTTTTTCCAAAAACACTTCCTGAATGTGAGTTTCTTTCGTCTTATCGATAATAATCGGATTTCTAAAGCTAATATTTTTCAATTGATTACCGTTCCATGGCTTTTGCCAACTGATATTTAGGTTTTCCTGCCCTTGAATGGAATAACTAATCGTCCGCGGTAATTCAAAATGACATTCTAACCAGTAGTCAGCAAACACTTCTCCGTCCGCCCCTACCACTGTTGTTTTTTCTCCTTGTTCTAAAATCCCTGTCGCCAGCATATCGCCTTTTTTTACCGTTTGATGAATGATGCTCGCTCTTTCTCCTCTTGTTAATGCAAAGCGTGTAATCACCCCTCCTGTTTTTGCTACTAGATGAGATGGCTTTTCTTTCACTTCTTCTTTCACTTCGGTCGACAATGGCGCTAGCATCGGTGAAATAATTAATGAAGTGCCTACGCTAGAAAACCGGATCCAGGATAGAGAAGGTTCATCTTGCATCAGCAGCCGACGAATTTCATCCTCCTCTGGTAATTTGGATAATAAAGAGGGTGCTGTAATTTGTGCTTTTTCCATCTTTGTCTCCATTCGTTGCGCAATTTCGGGCACATCACTTTCCACAGTGATATTCCACAGAAACAACGAGGCTACTAGCGGAATGAAACAGACGATTAAAAATAATAAAGAAGCGAATAATCGATGCTGAACAGTATCCAACCCTTTACGCCTGATTTGTACTTTTACATGGTATTTTCTTCTGTAACGACGGATGATCTGAATTCCCTTTGTGTCCGTTTCAAAAAATATAGCGCTTCCGGAAACGTACAAGCTACTGATCTTAACATGCTCTCTCTGTAATCTACTTAGAAAAACAGAACCGTTACGAACATTTTTCACCTGAACTTCAAATCGTTTAGGACTCATAGCTGTTTCCTTCATCAGGCGTATAGCGCACCGTCACTTCCTGTAGTTCATCAATCGATATGTGGGCGTGTTGTTCAGTCAGCATTAGAACTGTTACATCTTCTCCTTTGACAGTCATGACATAGTCATTCGTTTGAAAAGATACGGATTTTTCGCCTAATGCAAGCAAGCGATAGTTACCAGTAATCCGCAATGAGTTGAATTCATCTAGAATAATGGATGGATGAAGTGCGAATAATTTTTTCATGAAAAAACCCCCTGTCTCATCCTATGAAAAGACAGGGGGCGGCATGATTATCGTTTTGATTTTGGTGGACCTAAAATTTCTGCATACACAATTCCTTGCATGACCTGCTGAGACGTTCTTGGAATCAAGTCTTCCTGCAAAATTTGTTCGTCTTCAAATGTACCGGACTGTTGATCTCCACGGATTCTACCTCTGCCCGTTTGACGCTCTGGACGGGCCGTAGAAGCAGGTTGAACAGGTTTCTTGGGCTCTGCATAGAAGATTTCCGACTGAGGCGCCTGTGTCTTGACAGGTTGCTCAGGTTCTAACGTTTCTTGTTGGACATCTTGGAATTCCTTTTGAATATCTTCAAATAGGTTTCGAGATAACTCTTTCAACGAACGCGGCTTCTCTACAGGAGCAGCATTTGTACGCTGTGGTTCTCTTTGACTCATTTGTCGCTGAGTGGGTTGAGCTGGCCATTGCTGACTTGGTGGTCGCTTCGGTTGTTGATCTGGTTTCTCTTGGTCTTTCTTTTTACCGAATAAAGATCCCAGAGCCAGCATAATGACCAAAATTATCAGTTGTTCCATTATGCATCCCCTTCCCGGGAATTCATCTTGTTATTATTGATCTTTCTTTGGTTGTTGATCCGAGCCTGTTTTGCTAATCGAATCCCGCATGCTTGTATCTGCTTGGATATTTTTATAATTCATATAATCCATAATCCCGATATTGCCTGAGCGCAATGCTTCAGCCATAGCTAAAGGTACTTCAGCTTCTGCACCCACAACTTTCGAACGCATCTCTTGAGTTTTCGCCTTCATCTCTTGTTCGTTCGCAACAGCCATTGCGCGACGTTCTTCTGCTTTTGCTTGGGCAATATTTTTATCTGCCATCGCTTGTTCAGTCTGAAGTTCTGCACCGATGTTTTTACCGATATCTACGTCGGCAATATCAATGGAGAGGATTTCAAACGCTGTACCTGAATCCAACCCTTTTTTCAGTACCGTTTGGGAAATCAGATCTGGATTTTCTAGTACTTTCGCGTGGCTGATAGAAGAACCGATTGTAGATACGATCCCTTCACCAACACGAGCAACAACTGTATCTTCACCCGCACCACCGACAAGACGGTCGATGTTGGCACGAACTGTAATACGCGCTTTTGCTTTTACTTCGATACCGTTCATCGCAACACCTGCGATAAATGGCGTTTCAATTACTTTCGGATTAACGGACATTTGAACTGCTTCTAGTACGTCACGTCCTGCTAAATCGATCGCTTGTGCTCTTTCAAACGTCAATTCAATGTTTGCACGTTGCGCAGCGATTAACGCATTCACTACGCGGTCTACGTTACCACCAGCAAGGTAATGACTTTCCAATTGGTTAATCGATACTGTCAGACCCGCTTTATGTGCTTTGATCAACGGGTTCACGACTCGATTCGGAATAACTCGACGTAAACGCATACCGATTAATGTGAAGATACTTACTCGTACGCCTGCCGCAATTGCGGAAATCCACAGCGTCACTGGAACGAATGTAAAGAATATCGCCAGTACGATGATGATGATAAAGACTGCTGCTACCAGTCCAATTGTTCCTAGTCCCATCATAAGCCTTGTTCCTCCTCTTTCTTCTTCTCTCTCACAACGATTCTAAAGCCTTCTACCTCTACAATCACTACTTCTTTACCACTTTCGATGTAACGACCTTCTGATACAACATCGATCCGTTCACCATCTACTTCAGCGACACCGGATGGATAAAGTGGTGTAATGGTTGTTGCAACTTTCTGCAATAACTCCTTACGATTTTTATTGGAGACGTAACCGCTTTCCGTATCCATAGTAACCATTAAAATGATTTTATTCAATAGATGGAGTTTTTTACCGAAGAATTTCATAATAACCACCGCTCCTATCAATGCTACGGCTATCGCAATTAGTACCGAGATTGCCATGAATGCTAAATTTGTGCCTGCCAGTAAAATACTTCCTATGATAGCCAAGATCCCGAAAATCCCTGCTATTCCTCCCGCAACAAAGAATTCAGCAATGATGAGCGCGACACCGAGCAAGAACAATATCAATGTCTCATAACCTGCGAGACCTGCTACTGTATGTCCGTAGAAGAATAAGAATAAAGCGGTTAGCCCCATGCTTCCCGGCACACCAAAGCCTGGTGAATATAATTCTACAATCAATCCGAGACTCGCAACGGAAAGTAAAATCGGTACAACGACCGGATTGGTGATGAATCGAGCCATTTTCTCTGTAAACGTTTCCGCTGTAGAAATGACTTGTGCATCTTCCAAGTCTAGCTTCTTCAGTAATTCATCAAATGTAGCCACTGTTCCTTCACTGTACTCCACCTGTTCGGCTTCGTCAGCAGTGAGAGTCAGAAGTTCCCCTTTTTGTGCACGCAAGTCCGGCAGATCAATCTCAGGGTTGGCCATCGCCAGTGCATATTGTGGATCACGACCTGAGTGCTTTGCGGCATTTTTCATTTGCGCCAACCAATAACTATTGGCTTTTGTTTCTGCTGCATTTCCAGATCCATCAATCACTTGTGCAGCCCCGATCGAACCATTTGGTGTCATGTAAATTTCATCTGCATAAAGCGCAAGAAAAGCACCAGCAGATAGTGCTCGATCATTAATGAATGCGACAATCTTGACATCGTCAGTTGCTTTCATCAGCTTTGCGATTTGATCGGCAGCATCTACAAAGCCTCCAGGAGTGTCTATATCCAACACAATCGTCTCTGCGCCTTCAGCTTTGGCTTCTTTAAATGAACGCTGCAAGAAGGCATGCAGCCCCTTTTCTACTTCTTGGTGAAGGGGTACTTGATATACTTTTGTTTCAGCTGCGTCTGAGTGTATAAAAGGCAATGCGATTGTACTGATGAATAAAATGAGCAGAAAAACTGACCTAATCATTTTAGTCATTATGTTCTCACCTCTCTCTACTGCCTATTATACTTACTATTTACGTTTGAAAAAGCATTTAGTTTCATTTAATCGCAATTAAATCAAAGTTTTTCTTTTCATGTGTCATCGCTTGATGGTATATGGTTTATTTATGAATAAAAATGAGCTAAATAGTTGAAGTGGAGTTCGGATTTATAAAGGAGTAACGGGTGATTCACGAGAGTAAATTCGTATCCACGCAGGAAGTTAAGGATAACTTGGATAAGTGCCAATTTACATTTCACACAATAAAATAAACCGAAAATCCAATAAAGGATCTTCGGTCTATAAGAAATTACATTAGTAGGTAATGTCAAAATTCAATGTAGGCAGAAATTAGAACTTGCGCTTACGTGCAGCTTCTGATTTCTTTTTACGTTTTACGCTTGGCTTATCATAGAATTCACGCTTTCTACTCTCTTGTATTGTACCACTCTTGGATACAGTACGTTTGAAGCGGCGAAGAGCGTCTTCAAGTGATTCATTTTTGCGAACGACTGTCTTAGTCATATCTCTTGTCCCTCCCTCCAAACACACACTTCGAAACATAGCACTTTGCTATGTACTATAGAATTATAACGTATATTTTCTATTTGGTCAATAAAAACTATTAGAATATCATGATAAATTTTATGATTTACTGTTTTGAAGTGATCAATAATCGGCTGACGATGAGAGACCTTGCATGATCGCCACGCCTGAACTCGCACCGATGCGCGTTGCACCTGACTCGATCATACGATCTACGTCTTCTGCACTGCGAACACCGCCACTTGCTTTAACTCCAATCGTGGGCCCTACAACAGCACGCATTAGCTTCACGTCTTCTGGAGTCGCACCGCCAGTAGAAAAGCCAGTCGATGTTTTGACGAAGTCCGCTCCTGCGAGTACCGCCAATTCACAGGCTGTACGTTTTTGGATATCATCCAGCAAGGACGTTTCGATGATCACTTTCACTAAAGCCTGATCTTGTGCCGCTTGTACGACGGCTACGATATCCTTTTGGACTTGTTCAAGCAATCCACTTTGTAATGCACCTATATTGATGACCATATCTACTTCTGTTGCACCGTTGGCAATCGCGTCTTTAGCCTCAAAAGCTTTAACTTCGGAAGTGCTCGCGCCTAAAGGGAAGCCGATCACAGTGCATACTTTTACATCTGTGCCTTGTAAGGCTTCTGCAGCTGTTTTTACCCAAGTCGGATTAATACAAACAGAAGCGAAAGAATATTTTTTGGCTTCTTCACATAATTCCAGCACTTGCTGTTTTGTTGCTTCTGCCTTTAACAGCGTATGATCGATATAAGCGGCATAATTTGTAGTCAATGAAAGCGCTCCTTTTTACATACTGTTTTTTTCAGTATATCAAAGCTTGCATTTTGTTGCACGAAAAAGACCACCCATCACAGGTGGTCCATATTACATCGTGATTTTTTCCTCTGTAAGTACACGAACAGGTTGACCCTCATTGTAAGGATAGCCCGCTTTTGTGATTTTTACTTTTACAATTTGTCCGATCATCGTTTCATCTGCAGGTAAGACTACTTTCAAATAGTTATCTGTATAGCCTACATAGAGATTTTGCTCAGTGTCGTGCTTAAAGCTTTCTTCTGGAATAACCTCGAGTACTTCGCCTTCAAAACGCGCAGCATAATTTTTTGCTAATTGATCGTTCAATGTTAACAAACGGTGCACGCGTTCATTTTTGACTTCTTCATCCACCTGATCTTCCATGCGAGCGGCAGGTGTGCCCGTTCTCTTTGAATAAGGGAACACATGAAGTTCCGAAAACTTATGGTCACGAATGAAGTGATAAGTTTCCATGAACTCTTCTTCCGTTTCACCTGGGAAACCTACAATGACATCGGATGTAATCGCAAGATCCGGCAACGCTTCATTCAAACGCTTGAGACGATCAGAGAAGAATTCCATTGTGTATTTACGACGCATCCGTTTTAGTACAGTATCTGAACCCGATTGAATTGGAATATGCAAATGACGTACGACTATATTGGATTCGCGCAATACATCGATCACTTCATCTGTTAATTGGCTCGCTTCGATTGAACTAATACGAAGTCGTTTTAACCCTTTTACTTGTTGTTCCAAATCACGCAATAGACGAGCTAGGTTATAACCTTTTAGGTCTTCACCGTACCCACCTGTATGAATGCCTGTCAAAACGATTTCAAGATAACCCGCGTCGACGAGTTGTTGTGCTTGATGAATAACTTCTTCAGGATCACGTGAGCGCATCAATCCTCTAGCCCATGGAATGATACAAAACGTACAGAAGTTATTACACCCTTCTTGTATTTTTAACGAAGCACGCGTGCGGTCTGTAAATGAAGGTACATCAAGTTCTTCATATACACGGTTTTTCATAATATTGCGCACCGCATTGATCGGCTGGCGCTCTTCACGGAATTGTTCGATCAGCCCAAGTAGTTTTGAACGATCTTGTGTACCGACCACAATATCCACACCAGGAATTGCCATGATTTCTGCCGGGGATGTTTGTGCATAACAACCTGTTACACAGATTACTGCATCTGGATTTTTACGAATGGCACGACGAATTACTTGTCGGCTCTTTTTATCACCGGTGTTTGTAACGGTACATGTATTAATAACATAGACATCAGAATTCTTATCAAACTCTACTCTTTCATAGTCTGCTTCTTGAAATAGTTGCCAAATCGCTTCTGTTTCATAATGATTCACTTTGCAGCCTAGTGTATGAAAAGCAACTGAAGACATAGGTTGTTCACTTCTTTCATTCAAATTCATAAGACATTGCGGATAATACATATAAAGGAGCTGTTTCCGTGCGCAAGATTCTAGGTCCTAACGACACTGGATGGAAACCTGCTTCTTGAAGTTGAGTAACTTCTTCCCGCGCTAATCCGCCTTCCGGTCCAAAAACAATTACTATCGATTGTTCATGATACATGTTTTTCAGACGGTCTGCAATCTTATGCGGAACTTCGCTTTTCGCATCTTCTTCATCCGCAAATAATTTGACATCAAAGGAATCTGTATACATGATCAGTTGCTTGACGCTTTGGACGGATAAAATCTCTGGCACTTGATTGCGATGACATTGTTCAGCAGCTTCCTTGGCAATTTTTTGCAAACGCTCTATACGTTTGTCGCCTTTTTTAGCATCCCATTTGACAATCGACCGTTTCGCCGCAAAGGGAATCAATCGGCTCATACCAAGTTCAGTACTTTTTTGCGTGATCAAATCGAGTTTATCGCCTTTAGGCAATCCACAAGCAATCGTTACAGAAATCGGCAACTCATTATATTGGTCCAATTGTCGCTGCTCTGAAACAGTAACAACGTCTTCAGAAATACTGTCAATCATCGCTACCGACGCAACACCATCATAAACTGTCAGTATTTCCTGACCCGGCGTCATACGCATCACTTTCACAATATGTTTATAATCATCTCCGCTAATTGCTACTTGACGTTGCTCATTAAATGGCTGATTCAAGAAATAACGTTGCATGATTATTCACTACCCTTACGCGCAATGATCGCTACCCAATCTTCCATAAGCACCGTTTCCACAATTTCAAAACCTTGTGCTATCAGGTCGTTACGTACTTCGTCCCGTTTCGCACCGATAATACCTGATGTAATGAATAGTCCGCCTGGTTTGACGAGTTGGTAAGCATCTTGGGAAAATGACATAATGACATCCGCCAATATATTCGCAATGATCATATCAGGAGGTTCTTCAATTGAATCGAGAAGATTCCCCTTTAAAACCGTGATGCGATCATCTGCTTGGTTATACGCGACATTTTCCTGTGCAGCGCGTACAGCTACTTCATCCAAGTCAAGCGCGGTAATGTGTTTGGCACCTAGTAAGGCAGCACCGATTGCTAGTACACCTGAACCTGTTCCAACATCGACAATCGTCTGATCTGGTTCGAGATACTTCTCTAGTGCTTGTAAACAGAGGACTGTCGTAGGGTGTGTACCCGTACCGAAGGCCATACCTGGATCCAATTCGATGAGCAATTCATCAGATTCCACAGGTGTATACTCTTCCCATGTAGGAACAATGGTAAAACGCTTTGATATTTTGACAGGATGGAAGTATTGTTTCCAGGAGTTAGCCCAATCTTCTTCATCTACTTCTGTAATGCCTATAGTAAAGCGTCCAGGATTTAATGAAAATTGACGAAGACCTTCAATTTCCAATTCAAGGTTTTCAACTGTTTCGTTGATGAAACTAGTGACAGGCAAATATGCTTTGATAATAACCCCATCACTTGGGAAGTCTTCTTTATCTAGTGCATATATTTCGCCATACTGGTCTACTCGTTCTTTACCAGGTTCTTCAGAGTCTTCAATAACGACTCCGCTCGCGCCTGCTTCATGCAAGATGTTCGCTACTGCCTCAGTTGCTTCATGTGTCGTGTGCACGGAAACTTCAGACCATTTCACAGTTAGTCAATCCTTTCATTCACCTTTAAAAGTGCGTTTGATTTTATCGAAGAATGAGCTGGAATACTCATCTGGTGATTCTCCTTCAATTGATGCAAACTCACGTAGTAATTCCTTTTGTCGCTCGGTCATCTTTTTCGGTGTAAGCACTTTAACGATGACGTGCTGATCGCCTGTTCCGTGTCCGTGTACGTTTGGAACTCCTTTTCCGCGTAGACGGAAAGTTGTGCCGTTTTGTGTACCAGCCGGAATCTTTAGCTTCACTTTTCCATGTACCGTTTGGACTTCGAGTTCGTCTCCAAGTGATGCTTGTGGGAACGTCAAGTTCAATTCCAATATAATATCGTCTTCTTCACGAATGAAACGTTTATGTGGACGCACGTTAAAGACGATGTATAAGTCTCCAGGAGGTCCTCCATTAATACCCGCTTCGCCTTGACCGCCTACACGTAGACGTTGACCTTGGTCTACACCAGCAGGTATCGTGATTTTAATCACTTTGTTTTTCGTTACGCGACCTTTGCCTCGGCATGTTTCACATTTTTCAGGAATAATTTTACCTGTACCCTGACATGTAGGACATGTTCTGCGATTCACGACTTGACCAAATGGCGTGTTTTGAGCGAAAGAAACCTCACCCGAACCATTACATTCCGTACATGTTTTGACGCTAGTACCTTTTTTGGCACCTGTACCGTCACACGTGTCACACTCTTCTTCACGCGGGATATCAATTTCTGTTTCTTTACCGAAAATCGCATCCATGAAGTCGACTGTCATCGTGTATTGCAAATCGTTACCTTTTTGTGGAGCATTTGGATCTCTTCTTCTTGCACTGCCACCGAAGAACGTGCTGAAGATATCTTCGAAACCGAAGCCATCTGCACCTCCGCCACCAAATCCTCCAAAGCCTGCACCAGGGCCGTTGTGACCATATTGGTCATATTCCGCTCTCTTATTCTCGTCGCTTAGGACTTCAAATGCTTCTGTTACTTCTTTAAATTTCACTTCTGCATCCGCTTCTTTGTTCAAGTCCGGATGGTACTTTTTAGAAAGTGTACGGTATGCTTTGCGGATCTCTTCCTTTGTAGCAGATTTAGATACGCCTAGCACCTCATAGTAATCTCGTTTACTCATCATTGCACCCCTCATCGCATTTTACCTGTTGTCCATTGTAACACGTTGCTATCGAATTTTGTTGAGTTAACAAACGAAAAAGTCAAAGCCGGAATTTCGGACTTTGACTTTTCCGTCAATAGCTATTTCGAATTACTTATTTAGTATCTTTGTTATCTTTATCGTCTTCTACTTCTTCGAAATCTGCATCTACTACACTGTCGTCTTCTTGACCAGGTTGTGCATCGCCTTGTGCAGCTTGTGCTTCAGCAGCAGCTTGCTCGTATAGTTTTACAGATAGAGCTTGGACTAATTCGTCAAGTTTTTCTTTCTTCGTACGAATTTCTTCGAGATCTCCAGATTCGTTAGCAGCTTTCAATTCTTCTAATGCTGCTTCCGCATCTTTCACTTCTGCTTCATCCACTTTGCCTTCGATATCTTTAAGTGTCTTTTCAGCCATGAATACTAACTGATCCGCTTCGTTGCGAAGTTCTGCTTCTTCTTTACGCTTTTTATCTTCTTCAGCGTGTGCTTCTGCATCTTTAACCATTTGATCGATCTCTTCATCCGAAAGACCTGAACTAGATTGGATCGTGATATTCTGTTCTTTCTGTGTACCCATATCTTTCGCTTTAACATTGACGATACCGTTCTTATCAATGTCGAATGTTACTTCGATTTGCGGAACGCCACGTGGTGCTGGTGGAATATCCGTCAATTGGAAGCGACCTAGTGTTTTATTGTCAGTCGCCATCGGACGCTCACCTTGCAAGACATGGATATCTACTGCTGGCTGGTTGTCAGCTGCTGTAGAGAACACTTGTGACTTACTAGTAGGGATTGTCGTATTGCGGTCGATTAGTTTTGTGAACACAGAGCCCATTGTTTCAATGCCTAGTGATAGAGGTGTTACGTCAAGAAGTACTACGTCTTTTACGTCTCCTGTTAGGATTGAACCTTGAACTGCCGCACCCATTGCTACTACTTCGTCTGGGTTTACGCCTTTAAACGGCTCTTTACCTGTTACTTTTTTGATTGCTTCTTGTACAGCAGGAATTCGAGTAGAACCACCAACCAAGATGACACGGTCGATATCAGATGCTGAAAGATCTGCGTCTTTTAATGCTTGACGAGTTGGAATCATAGAGCGTTCTACCAGGTTCGCTGTCAATTCGTCGAATTTCCCGCGAGTCAATGTAATTTCCAAGTGTAATGGTCCTGCTTCTCCAGCTGTGATGAACGGAAGTGAGATTGAAGTGGATGTAACACCAGACAAATCTTTCTTCGCTTTTTCAGCTGCATCTTTTAGACGTTGCATAGCCATTTTATCTTTGGAAAGATCAATAGAGTTTTCTTTACGGAATTCCTGTACTAGGTAATCCATAATAATATCGTCAAAGTCGTCTCCACCAAGTTTATTGTCACCTGCTGTTGAACGTACTTGGAATACTCCGTCACCTAGTTCAAGGATCGATACGTCAAACGTACCGCCACCCAGGTCATAGACTAGGATAGTTTGATCTTCTTCTGTTTTATCCAAACCATAAGCAAGTGCAGCTGCTGTTGGCTCGTTGATGATGCGCTCTACTTCAAGACCAGCGATTTTACCAGCATCTTTTGTAGCTTGACGCTGTGCATCGTTAAAGTACGCAGGAACTGTAACAACAGCCTTCGTTACTTTTTCGCCTAAGTATTCTTCAGCATAGCCCTTCATGTATTGAAGGATCATAGCAGACACTTCTTGTGGAGAGTATTCTTGGCCATCCACTTCTACTTTAAAGTCCGTACCCATATGTCTTTTAACCGACATGATCGTGTTAGGGTTTGTGATCGATTGACGTTTTGCTACTTCCCCTACTTGGCGTTCGCCGTTTTTGAATGCGACAACAGATGGTGATGTTCTGTTACCTTCAGGGTTCGGAATTACTTTTGCTTCTCCGCCTTCATATACTGCTACTACTGAGTTTGTTGTTCCTAAGTCAATACCGATAATTTTACTCATGTGTGGTTTTCCTCCTAAAATGTGAATGCTTTAATTTTTATTCGTTTACTTTAACCATGGATGGTCGTAGTACACGTTCTTTTAGCTTGTATCCTTTTTGCAGTTCTTCCAAAACAATTCCAGAATCTTTATCTTCTTCATTGCCTGTCATGACTGCCTGGTGGAAGTTCGGATCGAATTCTTGATCAAGCGCTTCGATTTCTTCCAGTCCGTCAGATTTTAAAGCTTCTACTAATGAACGGTAAACCATTTCCATACCCGTTAAGAGGGCTTTCGTTTCTTCTTCTTTCGCCTCAACAGATAGTGCACGTTCGAAGTTATCCAGTACAGGCAAAATATTCACCATGACGTTTTGTGCACGGTATGTTTGCAATGTTTGATAATCGAGTGAAGCTCGTCTCTTGACGTTTTCCATATCTGCCATTACGCGTAATTTCTTACCCTCTTCTTCTTCAAGAGCTTTCGTTAATTCATCTATTTTTTTCTCAAGTTCTTGTTCTGTAGTGAGCTCTTCGACAACTTCAACTTCTGGTTGATCTGCCGCATCGTTTTGTTCTTGCTCTTGGTCGGAAAGATTTTCATCTAGCTGCTCTTCGAACTCTTGGTTTTCTTTCACGTGTCTTGCCTCCCGTTCCCGTCTTTTCCGATAGTTAACCGATGAAGTGCAGAAGATAAATCACTGCTTAGTATATCGAGCAATGTAATGACTCTTCCGTAATCCATCCGCTTCGGACCGATAATTGCAATGGAACCTTCCATATTCTCTCCTGCCGAGTACGTGGAAGTAATCACGCTGTAGTCTTCCATTTCAATCACATTGTTTTCAGAGCCAATACGAACTTGAATTCCTTGTTCGTTTTTATGGAAAAGTCCCATGGCAGGATTGCCTTTCTCTATCAGCTCAAAAAATGATTGCATCTTCTGGAAGTCGTGAAATTCCGGCTGTTTCCACATATTCAATTTGCCGCCAAAGTACAATCGCTCTTCAGGCTCCACTGCCATTGCTTGCTGCAACGAGCTGAATAGTTGTTCGGCTTGGTGAATATGCTGTTCAAATACATGTTTCGCTTCGAGTTGCAATTTTTGCTGCAACTGCACAAGCGATGTGCCGATTAGGCGTTCATTTAAAATGTTTACCGTCTTCTCAATTTCCGAAGCAGTGAGTCCAGGTGGCACATCAAAAATTCGGTTTTCCACATGTCCATTATCCGTTACGATAATCGCCACTGCCCGTTGTTGGTCCAATGGAACAATAGAGAATTTCTTGACGGCATGCGTAGACGTGTCAGGTCCGAGAAGGATCGACGTGTAATTCGTCAAGTCGGAGAGTATGGTTGCGGATTTCCGAATTAACTCTTCAGACTCTCCTACTCTTTCCTGAAACATCGTACGCAACTGTAAGCTATCTTCCAGGCCTAGAGCTTGTGGTTTCAATAAATGATCCACATAGAACCGATAGCCTTTTTCGGAAGGTACTCTTCCAGATGATGTGTGAGTCTTTTCTAAATAACCCATATCCTCCAGATCCGCCATGTCATTCCGAATGGTTGCCGAACTAAATGGCGCTTCCGGCTTTTTCGACAGTTGTCTGGAACCAACCGGTTGAGCAGACTCGATGAAATCTTTCACTGTCAATTGTAGTATGAGCAATTGTCTGTTTGTCAACATGATCATCACTCCTGTTAGCACTCTTTAACATCGAGTGCTAATACTACTCATAATTTATCAAATTCTATTTTACATGTCAACGAAACAAACTCAATCTCCTAATAAAAATTCTTGAAATACGGTGTTCCCTTGGAAAACACCTTTTCTAGTCAAACGGAGATGGTCTCCATCGATTTGCAAAAGCCCCTGCTGCTGTAATTTTTCTATCGGTTTGCCGAATACTTCACGCATCGGGCGCTGGAATTTCCGTTCGAATTCTTTTATCGATACTCCTTCAATAATTCGTAAACCGAGGAACATTTCTTCTTCCATCGCTTCCGCAAGAGTTACTTCATGTACCTCTTTATGGGGCAACTTTCCTTCATCCAATAAGTTAATGTAATGTGTCAACGGTCCGACGTTCGCATAACGGTCTTTGCCGATATAACCGTGCGCACCCGCCCCAATACCTGCATAGTGGGAGTTTTCCCAATAAATCAGGTTATGAAACGAAAGATGGTCAGGTTTAGCAAAATTACTGATTTCATATTGATCGCGTCCTGCTGCATTCATGCGATCGATCACCATCGCAAACATTTCTGCTTCCATGTCTTCTCCTGGCAAGGGTAGCTTCCCTTTGACCATTCGGTTGTAAAAGACCGTCTTTGGCTCCACGATCAATGAATAAGCTGAGTAATGAGGCAAATCAAGCGCCAATGCCCGATCCAGTGTCTCTTCCCATTCTTTCACCGTCTGCGTAGGTAAGCTGTACATCAAATCGATGCTAATATTTTCGAAGCCAACTTTGCGTGCTGCTTTGATCACGTTCTCCACGTCTTCATTGGAATGCGTACGCCCAATTTGTTTCAGTAGTCGTTCATTAAATGTCTGTACACCGATCGACAAGCGGTTTACGCCTTTTTCCTTCAATATAGCAAGTTGTCCTTCTGATAAATCATCAGGGTTTGCTTCTGTCGTGAATTCCTTTAATGCCGTGACGTCGATATATTGTGAAACGATCGTTAGTAACCGATCGAGCTGCGGAACGTTCAGTGCTGTCGGTGTGCCACCGCCTAAAAAGACGGTTTCCACTTCTTCAAATGAATATCCCGCTTCTTTCATATAAGAAAACTCTTTGCCGATTGATTCGATGTATTGATCAACCGGTTGGTTTTTAAGAAATACTTTATTGAAATCGCAATAATGACAAATTTGCTGGCAAAACGGTATGTGGATATATACTCCCCGCATGCTGTCACATCCTTTATGTAAATAGGTAAACGGCAAAAAGAGGGCGGTTTGCCCCCTTTTCACTGAGTGTAATTAATCTTCATCCATCTTCAGAACAGCCATGAACGCTTCTTGTGGAACTTCCACCGAGCCAACTTGCTTCATCTTCTTCTTACCTTCTTTTTGTTTCTCAAGCAGTTTACGCTTACGGGAGATATCCCCACCGTAACATTTCGCTAAAACGTTTTTACCCATAGATTTAATCGTTGAACGTGCCACAATTTTTTGACCGATTGCTGCTTGGACAGGCACTTCAAACTGTTGTCTTGGAATTAACGATTTCAGTTTTTCAACGATTGCCTTTCCACGTTCGTAACTAAAGTCATTGTGCACGATAAAGCTTAACGCATCCACAGTTTCGCCGTTTAACAAAATGTCCATCTTAACGAGTTTCGACTGCTTATAGCCAATTAATTCGTAATCCAGTGACGCATACCCTTTTGTACTGGATTTTAATTGGTCAAAGAAGTCATAGACAATTTCAGCTAATGGCAGTTCATATATAATATTGACACGTGATGCGTCCATGTAATCCATTGTCAGGAAGTCTCCACGTTTACGCTGACAGAGCTCCATGACGGCTCCAACATAATCATTCGGTACCATGATGGATGCTTTAACATAAGGCTCTTCCACATAGTCTACCTTTTGTGCGCTAGGCATCATCGACGGGTTATCTACGCTCATCGTCGTGCCGTCTGTTAAGTTTACTTTATAAATAACGCTTGGTGCTGTTGTAATTAAATCAATGTTGAATTCACGTTCGATTCGTTCTTGAATGATTTCCATATGCAACAAGCCAAGGAAACCACAACGGTAACCGAACCCTAATGCCTGGGATGTCTCTGGCTCATATTCAAGTGCAGAGTCATTTAGCTCCAATTTCTCAAGCGCTTCACGTAAATCGTTGTATTTAGATGTATCGATTGGATACAGTCCGCAGAATACCATTGGATTCATACGACGATAACCTGGCAATGCTTCCTCTGCAGGGTCATCGACAAGCGTGATAGTATCCCCTACTCGTGTATCGCCGACCGTTTTAATGGAAGCGGACAAGAACCCTACATCACCTACAGTCAATTCGTCACGCGGAGAAATACTAGGAGTGAAAACACCTAGCTCCAATACTTCAAATTCCTTACCCGTCGCCATCATACGGATTCTATCGCCTGGTTTTACTTTTCCTTCTACGATACGGATATTGACGATAACTCCTTTATATTGATCATAATGAGAGTCAAAGATCAATGCCTTTAATGGCGCTTCTGGATCACCTTGAGGTGCCGGCACTTTTTCTACGATCTGTTCCAAGATTTCATCAATCCCAATTCCAGATTTCGCAGAAGCTAACACTGCCTCCGATGCATCTAATCCGATTACATCTTCAATTTCCTGTTTCACACGATCGGGATCAGCTGCCGGAAGGTCGATTTTATTGATAACAGGTAATATTTCCAAATCATTGTCTAGCGCTAAGTAAACGTTCGCCAATGTTTGCGCTTCGATACCTTGCGCAGAATCCACTACAAGAATAGCACCTTCACAAGCCGCTAAACTTCTGGATACTTCATATGTGAAATCGACGTGTCCTGGTGTATCGATCAAGTGTAACGTATAGTCTTCGCCATTCTTTGCCGTATAGACTAACTGAACGGCATTCAATTTAATGGTAATACCACGTTCACGTTCTAGGTCCATCGAATCCAATGATTGTGACTTCATATTACGAGTTTTCACTATTTCCGTTTTTTCCAAAATCCGATCAGCCAGCGTGGACTTCCCGTGGTCGATATGGGCAATGATAGAAAAATTTCGGATGTTTTTTTGACGTGCTGTTCTCTGCTCTTGATTCATCACTGTTCACTCCTACATGTACGTACCTATTTAAGCTACTTGAATTATAGCAGTGAACGGTTCAGACTTCAATATTTGAAAGATTATTGCACGATCATCATAGCGGAAATAGATTCTCCAACGACCGATACCGTTTGATTGATCTCCGCTTCCGTATTACCTACGCCACCCATTTCGACTAAAATGATGCTTGTATTTAAATCTTGATTGTATTTACCGTCTACTCCACGGCCACCTTTAATAATGATTTCGCGCGTAATACCCGGCACTAATTTTTCCATTTCATTTTTCAATTGCTTCGCTTTAGCCAAGTTCCGTTCGTAATACGGATGGTCCCTTCCGATAACAAACGCTACTTTTGCATAGCGTTGCCCGTCGTGTGTGATCGTCGTTTTAGAAGGTCCGAGTGAATCTCTATGCATGTCGATGACTAAATCATACGACCCTTCGTTGACCTTCTTCTCTACATACGGCCGAATCGCAGCATACGAGCGATGATACGGTATCTTTTTTTGTTGCATGATTTTCACAATATCAATATCAAGCTGTTCTGCCGCAAGACCATGTGCAAGTAAATTCTCTTTCAGTCGCGCGCCCACTTTTACAATATTCTCGGAATGATGAGATACGGCTACTTTCCCGTTCGCTGCCTTCGTAATAGGTTCGTACGCTTCATGCGCGTGAGTCGTATAAATCAAGACATTTCCTTGTACTTTCGGCTTAATATCCTCTTCCAACACATTAGATGCATAGACAATCATCCCCGGTTCCTTTATCGAGAGGGCAGCAGGTATGGTCGGCTGTTTGGGAACGTACTGCAGTACGACAGGAAAGATGAACAATACAAAAATAACGCTCATCCAGATTTGCAAAGTTTTTTTCATAGTAATCCCTCCATCTTCCACACTATGCGGAAGAAAAAAGGTCAATGACTAGTTCATGCATTTACTTTATGAATCCATCTTATTAATGAAGAAGATAATGCATTTGCGTAGTTTGCTACCCATGAATCAATTTCTTTCGGGGAGATAAATGTCGCTAATTCCTGATTAGTCAGCACTTCTTCAAATAATTGAATTCGTTCTTCATGCGTCCATGATGACCAATCACCGAATATAGGACCTAGCGCTGTGCGATCCGCATCTTTGGTTGAGCGTTGTGGAAATCGGCCGGTGGAAAGTTTGGATGAAGGCATACCGTCTTCTTCTATTTTCGCTGCGATATAGCCAAACATGGTATCAATCGCATCCGCCACTAGCACCGGTCCATCCACGACGGTTGGGACACCTAATGCAATGACAGGGATGCCGAGACTTTTTTCCGATAACTCTTTGCGGCTGTTCCCTACACCCGAGCCTGGATGAATACCGGTATCCGTCAGCTGTATCGTGCGGCAAAGTCTTGCGCTACTTCTCGCGGCAAGTGCATCGACGACGAGCAACAGATCAGGTTTACTTTGATCCACAATCGCTTGAACGAATGAAGCAGTTTCTAAACCCGTCTGAATGGTTACGCCCGGCGCATAGACCATCACACCACTCTCGTCCGCTTCGTAATATTCGGGTATTACTTCCTTCACATAATCCATAACAGCAGGCCCCACAGCGTCTGGCGTAATTTCGCGGTTGCCAAGACCGACACACAATACTTTTTTTACTTCGCCCGGTAACTTTTCCTTAATTAATGCATCCATTTTTTCGACCACCAGTTCACATAACGCTTGAAGCTCATCGATTTCGTGAACAGCAAGTGTCGGAATCGTCAGCGTAATATATGTACCTTTCGCTTTCCCGATTTCTTCTTCACCTTCTGCTGTCACTTTTACAGTCGTTGCCTTAATTCGGCCAATGGTTTGTTCTTCGACACGTATTCCGGACATTTCCTTCAATTTCTTTTCTTCTGACTCTGTCTGATGTCTGACGAACTCGTCACTTTCATCAATTAAATCCGTGCGGTAGTAGTTGATTTCGCTCATTTTCTTCACCTCTACTAGCCAGTTTGTGCAGTTTATCGGCATTTATTCTAGAATAGATGGCTGTAAAGATGAATCACTTTACTTTTTTTCTTGCAATCTGTCGGTAGCTTTGATAAAATAATGCTTGTTGTAAAGAGATGTCCGGATGATTGTGGAAACACTCTTGCCTTACCTGAAAGCTGGAGGTGAATGAAATGCCAAACATTAAAGGTGCTATCAAACGCGTGAGACAAAGTGCTGCTGCTAACGAGCAAAACTCTAACGTAAAAGCTTCTATGCGTACTGCAATCCGTAAAGCGGATGCGGCTCTTATGAATAATGATGAGAACGCTGAAGAACTGTTGAGAAATGCTGTGAAACAATTGGATACTGCTGCTCGTAAAGGTCTTATCCCAAGAAACACTGCTGCTCGTCAAAAATCACGTCTAACTAAAAAAGCTCAATAATGATATGTTAAAAGACTGCCTCTTCGTGACGGCAGTCTTTTTTTGCATGTTATAGGCCATTCATTAGAAATAATTCCAGTTTGCGCTGGCGATTACCACTCGTAGTTTTAAGTTGCAGATCAATCGTCGCTAAATCATCCAATGCTTTCAGTAATACTTGCAAAGGCGGCAATCTTCTTTGCATCATCAATTTCACACGATATGGATGGATACGAAGCGTTGTTGCGATTTGTTGTTGCTGATAGCCTTTTTTTCGCAAATTTGTCACATGAATCATTAAACGCACCTGGCTCGCAATAAGAGACGCCAACATAATGGGTTCTTCACCGTTACGCAGTAAGTCATGATAGACAGCGATCGATTCTGCTCGTTTATTATTGACAAATGAATCCGTCAAACGAAATACGTCCACCTCTGGTGTCCTTGCGACCAGCTGCTCAATCATATCGATGTCCACTACACCGTTAAACGCCAAGTAGCCAGCGAGCTTATCCACTTCCGTCGCCAACGTCAGTAAATCGGTTCCTGACATCTCCATAAGAAATTCGGCTGTTTTTTTATCGAATTCAATCCCTTTATCCTGGCCTTGCTGCATAATCCACGTAGATATATCTTGCCCTTGCAAAGCAACAGCTTCTACAACTACTGCATGCTTCTTTATTTTTTTCGTAATTTTCTTACGTGCATCTAATTTTTCATAAGGTGCTACAAATACTACGGTTGCAGTAGGAGATGGATTCTCCAACCACTTTTCCAACAGTTCTAGTTGATGATTCTGTTTTTCTTTCGATTGATCGGTCGCTTTCAAGAATGAACAGTTTTTTGCGACAATCAATTTATGGTCCACTAAAAATGGAAGTTCATCCGCCACTTCAAGCACAGCTTGGATTGGAATCTCTTCTAAATCAAAACGATTCACTTCAGATGCTGTCATCCCTGGGACTGCTTTGATTAATTTCTTAATTGTTTCGTCTAGTAAGTGTTGCTCCGTGCCTGTCAGTAAATAAACGGGCTGGACATCACCTTTTTCAATTTGACTCCAAATTTTTGTAACCATTTTCTTCACCTCAATTACCGATTGCTTCTTACTAAAAACCTGTGATAACTATACATGAAAATCAATCATTTCTCCATACTAGCAAGTAAAGGAGGTTTATTTGATGAAAAATTCTAATCGTCAACAACTAAATTCCCGTGAAAAATCGAAGGAAGAAGGAAAAGAAGAAATATCACTAGAGTTAGCAGAGTTCGAGCAGTTAGCGCCAAAGCAAGAACCAATGACTCCGAATCATCGAGAGACAGCTGAAAAGGACAAATACTATTAATTCGAAAAGACGAAGCGGAATTTGCTATAAGCAATTCCGCTATTTGAACTGATCACGCATTTACTCTATGAACAAATTGTGTCAACATACGTGGCTACTCCTAAAAACTCCGATTTTAATGGATTTTTCTTTCACTTTCATCTATACTTAGTATGGAATTAGGAGGTGTAGCAATGAATGAATTTGAACATGATGTCCAATCCAAGCGTAATGATGCGATTGACAGCGGCATCGGCTTTATAGTAGCGTTTATCGGTTTTTCTGCAATTTTTGTTGTTGCTACGATCATCGATATCGTCGCTCTCTAATCAACTGTTGTATAAAATAGACACATCCACCACCTAGGCGGATGTGTCTATTTGTTTTTCTAACGACTTGAAGTAGCGCTATACACTCCGTCTTTTACGCGCAATTCAATCGTCCCTTGTTCAGCTGTCGACCAAACGGGTATACGATGTGCATGGAAACGGTCCAGTACTTCTACATGTGGATGCCCGTAACGACTATTCCTCCCTGCTGATACAATAATAAACTCGGGTTGAAGAAAACTGATAAACGGTTCTGTACTGGACGTCTTGCTTCCATGATGACCGGCTTTTAGTACGACACGTTGAAAATCAGCGGAAATATATCTTTGCAAAAACCGCTGCTCTCCCTCTTTTTCGAGATCTCCTGGAAACATGAAATGTAGGTCTTCATCCTTCATCACAAGCACTAGTGAACTGTCATTCCCGTCATATATACGCTCTTCAGGTGCTACATATTGGAATTGATAATCCCCTACTTCCCAATTAGCCCCTTCTTTAACTAGGTGCACGGGAATATTCTGCACTTTGGCCAACTGTAACATATCATCCATCGCGATCTCCTGTTCACTTCCAGGGGACAGATGAATATCTTTTACACGCAACTCTTCTAATACTTCATCGGCCCCCTCCATATGATCCATATCGGCATGAGAGATAATGAGCCGATCCACTTTCGTGATTCCTTTTGCTTTTGCGTATGGCACGACGATATTTCGTCCGATTTCAAATGGCTGCTCAGGCGTTTTCCAATCGTTATCACCGAAATGGACAACTCCACCCGTGTCGATCAAATACACCGCTTGGCGATATGGCATTTCGATCATCGTGCTATCCCCTTGTCCGACATCTATATAGGAAATGATTACGTCGCGATGAAGTATCGGTTTCACCTCCAAATAGAGTGCTGGAAGCAACAAGCAAATAAGGCCGAACACTATGAAATTCTTTCTTTCCAAACAGACGAAAAAGATCAGAATACCTACAACAGCCATTGCTGAACCTACCCCATCCGGTTGTCCTGGCGTCCACATTTGATAGGGGAAAGAGGCAAACCAAGTCGTCATACTCCCAATCCATTGCCTTATAGGCTCATAGATAAAAAATAGGCTACCTGTCAGTCCTGGCACTACGTACGTGCAGATCAATAACAGGAAATTAGCTGGTAAAATACATATTGAGTACAACGGAACATATACTAAATTTGCAACAAAAGAGGAAATCGATAACTCGTAGAAGTGGTATAGCAAAATAGGATAGAGCGCGACTTGTGTAATGACGGTGACGAGAAACGAAACAATCAAACCGTTCTTCGCTTGGCTAAGAATAGCTGACGAATACAATAAAGAAAATGCAGCTAAATAAGACAACTGAAATCCCGGCTGGAACACGATATAAGGTTGCATGACGATGAAGAAAATTGCGCTTAAAGCAAGAGCATCGTCTAGGCGTAGTTTCAAATTGCTTGAAACAGCTAGCAATACAATCATCGTCACCGTCGCAGCACGCCAGACAGACGGTGCTCCGCCAGCAATACATGCGTAAGTTGGTAAAAATAAGAGTAATCCGTACGTCACCCATTCTTTTCGAAAACCGATACGTAGCATAATTGCTCGAATGAAAAACGTCAATAAACCGACATGCAATCCAGATATCGCGAATAAATGTGTAATACCAAGCGTTTGATACTCTTTCTGCAAGATGCGATCCATTCCCGAACGGTCACCGATCAATAACGCTTCTGCTTCTGTAACAAGCGAGGATGGAAATCGATCATGAATATGTTGTTTAATCGCTGCACGATAGTGTGAGAGTTTTGATCGCCATGTCGTCAGTGGTTCGCTGGATGTGATACGAGTGGCTTCTAGAATTCCCGCCGCACCATTCATTCGTAAATAGCGTGCCATGTCAAATGAATAGTCATGGGCTGCTGGTTCTATTTCTTTCGGCTCCACTTCCGCCGTGAATTGATAAGTAGATAATCTCGCAGTTTGGAATCGCTTCTTTTCCTCCTCGGAAGTTAGCGGATACATCAAGTAGACGACTGTACCATCGGTGAGAGTAGCAAAACCTTTCACTTTGGCACCATCGATTTTTACTTGATCTTTCCAATGAAAGGTCACGACTGAGTCGCCAGGAAGAGTTGTAGAATGACTGGAGAAATAGAAAAAAGAGAGACTTGCTAGAAGTGCGCAAAGAAAGAGGTGTAGATAATCTTTGCGTAAAAAGTAGAATGGTATGAGGAATAGCGCATGTAAAAATAAAAGCGATCCTGAAAGCTCAGCTGCAAATGCAGAGATCGCAACAGGAATCGCTATATACATCCATCGTATCGATCGGATTAATTGCCAAATAAATGATTCACCCTTTGCAAAAGGGTATCCAGTTCTTCAGGTTCAGCGCCAAGTTGCTGCATTTTCGTCAACATCTCGTTGAATAAGGAAAATTTCTCTTCACTGGCGAAGTCAATTGAACGCTCATCAAACGGCACTTTTTCAATTTCCACACCTGCTTGCGCAAATAGCTCGAGTGCATACTCGCTGTTTCGATAATCTTTCGCATATTTGACGCGTTCAATACCGGCCTGAATCAATGCCTTACTACATTGTAAACACGGGAAGTGCGTGACATAAATCGTTGCCTTTGCAACGGGTATGCCATATTTCGCACATTGCAGCAATGCATTCATTTCTGAGTGTATCGTACGGACGCAATGATTATCGACGACATAACAGCCGTGTTCGATACAGTGGTCTCCACCCGATATCGAACCATTGTAGCCGCCAGCAATAATGCGTTGATCGCGTACTAAAACGGACCCTACCGAGAGTCGCGTGCACGTACTGCGCATCGCCAGCAAATGACTTTGCGCCATGAAGAACTGATCCCAAGTAATTCGCTCCATACGGTTGCCTCCATCAGTTAAGAATAATATATGGTTCTAATTTTTCAAATGTCTTGTCACCAATACCTGACACATTCTTGATTTCGTCCAATTGCGAAAAAGCTCCGTGCTCTTCACGGTATTGGACTATTGCCGTAGCTTTTGCTGGGCCAATGCCAGGAAGCGTCTGAAAGTCGCTTTCATTCGCTGTATTAATCGTTACTTTTGAAGTGGAACTGTCAGGTGATGAAGATGCCGCTGCTGCCGGTTGCTCGTATACCGGTGGTACTTCTCCTGCGATCGGTACATAGACGACAGATTCATCTTGAAGTCTATGCGCATGATTCAATAACTTCGTGTCAGCGGCCTCTGTGTAGCCTCCTGCTTTGTCGACCGCATCAAGCAATCGGTCGCCATCTTGCATCGAATAAAGTCCGGGATGTTTCACAGCACCTTTCACGTCTACTAAAATAGCGACGGAGACAGCTTCTGCTACTAATTCGACAGGCGCTTCCACTTCAATATTTTGTTCAGCAATTTCACTAGATTCGATTGGTTCAAATAGGGATTGTCCCTGTTCTTCGGAAAGTGGATCCGGTTGTTCTCGGGGAAAGAACAAAACAGTGGAAAGTACAGCGAACGCTGCAATAGGAATGATCAATGTACGCCATTTTTCGGTAAGGAATGAACGGATAAGCTACAACCCTTTCTTTCAGCACCGTATGGAGTCCTATTTACTATACCCGATTCCGAAATACTATGGTAGCCCTATTTTCGAACTTGGAAAAATATTCTTTCGCTCTCTTCTTCAGGTGCTTCATCTTCCCAGTCCGCAAAAATCCGTTCAATATGAAAGCCAACTTCTTCTAGCATTTGCACATAGTCCGGTACGGCAAATGATCGTTGCATATGTACTTCGTCAAAACGTTGATAGGAATCATCTTCTTGTTTTACGAAAAACGCTAGCTCGGAATAAATTGAATGTTCCTCGTCTCCTGGGGCCGTTTGCCAAATATATGCAATGCGTCGATTATCAAAGACAAAAGGTCCTTCCAGGAAGATTTCATCCATTTTACCTATTGAATGGACATCAAAGAGCAACACGCCACCTGTAGCAAGTACGCCATAAATCCGGCGGAACGTTTCCACGATATCTTGCTGCTTTATTACATAATTCAATGAATCGATTGAGATAACGGCCGCATCAAATGTATCTTCCACTTCCAGTCGTTGCATAGGTTGTTCGATAAACTGAATATCTAAAGAAAGTGACTGTGCGCGATGCGATGCGACCTCCAGCATATCAGCGGAAAGATCAACGCCGGTAACGAGTGCCCCTTTTTTCGCCAGCATGGCAGAAAGTAAGCCCGTTCCGCAACCTATATCCAATACTTTTTTCCCTACAACGCCAGCAGACGCCAAATCGAGTAACTCGACATAGGCGTCATACGGGATATCATTCATTAGTTCGTCGTAAATAGATGCGAACGCTGAATAGGAAGAACTCATAGTTCATCCTCAACGTTTAGTAACTGTGCGTCTCCCCATAGCTTTTCCAAGTTATAAAATCCACGTTCGTCTCTGTGGAATACATGAACGACTACATCTAGAAGATCGATTAAGATCCAACGGCCTGCGTCGAATCCTTCCAAACGTTTCACAGTGTAGCCTTCTTTAGAAGCAACATCTGCTACTTCACGTGCGATGGCTTGCACTTGTCTCTCAGAGTTCGCATGACAAATGATGAATTGATCAGCAATTAGTGAGATGCCCTCCATATTTAATACTACGATGTCTTCTGCTTTCTTACTATCTACTGCTTCATAAGCTAATTCCAATAATGTCGGCATATTTCACTGTTCCTTTCTTCTACGTACATGTTCATTATAGCAGTCAAATGAATGCGGAAAGATGACTGCGTATCGCTGAACTAAAAATTTAAATGTGTGCTGGATGCATTCCGTCATTTGATCTTCCAGCGGTTCTCCGTCAATACGTTGACGTAACTCCTCGATACCCGGAAATTTTCGTCCTGGCTCGATTAAGTCAGCAATATAGATCACTTTTTCTAGCTCACTCATTTCAGCACGTCCCGTTGTGTGAAAACGGATGGCCTGCAAAATGTCGTGATCTTCTACTCCATAACGCTCTTTAGCCAGCATAGCTCCAACCGGTGCATGCCATAATTCAGCGTGATATTGTGCATAGAGTTCATATTCTTCATCTCGTTTAAGTAAGTCGAGTAATTCGTCTTTATCCATAAACTTGGCATAATCATGAAAAAGCCCAGCAATCTCCGCTTTTACTACTGACACACCCACTTCTTCAGCTAGTTTCTTCGCTGTTTCTGTGACACGCAATACGTGTTCATAACGCACTTTAGGTAAGCGTTGTTCTAGGTCATTTTTAACTTGTTGAAGATCCATATAATCTCTCCTCTCGAATGTAAGCCTCGACAGCCGGGGGAATCAAAAGCTGCACGGTTCCTCCTTCTACAAAACGTTGGCGGATCAATGTGGATGACAAATCAAGTTGTGGTGTTTCTACTAATTGTACCGGAATTGCAGAAGCGTTATCAGCACCTGGACGTTTTACTCCGATAAATGTAACCATATCAAGTAAATCCTCAATCCGGTACCATGTCGGTAACTGATCGATCATATCGCCACCAATAATGAAATGAAAGTGAACATCCGCTTCGTCTTGTACGAGTTGTGCCATCGTATCATATGTAAAAGATACTCCGCCACGTTCAATTTCAAATGACGACGCACGCAAGCCATCCACTTCATCTACCGCCAGTTTCACCATTTGCAGGCGCTGTTCGGCTGTCGCATCGCCTATCGCCATCTTATGTGGCGGGACGGCAGTAGGCATCAACCATACTTCATCTAACTGCAGTGCGTAACGCACTTCATTGGCGATCAATAAATGTCCAGTGTGTGGCGGATTGAAAGTTCCGCCCAAAATGCCGATTCGTTTCATCTGATTCTCCTTACGGTAATTGTATGCGTTTTTTCTCTGTCGATTCTCTATATAAAACAATTGTGTTACCGATGACTTGAACTACGTGAATATCTTTATAAGCACCGATTTTTTCGGCAATTTCATTTTTGTCTTCGTCGCAATTTTGAAGTACGCTCACTTTAAATAATTCACGTGCTTCAAGCGCTTCGTCAATTTGCACGAGGATCGCTTCAGTCAAACCGCTTTTTCCAATTTGGAATAATGGATCCAAATGATGTGCTTCGCTACGTAAAAATCTTTTTTGTTTACCTGTTAACATGTTTACCCGCCAACTTTCATTGTAATCATATCGATCATCTTTTTCGTGTCAGGATAGACACCTGTCCACTTTTCAAAAGCGAGGGCTCCTTGATGAACGAACATTCCTACACCGTTCATCGTCTTAGCCCCTGCTTGTTTTGCTTGTTGTAAAAATTCTGTTTCGAGCGGATTGTAAATAATGTCCGCGACTACTGCACCGCTTGCAACGTTCTTTGGATCAAGCGGTATTCCTTCTTGTGCAAAGTTCATACCGACCGATGTGGTTTGTACTATAAGTCCAAACTCACCAAGTCGATTTTCTGCGTCTTCGATAGAAATCGCATGCCCGTCCTTCATATCCGCCGCCAATTCCGCGGCTCTTGAAGCGGTCCGATTCGTGAAATAGAGAGGTCCATAGCCAGCTGATTGCAGTGCAAAGGCGATGCCTCTAGCTGCGCCGCCAGCCCCAATAAGTAAGACAGAGCCTGTAACGGAGTCCGAAAACTCTTCCAACGACTTCACGAATCCCGCTCCATCGGTATTCGCACCGATTAGTTTGCCCTCTTCTGTTTGATACACTGTATTCACCGCATTCATAACCGTTGCCGATTCGTCCACTTCGTCAAGGAAAGGAAGAATCCCTTGCTTGTGAGGTACCGTTACGTTGAAACCACTACATCCGAGTGAACGCAAACTGGTTATCGTCTGTTCCAAGCTTCCCGCTGTTGCATGAATCGGTATATACGTTGCGTCCATTGTGTTTTCTTTAAACCACTGATCGTGCATGACCGGTGACATCGATTGCGCAATGGGATCGCCTACTACCGCATACCATTTTTTCATTTGGTCTTTCCTCCTGTCCTTCTTAAATCAATGAAGGTCTGACTTCGACATTCACACCTTTTGGTGCATGTACAGCTACTTTTACATTGGCGTGCTGAATTGTAATCCAGCCAAGTCCTGAAATCACTAAGTCCGTCTTTGCTTCTTTAATTGAAAATTCATGACGCACAAGTGACGGCAACTTCTCAAGAGATGCGGGTCCAGGCGGAGATAGCATGTCGCCCAAATGGTTTTTGTACAATTCATCAGCATTTTCCAACTTCGTCCGGTGAACCGGTAAACCATTTGCTGCATAGATGTTGAAAGAGGAACGTCCGCCTTGAATGAAGTCAAAACGTGCTAGTCCGCCGATGAATAATGTTTGTTCAGCATTCAGCTGATAGACTTTCGGTTTCAGTTCTTTTTTCGGCGTAATCAACTTCAAGTCATGCGGATCTAAGTGATGGGCCATTTGATGATCATTGATAATACCAGGTGTATCCATCAACATTTTCCCATCATCTAGTGGAATTTCCACTACGTCAAGAGTGGTCCCAGGGAAGTAAGACGTCGTAATCACGTCTTGCATACCGGTCGCGTCTTTAATGATTCGATTAATAAATGTAGATTTTCCTACGTTCGTACAACCGACTACGTAGACATCCTTGCCCTTACGGTACTTCTCGATCGCGTCGAGCGCATCACTCATGCCGTTGCCTTTTACAGCGGAAACGAGCAATACATCGATGGGTTTCAGACCGAGCTTTGCAGCCTCCGCTTTCATCCAATTTTTCACTCGCTGCGGATTAATCGCTTTCGGCAGGATATCTGCCTTGTTACCAATTAATAAAATATCTTTCTTGCCTACAAAGCGATGCAAGCCATTGATCCAACTGCCGTTGAAATCAAAAATATCTACCACTTTTACGATCAAGCCTTGTTTTTCACCAATTCCATTTAAAATTGCTAAAAAGTCGTCTCCTGATAAGGACACTGGCTGTAATTCGTTATAGTTTCGTAATTTAAAGCAACGCTGACATATGACATCTTCTTTTTCCAATGAAGCTGGTGGCGCATAGCCTTCCATTGTCTTATCCGTTGTTTGGATGGCAATACCGCATCCAATACACTTGATCAATTCCAAATTTAGTCCTCCCACGTAAGTAATCCTTTTCTTTTAAACCTTGCCATAATCCGTCGTTCGATCGCACGGTTAAATTTCGTAATCGTCGCATCGGAACTGGCTACAGGGACGACCAATATCGTCTGCAGCCCTACCCGATTTGCACCTAAGACATCCGTTAGCAATTGATCGCCAATCATGACGACTTCATCTTTCGGCAAGCCTAATGTAGCAAGTGCCTGAAGAAATGACTTTTTCATCGGCTTCCGTGCTTCGCAAATATATGGGATACCCAAAGGATCACAAAAGTGACTGACGCGTTCTATATGGTTATTGGAAACAACTGTAATTTGCAAACCGGCATCGTGCATAGACTTAAACCACGCCATAATATCTTGCGTAGCATCCGCACGGTCCCATTCAACGAGTGTGTTATCTAAATCTGTAATAATACCCTTAAAACCCTTTTCCAGAAGGTCTTCTGGTTTGATCAGTAATACGGATTTTACATAAGCACTCGGTAAAAAATGATTTAACACATTATCCTCTCCGCCCTACAACAAATTCTCGTCTGATTATAACATAGTTGTGTAGCATGCACGCACAACTATGTCTGATTTTATCGCTTTTCTTGTCAGTGGTAGACCATCTGTCTTTTGCATAGAGTAAACTACTACTAATCGGAGGTGGTCATATGAGCGGGTTTTTCCTGGCCGTCATGCAATTATGGTTAGAGATCCCCGCGCTAATCGGTTATATCAGAGGGCAAGCTTTCCTTCGTCCGTTATCCAAGAAAGAAGAAGCAGAGTGCCTGAAACGATTAGCTGAAGGCGATGTAAGTGCACGTGATGAACTTATTGAACACAATATGCGTTTGGTCGCTCATATCGTCAAGAAGTTCCAGCCAAAGCACGAACTACTTGATGATTATATTTCTATAGGAGCGATTGGTCTGATGAAAGCCGTCAACAGCTTTACGCCAGATCGTAAAACGAAGCTTGCAACGTATGCTGCACGCTGTATTGAAAATGAAATTCTTATGTATTTACGAACACAGAAAAAGGTACAAAAAGATGTGTCCCTCTACGAACCAATCGGCATGGATAAAGATGGCCAATCCCTAGAAATCGCAGACCTCCTTCAAACAAACGACATACCCCCACAAACAACTGTAGAACAAAATGAACAAAAAGAGCGACTCTACCGTCATTTGGATAAGCTCGATTCACGCGAGCTGGAAATCATTCAAAGACGCTATGGCTTGCTAGACGATCAGCCAATGACACAAAAAGAAATTGCCGAGCAACTAAACATTTCTAGGAGTTATGTTTCACGTATCGAGAAACGAGCAATCGTCAAATTGTACCAATCGTTCAAGCACGAATATCAATAATACAAAAAGCGTTTCCGATTATGCAACAGAGGGCCATAGCCCCCCGCACATCGGAAACGCTTTGTTTCTATTATCAGTCAGCTTTAACCTCACGTAAAATAATTACTGCTAATAGGGCTGTGACGATAAATACTCCACCCATTAAGTATTCCATTGAATGTCCCTCCTCTCAACCAAACGAACTGCTAGTCTGTCTACATAGACATTTTATCATAGAACGATCAAAGTTTCGAGATGACGCGCAAAACAATCTGTGACGAGTGTTTGGCAGCCAGCGGTAAAAATTCATCAAAGCTGACGGTAGATTCTTTCCCGGCAATATCAGATAGCGCACGGATGACCACACATCGCGTGTTGAATTGATAACAGACTTGCGCAACAGCGGCCGCTTCCATTTCTACAGCGATTACGCGAGGGAATCTACTTTTAACTTGTAATACTTTTTCAGGATCAGCCATGAAAGTATCAGCCGATGCAATTGTTCCTACGGCATGTGTATATGTATCTAACTCCATTACAGCTTCTTTAGCAAAATCGATCAGTTGTGAATCTGAAGGAAAGCTTGCAGGAAGTTGTGGCACTTGGCCTAACTCATAGCCGAATGCAGTAGCATCGACGTCATGATGCAGGACATAATCAGATATGACAACCGTTCCAACCTCGAGTTCAGGGTTAGTTCCTCCTGCAGAACCTGTATTTAAGACTACGTCAGGTTTGTAGTTTTGCAACAGGATCGCGGTTGCCATGGCAGCGTTTACTTTTCCGATGCCACTCTTCGTCACGATTACTTGATGCTTGCCTACTTTTCCTTCAATAAACTCGCAGTTTCCAATAGTAGTGATTTTTCCAATTCCGATTTCTCTGCGTAATATTTCAACTTCTTCCTCCATTGCACCAACGATTGCTATTTTCATGTACGCCCTCTCCTCTTTTTCACTTACTAGAATGTGCTGCCTATTGCGCAGCACATCGGTAGGTTGATTCGCTTACTTCAATACTTCCATCTTTACAGGTTTCCAACCTTGGCCATCCACCCATTCAAGATACACTTTGAATTTTTTGGAATTATCTGTACTTCGGACAATCCCTTCTGATTTTTGAGGACTACCGCCGTTTTGAATACGATCAAAATACAATTGATCTTCAGACATGCCCGTCGCATAGGAAATAGCTTTCTTTTTCTCATGCCAGTCATCAGACTGACCATCATACTTCGAAACATGCTCGCCTGTTTGCTTGGTTCCGATAGGTTTCCAGTCAGGATTTACCACGACTTTCTTGCCGGAATCCGACGAAGTATCTTTCTTTGGCTTGTCCTGTTTTGGTTGTTCCTTTTTATGCTCTTCTGCTGTTGGCGCTTCTACTACAGGCGCTTCCGGTTCTTCAACCACTTCATTTATTACTTCGTTATTGTCTTCAGGAGCTTGGACCTCAGCATCATCTGCTTCTTCCGGCTCCGTGTCTTCAGTTTCAGACTTGTCCTCATCTTCTAAAACGATTGGTTCAATTGGAGCTGTATCGGACTGCGTGGATTGTTCGGGCTTGTCAATTGCCACTTCTTCCTTCTCGTCATCACCCGTGATAAAGATTATAGCAACCACTGCAATGAGAAAAACCACTACACCAATCGAAATATTCAACGCTCTATTCACTTTGCTAGCTTTACTGCCTTGCTTTCTTGATGTTCTCGAATATTTCGGATCTTGATCTGCCATATTAGACATCTCCCTTACTATGAAATGAAACACATACACAACGGTGGAATGAAATAAAAATCACAATACCGTCTTCTGCTAGTGAGAAGACGGTACATGTGTCATTTTATCTCGAGAATTTCTACTGACATTTCACCGCCGGGAGTCTGAATCTTAACTATTTCATCTTTTTTTCGACCAATTAATGCTTTCGCAATGGGAGAGTCGTTCGAGATCAGACCTTCCATCGGGTTCGCTTCAGCAGAACCAACAATCGTATACGTCTCTTGTTCACCATCAGGAATTTCTTTAAAAGTAACTGTCTTGCCTAAATGCACTTCATCCGTATTCAATTCATCTTCTGTGATAATGACCGCATTACGTATCATTCCTTCTATAGAAGAAATCTTTCCTTCAACAAATGCTTGATCTTCTTTTGCCGAATCGTACTCGGAGTTTTCCGATAAATCACCGTAACTACGTGCAATTTTGATGCGTTCTACTACTTCTACACGTTTAACCGTTTTCAAATACTCTAGTTCTTCTTCTAGCTTTGCTTTACCTGCAGCTGTCATTGGGAATTTCTTTTCTGAAACCATGTACTAACACTCCTCATATGTCTGTTCATAAAAAATACTATGTCACACAAACTTCAATTATGTGACATAGCGGAACTATTTTAGTTTTAACTATACTTTATTTCGTTCCTAACTTTGATTTGAACGAAAAAAGCCCTTGCTTGTCTTGCGCGCACCCTAGTTTACTTATACAATCACTGCCGGATGCTGAATTAATTTAAAATTATGTCATCATCATATTATACTTCGTCAACAGAAGCAAGAATTGTTTTGATCTTCGTTACCATCAAATCGATAGCGACCTCGTTCTCTCCGCCTTCGGGAATGATTATATTAGCATACTTTTTTGTCGGTTCAATGAACTGATTATGCATCGGACGCACAACGGTTACGTATTGCTCTACGACAGAATCCACTGTACGTCCACGATCATGAATGTCTCGTAAAATCCGACGAATAATGCGTATATCAGAATCCGTATCAACAAACAGCTTAATATCCATAAGATCCCGCAAGCGTTCATCTTCTAGCACTAAGATTCCTTCAAGAATGATGACATCTTGTGACTCGACCAGTACTTTTTCATCCGAACGCGTATGCAAAGTATAATCATACGTCGGCTTTTCGATCGCCTGTCTATTGATCAGCTGATGAATATGTTGAATCAGTAGGTCGGTATCGAATGCCAATGGATGATCGTAATTCGTTTTCAATCTTTCTTCAAACGCTAGATGTGATTGGTCTTTATAATAGTCGTCTTGCTCAATTACAACGACCGAATGACCTTGGAATACTTCATGTATCTTTTTTGTGACACTTGTCTTACCGGAGCCTGAACCACCGGTAATACCAATCACAACAGGTTTTTTCTTCACAGCAATTCCCCTTTGTAGCCTACTGTTTGTAACTGTTTGTTACTTTTTCACAGCTATTAATATTCCATCACCTATTGGTACTAAAGACGTTTCATAGTCATCGTTCTGCATCGCCCAGCTCGTGAATTGTTGCAAGTTTCGGATCATCGTCCGGTTGCGTTTTGGTATATCTGCATCTTCCAACAGCACCATACCATGCATAAACATATTATCACAATAAATTACACCTGAACGACCGATGAGCGGGCTATATTTATCGAAGAACTTTCGATATTGACCTTTTGCCGCATCGATGAACAACGTATCAAATGGTTCTTCTGGTAACTTGTTTTCATCTAACTCGAGTGCATCATCACGAATGATGGTAATACGCTTTTGTAGTCCACTACGTTCAATATATTCGACCGCTTTCTCATACCGTTCTACATCACGCTCGACTGTATAAATGACAGCGTCAGGAAAGGCTTGCGCTAATCGAACAGCTGAATAGCCAATTGCGCTTCCGATTTCAAGAATGCGTTTCGGCTGTTGAATTTGCAGCAGGCCGATCAACGTATATAAACCTGTATCGTCCATGATGGGCACACGATGCTCTGCAGCGTAGTGCTCCATCTCTACGATGAGGGGCTCTTTTTCTTCTACAAAGCGACGAATATACGTATGGTAGTCCGTCATATTCACTTCCCCCTTTACGACCTATTATTTATGCTGGCTATCAATATATTCTGCTTTGTTCTTTAGATGTTTTTCATAAGTCTCAGCAAAGTGATTGACGCCATCTTTATCTGCCAAGAAGAACAAGTATCCAGTTTTCGATGGTTCTACTGTAGCTTGAAGAGAAGCAGTACCAGCATTCGCAATCGGACCTGGCGGTAATCCTTTATTTTTGTACGTATTATAGACATGATCCACTTTCAGATCCTCATTCATGACGCGGGCTTTATGTTCCCCTAGTGCATATAAAACGGTTGGGTCGGTTTGCAATGGCATGCCTTGTTCAATACGGTTATTGAAGACGCTCGCAATCGTTTCGCGATCCGTTTTGCCAGTTGCTTCTTTTTCTAACAGTGAAGCAAAAGTTAGCATTTTATGAACAGAACGGTCCTTGCCTTCTTCCGCCCAATACGCCTTATATGGCATGACGTTTTGCACAGTGGCATCCACCATCGTATCGACTACTTCCTTAACTGTAGGCTTTTCCTCATAAAATGGATACGTAGCAGGGAATAAATAGCCTTCTAGTGCATAGCGTATATTCTCATTAAGAATTTCTTCTGTTATAACTTCTGGATACTTGGCTATATATTCTTGAATGACTTGTTCATTCGTCACATACTCCATAAACTGTTCTTTCGTAATCGTCGTCTTTTCGCTTGTTCTTTCTGCAATTTGATCAATTGTTAAACCTTCGGGAATGGTTAATGTAAATTCCGGCGTGCGATAGACGACGCCTGTTTTTAGGCTCTTAATCAATTCATCTGGCGTCATAGCCTGTGTTAAACCATACGTTCCAGCCTGAAAGTCTGCTTCATTATTTACTTTTGCATAGTATTTGAAGATCCGTGCATTCTTAATAATACCTGACTCTTCTAGCTTTTCTGAAATTAAATCCAAACCTGAACCGATCGGAATTTCCACTTCTACTACTTTTTCCGAGTCCGGATCAACAGGCTCTAACGCACTTTTTATGTATGTATAGGCCGAAAAGCCTCCAACTATCCCAACAACTAATACAACTGCTACAATCCAAAACACTATTTTTCTAACGGTCCTCACTTCTTCCTTCTGTTCTAACATGCGCTCAAACATGACATCTTTTTTTCTCTGGGGCTCTTTTTCCACAAGCCTCACCTCTTCTTCCACTAAAGATCAGTCCATGAAAAAGACGGAACGGTCAGCACCATTCCGCCCGTCCCATGATATTATCGCTTACTCGTCTTCTTCTTCAAGGAATGTGTTCAATACTTCTTCAATCATATCCCATTCTTCATCGGATTCGATTTCAAGAAGTGATCCACCGTCTTGTCCTTCTTCAGTTGGAATAAAGGCGGATGCATGGATTTCAACTTCCTCGTCATCGTCTCTCTCTTCTCCATCTAAAATGTGGTAAAGCACATAAGATCTTTCATATTCTTTTGAATCAAATGTTAAAATTACCTCACATACGTGCTCTTCGCCGTTCTCATCTACGATTGTCATTGTCTCTTGTCCGTGTTCCATTGTGTGATCACCTCTAATTTTTTTGTGAATCCAAATAACCTTGTAAAATCATAACAGCTGCCATTTTATCGATGACTGATTTACGTTTTTTACGACTGACATCCGCTTCAATTAAAACGCGTTCGGCAGCCATGGTAGTTAATCGTTCATCCCATAAAACGACAGGAAGTCCGAACTTTTCGCGTAATTTTTCCGCATACTGTTCGGACGCCTCCCCGCGGGGCCCAATCGTATTATTCATATTCTTCGGGTACCCTACGACAAACTCCGTCACCGCATATTCTTCTGTCAGCTGTTTAACTCGTTTCATCCCGAAAGAACCTACCGCCTCATCAATTTTGATTGTTTCAATTCCTTGGGCTGTCCAACCAAGACTATCGCTGATCGCAATGCCTACAGTTTTCGTACCCACATCCAAGCCCATAATTCTCATTTTGTATTCCCTCTGTTTTCTCGGATATAGAACTTGACTAATTCTTCTAGAATTTCGTCTCGTTCCAGTTTCCGAATCAGACTGCGTGCGTCTTCGTGTCGTGGAATGTAGGCTGGATCTCCAGATAGTAAATAGCCGACCATCTGGTTAATTGGGTTGTAACCTTTTTCTTCTAATGATTTGTAAACGTGGAGCATGACTGTTTTGACTTCTTCCTCCATCGACTCTTCAGGAAAGTTAAACTTCATCGTTTCATCGGACGAATTCATACTCGACACCCCGCTTTCCGATTTCCATTTATGTCAGCAACGATCTACCGTCGTGATCTACATAGTACATAGATTGGTGGATCAACCGCCGTTCATATCCGTTTCTAGTCTGACTTTAACAACTGGACGTATACTATAGGCATCCAAATGCAAACTCACTAGTTACATGTATCTATATTTTATGATTTATCGCTCTACATAATGGTTAAACAGATTTTACATAATCATACACGGATTGAAGCGCTTCATCAAGTTTTGACGCGTCTTTCGCTCCTGCCATCGCCATGTCAGGACGTCCGCCGCCTTTTCCGCCACAAAGCGACGCAACATGGTTGACGATTTTGCCTGCGTGGTAGTTGCCGCCTTTTAAGTCATCGGTCACGCCCGCCGCCAGCATTACTTTCCCATCCGTTACTGTACCAAGTACAATGACGCCTTTGGAAGTTTTTTGTTTCATTTCGTCAATCAATTGACGTAAACCGTTATTGTCTTTCACTTCAACATGTGCAGAAATGACTGTCACGTCTTCGATCTGCTGAGCCGTTTCCATGACACTTGCCAATTGGCTGTTGCCCATCTTCGCTTGCAGCGATTCATTTTCCCGTTGAAGTTCTTTAAAGTCAGCGAGTATCGATTCGACTTTCGTCACGACTGTTTTTGGAGTCGCTTTCGCAGTTGCTGCTATTTCATAGATGATCGCTTGATCTTCTTTAAATGAACGGAATGCTTGTCCGCCCGTGAAGGCTTCAATACGTCGCGTACCCGCTCCAATGCCGCTTTCTGAAACGATTTTGAATACGTTGATGTCGGACGTGTTGCGAACGTGACAACCTCCACAAAGCTCTACAGAGTAGTCTCCGACTTTCACTACGCGAACGATATCGCCGTACTTTTCACCGAACAATGCCATCGCACCCATTTCTTTCGCTTCCGCAATAGGTGAAATGATCGTATTGACAGGGGTACCTGCCCAAACTTGTTCATTCACTTGGAATTCAATGCGCTCCAGTTCTTCCTTTGTAACTTGTCCAAAATGGGAGAAGTCAAAGCGAAGGCGATCCGGTCCAACATATGACCCTGCTTGATTGACATGTTCACCTAGAACATCTTTCAATGCGCGATGCAATAAGTGTGTAGCTGTGTGATTTTTGACTGTCAGACTTCGTGAGTACTCGTCCACTTTTGCGCTAACTGATGCGCCTTCATTCAATTCTCCTGAACTGATGAAGACTGTGTGCAAGTTCTGGCCATTCGGTGCTTTTTTCACGTCGCGAACTTCCGCTATAAACGATTCGTTGGAGATCGTTCCTTTATCAGCTATTTGACCGCCACTTTCTGCGTAGAACGGTGTCTGATCCAACATAAGTTGTACGGTTTCTCCTTCAGATGCATGCGCGATCCGTTGACCATCTTGAACTAGGACGTTGACAATCGCGGTTGTTTCTAGTTGACCATAGCCAATGAATTCGCTTGCTTCATGAATTTCACCAAGTACGCCCGATTGAACATGCATAGAGTCTGAAGCGGCACGCGCAGCACGTGCACGATTTCGTTGGGCAGCCATTTCTTCGTCAAACCCGATACGATCGACTGCCACGTCTTCTTCAAGGGCGAATTCCTCTGTCAGTTCAAACGGGAAGCCGTATGTGTCATAGAGTTTGAACGCGTCGCTGCCTGAAACGATTGGCAAGCCTGAAGCTTTTGCCTTTTCAATGATTGTCGTTAAAATCGCCATACCGTCATGCAAAGTTTCGTGGAAGCGATCTTCTTCGTTTTTCACGACTTTCATAATGAATGCTTGTTTCTCATGGACTTCAGGGTAGAAGTCTTTCATGATATCCCCGACAATTGGCACCAGCATGTACATGAACGGCTTATCAATGCCTAATTGTTTCGCGAAACGAACCGCTCTTCTTAATAGACGACGTAAAACATAGCCGCGGCCTTCATTGGATGGAAGTGCTCCATCTCCGATAGCGAATGCTACTGTGCGGATATGATCCGAAATTACTTTAAATGCTGTGTCTACTTGCGTAGATTCACCGTATTTTCTGCCTGACACATTTTCAACGGCTTCAATGATCGGTAAGAACAAGTCTGTATCGAAGTTTGTAGGCACGTCTTGGATCACCGATGCCATACGCTCAAGACCCATTCCTGTATCGATGTTTTTCTTCGGAAGCGGTGTGTACGTGTGATCAGGATTATGATTGAACTCAGAGAATACTAAGTTCCAAATTTCCAAATAGCGTTCGTTTTCTCCACCTGGATATAATTCAGGATCTGAGAAATCGTCGCCGTAAGTCGGGCCACGATCGTAGAAGATTTCAGAGTTCGGACCACTCGGACCTTCACCGATATCCCAGAAGTTTCCTTCGAGACGAATGATACGCTCTTCTGGAATACCGATCTGATTTTTCCAGATTGCGTATGCTTCTTCATCTTCCGGATGGATAGTAATGGATAATCGTTCTGGATCAAAACCAATCCATTGTTCATTTGTCAGGAAATCCCACGCACGCACAATGGCTTCTTCTTTGAAATAATCACCAATAGAAAAGTTGCCGAGCATTTCAAAGAACGTATGGTGACGTGCTGTGTAGCCGACATTTTCAATATCGTTTGTGCGGATGGATTTTTGTGCATTCGTAATCCGCGGATTTTCAGGAATCACTCGTCCATCAAAGTATTTCTTCAATGTGGCGACTCCACTGTTGATCCATAGTAGTGATGCATCATCAACTGGCACTAATGCAGCTGATGGTTCTACAGTATGTCCGTGCTCTTGAAAATAGTCTAAAAACATTTGGCGAATTTCAGATGCCGTAAGTTTTCTCATCGTTTTGTTCCTCCTAAAATTAAAAAAACTCCCCCCCTTGTATAAAGGGGCGAAGGTTTTATTGATCGCGGTACCACCCTAATTACCGCATGACGCGGTATCTCGAGTTGCCTTAACGCGGCAAGACGGCAGGGATTAGCCTGCAACTTCGGAATAGCGTTCGCTGTAAATCTGAGAGAGCTTTTTCAGCCAAGAAGCTCTTTTCTATAACACAGAGTAAACAGGTACTTGTTCCTTCAACGTTTTTCATTATTTCTAAACGAATTATAGGAAAGTTCTTTCGCTTTGTCAATCCGTCACTTCAAGAAAGTCGAATGGGGATACGTTGTGCATGCCAATGAGGGGATCGATTCCAGTAAAATTGTCCATCGTTAACTTCGATGGCGACGTATCACGTGGTTCAACTGCCTCTTTTGCAGGTGCTGTATGGCGCGTACTGGTTTCCTTAAGCGTTGATGTCTGAACTTCTTGTGTTTCTCCTGTAATGCGTTCTTGTAGCGTCGTCTGCCGTTCTGTTTCATCCGTGCGCGCAATCCCTGCTTTAAATTCTTCGGCTTCCCCGCACAATATTAAAAAATTCTTCGCACGTGTAATTCCTGTGTACAGTAGATTACGACGTAACATTTTCCGCTGACTTCTGACGATCGGCATGACGACAATCGGAAATTCACTACCTTGGGATTTATGGATAGAACAACAATATGCAAGTGTCAGCTGATTTAAGTCGCTCCGTTCATACTGCACTTCATTGCCATCATACGAAACGACCATGATTGCTTTTTTGTCAGTAGTTTCTTTCGCTAGCATGATCGCGACGACTTCTCCCATATCTCCGTTAAAAACATTGCTTTCCGGTTGATTGACGAGTTGCAGCACTTTATCTCCGACGCGATAAGTCGTTTCACCGAAAACCATTTCTTTTCTTCCCTCTGCAGGCGGATTCGTCACTTCTTGGATCATTTTATTCAAGCCATCTATACCTGCAGGACCTTTATACATCGGAGCAAGCACTTGGATGTCTTTAATGGAATGCCCTTTTGATGTCGCATTTTGGACGATTTGTTTGACTACAGGCAAAATTTGTTCACTCGATGCTTTAATAAATGAGCGATCAGACGTTTTTTTTGTGACGTCCATCGTCCATTCTTTTTGCTTGATCATATGCGCCATTTCAATGATTGTCGAGCCTTCACTTTGGCGGAAAATATCAGTCAGTTCCACAACGGGAATTTTCCCTGACTGCATAAAGTCATGCAACACTTGTCCGGGTCCAACGGAAGGTAGTTGGTCTTGGTCTCCAACGAATAATAACTGTGCGTCGTCGCGGACAGCTTTTAACAGCTGATGCATGAGCCAAGTATCTACCATGGACGTTTCATCAATGATAATGAGATTTCCATCCACTTCCCGCTCTGTCTCTTCTTCGTCTTCCTGCCCCGTAAAACCAAGTAAACGGTGGATCGTCATGGCAGGTAATCCAGTCGATTCGGACATCCGCTTCGCGGCGCGTCCAGTAGGCGCTGCTAAAATAATCGGGAACGGCTCTTTTTTACGAGCATATTCTTCCAAGTCAAGTGAAATACCGTGCAGTTCTGCGTACGCCTCAACTAAGCCTCTAATCACGGTTGTCTTCCCTGTCCCTGGTCCACCCGTTAGTACGAGCAATGAAGAATGAAGCGCACGTTCAATCGCTTCGACTTGCGTTTCGGCATATTGCACTTCCAAACGTTCTTCAATTTCACCGATCGCTTTTCTAATTTCAGAAGCCGGAAATTGTTCAGCGACTTCATTTTCGAGAATTTTATTCACTTTAGTGGCAATACCGATTTCTGAAAAATACAGAGAGGGCAAGTAAAGACGCTGCATTTCAGCAGACAATGTGCCTTCTTCAACGAGTTCAATTACTGCTTGGGTGATTGCTTCGTACGAGATGATGTGTGATTGACTTGATTCAAGTAACTGTTTCGCTTGCGGCAAGATCACTTCTGACTCGACATAGACATGCCCTGCTGACTGTACTTCATTATGTACGCTGTAATAAACAGCTGCCTTAATACGCGCGGGATGATCTCCTACGAGCCCGAGTTGCTTCGCCAGATCATCTGCACGTTGAAAGCCGATTCCTTCGATTTCCTTGATTAAACGATAGGGATTTTCCGTCAGAATCGTGATGGCGTCGTCTTGATAGGCTTGATAAATCCGCATAGCTACTTGTGGACCGAAGCCCCATTCATTCAGTTGCACCATTGTACGTTCAAGGCCTAGATTTTCTTGCAAGACCGAAACAAGCGTATCTTTTCGTTCGTCACTCAAGCGCGGGATCTGGTCAAGAACGCTACGGTCTTCGAGCACTTTCTGAATGACGTTATTGCCGAGTGTCTTGACGATGTCCGTGGCGGTTTTCTTTCCAATGCCAGGAAATAAATCTCCGGATAAGTAATGAATCAGACCCGCTTCTGTCGCAGGTAACTCTTTTGAGAACGTCTGCACATCAAACTGCTGGCCATGTACCGGATGGTTGACAAGTCGACCTGTAAATTTATAATCTTCTTCCGCCACTAAAGGAGGGAATGACCCTTTGATCACTATTTCACTGTCGCGGTAATCGGTATTGGTGGAAGCGACTTTCAATTTGACGATGGAAAATAAGTTCGTCGTATTATGAAAAATCGTCACGACCGGCCTGCCGATAATATATGGTTCTGTTTCACTCATCGAAGGATTCCCTCCTTTTTAGCTGATGTATTACTCGCCTTGTTCTCCGAGCTTGATCATATCGAATAAATAACGCGCCTGTGTATGGTCAGGTTCCGCAGTGAATGCTTGTTCTAAGTGTGACAGTGCACTCGCCTTGTCTTCTGTTGAAACGGCATATAAAACGCCCAAATTATAGTGGCTATCTGCATGGTCCGGAACTACCGCCAAAATGGATTCAAATACAGGCTTCGCCTCTTTAAATAGCTCGAGTTTAGCTAATAAAATTCCATAAGACAACGCAATTTCCTGATCATCAGCATTTAATTCAACAGCACGCTGTATATAGGGTAATGCTAAGCGATCATTGCCTGCTTGTTCCATACTTTTACCAAGCATGAAATAGGCATCGGCAGAGTCCAATCCTGCGTTAATCGCTTTTTCATATAGTTTTGCTGCTTCTTCAAAGCGTTCTTGATTGTAATACAGATTCGCCAGTCCGTAAAAAGCGGTTCCGGCATTTTCGTCTAGCGTCAATGCTTTTTGGAAAAATGGCTCTGCTTGCTCAGCATCTCCAAGTGATGCAAAAATGTTCCCGATATTGATATAGCCTGTAGGCTCTTCTGGATTTTCTTCTACTGCCTTCATGAAAAGCTCAATGGCTTTCTCATAATTGCCTTCTTGCATTTCTTTAATCGCATCTTGATGAATCGACATGCTGTTGCCTCCTTATCCTACGTATGTCAGTTTCTTGCCGTCTTTGAATACTTCATTGATGGTTCCGCCACCTAGACATTCATCCCCGTCATATAGCACGACCGCTTGTCCTGGCGTGACTGCACGAACAGGTTCATCGAATGTCACGATTGCCTCGTCACCAGATAATTGCACAGTTACTTTCGTATCGGGTTGACGGTAACGGAATTTAGCTGTACACGTAAACGTCTCCGGTAATTCTTTCGGTGTACAAATATTCATATCCGTTGCTTGTAGACTCGTTGAGAACAGTGTGTCGTGATAAAAGCCTTGCTCAACTAGCAATACATTGCGCTCCAAATCTTTACCGACCGCAAACCAAGGTTCTCCGGCTCCGCCAATACCTAGACCGTGACGCTGACCAATTGTGTGATACATCAATCCGTCATGGTTACCCATCTTCACTCCAGCCATTGTCTGCATCTCGCCTGGACGTGCTGGTAAGTACTCCCCTAGGAATTCTTTGAAATTACGTTCACCGATGAAACAGATTCCTGTTGAATCTTTTTTCTTCGCTGTGGCAAGTCCTGCTTGTTCCGCGATTTCGCGGACTTCACTTTTCTCCATATGACCTAGAGGGAATAATACTTGCTGAAGTTGTTGTTGCGTTAATTGATTCAAGAAGTACGTTTGATCTTTGTTATTGTCCACGCCACGAAGCATGGCTACTCCGTTTTCCCGTTCTACGACTTGTGCATAATGTCCAGTCGCCAAATAATCGGCACCTAAACTTTTGGCGTGCTCGAGGAATGCTTTGAATTTAATTTCTTTATTGCACATAACATCTGGATTCGGCGTGCGGCCTTTTTTGTATTCATCTAAGAAATACGTAAATACTTTATCCCAATATTGTTTTTCAAAATTAACAGAGTAATACGGAATGCCGATCTGATCACAGACACTACGTACGTCTTCAAAGTCTTCTGTCGCGGTGCAATGTCCGGATTCGTCTGTGTCATCCCAGTTTTTCATAAAGATTCCGATCACTTCATAGCCTTGCTGTTTCAAGAGTAATGCTGCAACCGAAGAGTCCACTCCGCCTGACATTCCAATGACTACACGTGTATCGGCAGGTGCTTTTTTCGTTGTCATATTGTTCATCCTTTTCTTAATTCATTTCACTAGTCGTTTCACTACATTCGCAATTCGATTGGCTGCTTCTTCTACCATAGATTCATCCAAGTTATAGCCGAAACTGATGCGGATCGAGTTTCTAGCTTGATCTGATTCTGTACCGAACATGGCCGTTACGACATGTGACGGTTCAAATGATCCCGCCATACAAGCCGAACCACTTGATACAGCTACCCCTTCTAAATCTAAACTCATCAAAAATGTCTCCACATCAGTGCCTGGAAACGATACATGATAAATATGTGGTAAAGATGCTACTGCGGGGGGAATGGTCGGTTGGAAATCGATTTGATGATTTTCAAAGACGTCCGCCATTTTTTGTTTATACGTTGAATAGTCTGTTTGCTTTTCTAGTTTGGTTTGCTCGGCAATGGAGACCGCTTCTGCAAACGCAACGATTGCTGGCACATTTTCAGTACCTGCACGTCGCTTTTTCTCTTGCGAACCTCCGAGTACTTGGCTCGATAGTAACTTACCATTTCGCTGATAAAGGAAGCCGATCCCTTTAGGTCCATTCAGTTTATGCGCTGAAACGGACAATAAATCGACCTGCAGTTCTTCTACGTCAAGTGAGCAAGTCCCGTAAGCTTGCACTGCGTCTGTGTGGAATACGCATGGATGTGTAGAGAGTAACTGGCCGATTTCTGCAATCGGTTGGACCGTTCCCACTTCATTGTTCCCATACATGATAGACACTAAAATCGTTTCATCCGTTAACGCAGCCTGAACTTGTTCCGTTGTAATGACTCCGTGATTGTCAGGTGAAAGGTACGTCACGTGATAGCCTTGTGACTCCAGTTGTTTACACGGGTTTAACACTGCATGATGTTCGATTTCCGTTGTAATAATATGTTTACCTTTTGAGTTCAACGACTGTACGTACCCGAAAATCGCCAAGTTATCCGCTTCTGTCCCTCCTGAAGTCACTATGATTTCATTGGGTGACGCATTGATCGAGGATGCTAGTGTTTTGCGTGCATCTTCCAGCACTTTTTTTGCGTGACGACCAAATTGATGCGTACTTGAAGGATTCCCATATGTATCTTGCAGCGCAGTGGTGAATCGCTCCAGTACAGCTGGATGCATCGGTGTCGTAGCGGCATAGTCTAAATATATAGCTGGTTTCATAACTAAACTCCTTTAAATATAAAACATGTATTCATCAGTAGTGGACGTATCTTCGAATTCAATTAAATCTTTGATCGTCGTATGATCTAATACCCCTCGGATTGCGTCTCCGATTCGTTTCCATAATTCTCGTTGCGGGATATCGTCGTCATCCAATCCTTCGACTAATTGAATGGGCCCTTCAAGCAAACGGATGACGTCTCCTGCCATAATTTCGGAAGGGTCTTTTGCGAGTTTATAGCCACCGTAGGCCCCGCGAACACTCTTCACCATTCCGCTGTTGCGTAGTGGCGGGATCAGTTGTTCCAGATATGCTTCAGAGAGATCTTGCTCTTCTGCGATCAGACGCAAAGGCACTGGACCTTCTCCGTATTTTCGTCCTAATTCTACTATTACTGTAAGTCCGTATCGTCCTTTAGTGGATATTTTCATTGGGCATCGTCCTTTACTAAAATTGCTGAAATCAGTATAGCATAATTGTATCACTGGTTCTTGCAAATGACTTCACTAATGTTTTACGGTATAATGAAAGAACAAACGTACGCTAGGAGGATGTACATGCATAACGAACCTTTGGCCTTTCGCATGCGGCCCGAGACGATTGATGAAGTGATCGGACAAGATCACGTCATCGGCAACACTACTCCCTTATATCGGATGATCAAGAACGGGCATGTCCCGTCTCTTTTATTATATGGTGAACCAGGTATCGGAAAAACGTCACTAGCCTACGCAATTGCAGGTACGTCAAAACTACCTTTTATTGCGTTAAACGCGACAGTGGCAGGCAAGAAAGATGTAGAGGATGTAGTGAAAGAAGCGCGGATGACAGGTAAAGTGTTATTATTCTTAGATGAAATCCATCGTTTCAATAAATTGCAACAAGATACGCTCCTTCCGCACGTAGAAAGCGGTTCGATTGTTTTGATCGGTGCGACGACGGAAAATCCGTTTCACGACGTCAATCCCGCTATTCGTTCGCGCTGTGGGGAAATTGTCCAATTGAAACGATTGCAGCCAAAAGATTTACTGGAATTGCTCGAGCGCACACTGAAAGACGAGAAAAAAGGGCTGGGTAAGGAAACGATCGAAATCACTACCGAGCAACTGGAGAAAATTTCAGAAGGTGTCAATGGGGATGCGCGAAAAGCGTTAACGTTCCTCGAATCATTACTTGCTGCAAGTGATGAAGAAGACGGCAAGATTATCGTAGAAGATGCATTGCTTGCTCAATTGCTGACTAGAATTAGTTTACTAGGTGATAAAAAGGGCTCGCATCATTTTAATTTATTATCTGCTTTACAAAAAAGTGTACGCGGAAGTGATGTCGATGCGGCGCTTTATTATTTGGCCCAATTACTCGAAATTGGCGATTTAACTGCTGTTACCAGACGTATGCTTGTCATGAGTTATGAAGATATTGGTTTGGCAGCACCCGATGTCGGGAGTCATGTTCTCGCAGCGACGGATGCGGCACAGCGTCTCGGCATGCCTGAAGCACGCATTCCACTTGCTACAGCCATTATCGAGATGTGTTTGGCTTCCAAATCAAACTCTGCTTACAAAGCGATCGACGCCGCCACCAAAACATTGCACGAAAAGCCTACTGGCGAAATTCCGATGCATTTACGGGACACACACTATAGCGGATCTGCAGCGCTCGGTCATGGGGGCTACGTCTACCCACACGCAACACCTGTTGGTACTTTCGGTGGTTGGACAGATCAGCAATACTTGCCTGATAGTCTAGTACATTCTAAATTCTACACGCCTGTAGAAGCAGGCGAGGAAACTAGAATGGCCGCCATTCACCAACGGCTTCAATCATTCAAAGGGAGAAAGAATCCACGTTAAACATCTAGCTAGATACAAAAATCCACGCCAACCTACAGTAGGTCAACGTGGATTTTTTCGTATTACTCGAACATCTCCGCATCTTTTGGTGTGGAGATCGCATCAATATCGTTAAAATAACTATACTTCGCATCGAGTTTTTGTTTATAACGGATATAATCTCGGCCAAAATAACTTGTGACATTTGCTGACATTTTCATGCCCGTCACAAACATCGTCTCCTCATTTACCGTCAACTCAACATCCAGCTTTTCTACTACCGGAAATCCACTATGCGTATGCACAAAATTTTCCGGTTGTGGGCTATTCACGGAAATCACTTCCATCAACTGACGATAGTCTGCAGGAGATAGGGAAAATTCTACCGCATAGCCGTAATCAATTTTCGCTATTTCCGCATCATGGATGAAAGGTTTCAACAGCGACAAGTCCATTACAGGAGAAACGAACGGCACCCACACACCAAGTAATTCCGTGCGTTGCTCTTCCGTCATCTCTTGCCATTCACTTTTTTCTTCTTCCAAAGTTTCTTGCATAGCCAATTGATTACCTTGGCGGAATAGTTGAATATTTTTCGCGCCTTGTTTTGGAATTTTCCAGACGACTTCTTCTGAAACCTTCAGTGGATTCTGTTCAATATCCGCCTGAACTTGTACATTTTTACTCGTACGTTTTGCAGGATCGGATGTGACGCTACTTTCATCATACGCGATATCGGCATGGACCGAGTCCAATTCATTCATCGCTTGTTCCGCTTTCTCCAATAAATCTTCCGCACTCGACGGGGCAGAAGACGTTTTTCCGCATCCTGTCACTGTAAATAGCAGTACCGCCAGGAATAGAACGATCAAACTTTTGTTCATCAGGAAACTCCCCTTCAATCAAAACTATTAACAGTGTACTTCACAGCAACGCAGTTGTCACGAACCATTCCACCTGATTTATGGGGAAATTAGTCTACCGGCACAACCCAGTTATATGGATCTTCCATTTTACCCGTCTGGATGCCTGTAATCGTTTCATATAACTTCAATGAAAGTTCACCAATTTCGTTATGATTGATCTCGCATTTTTCTCCTTCATAGAACAGTTCTCCTATTGGGGAAATAACGGCGGCTGTTCCTGTACCGAATGCTTCTTCCAATGTGCCTGCTCGGTTAGCTTCCATAATTTCATCGATCGACACTTTACGTTCAGTAACTGGAATATCCCAGTCGATCAATAATTCGATTACTGATTTACGCGTGATGCCTTCCAAAATACTACCATTGAGGCTTGGCGTAATAACTTCTCCATTGATTTTGAAGAACACATTCATCGCGCCTACTTCTTCGATATACTGATGTTCTTTCGCATCGAGCCATAGAACTTGCGAATACCCTTCCGCTTCCGCCACTTCTTGTGCTTTCATCGCGCCTGCATAGTTACCAGCCGTTTTCGCAGAGCCTGTACCACCTACCGCGGCACGGACATACTGTGATTCAACCGCAATTTTAACAGGGTTGACCCCTTCTTTATAATACGGACCTACTGGAGACAAAATAATCATCAGTCGGTACGTCTTAGAAGGAGCGACACCTAAATAAGGCTGTGTCGCAAAAATGAATGGACGAACGTAAAGGGAAGTCCCCTCTCTATCCGGAATCCAATCCTTATCTAGTGAAATCAATTCTTTCAAGGCAGTTAATACGAATTTTTCATCAAACATCGGCATGCATAATCTATCATTTGAGCGATTCAAACGTTTCATGTTTTCCTCTGGACGGAATAACACTACTTCCTTGTCTTCATTTACATACGCTTTCAATCCTTCGAAAACAGTTTGTCCATAATGTAATACGATCGCGGCTGGATCTAGCAGAAACGGCTTGTACGGCTCAATACGAGGATCATGCCATCCCGTTCCATCTGTATAATCCATCACAAACATGTGATCAGTAAAAATCGTTCCGAAAGCAAGTGGATCATCCGCTGCCGGCTTGTCTTTTGGCGCGGAAGTTTCATAGTGTAAAATATGTTTTTCAGTTGACATACCTAACCCCTCCTACATATTATCTAATTTGTCCGGTTCCTCGAATCACAAATTTCGAAGAAGTCAGTGCTTCTAATCCCATTGGACCTCTCGCGTGAAGCTTTTGTGTACTAATACCAATTTCTGCACCATACCCGAATTCGAAACCATCCGTAAAGCGAGTGGAAGCATTGACGTAAACAGCTGCCGCATCTACGCTATTCAAAAATTGCTCAGCATGCGCATCCGTCTGGGTAATAATGCTTTCCGAATGCTTCGTACTATATGTAGCAATATGTTCTAGTGCTTGCTGTACATTTTCCACGCTCTTTACGCGTAATGTCAAGTCCAAGTATTCTCTTGACCAATCATTTTGTTCAACAGCTGCGATAGTTGGATCAAATGCCTGTAGTTTTTCGTCGCCTTGTAATTGAACGCCTTGCTCTTGTAGTGCGTGGATCAAACGCTTGCCGTGTTGCGCTAACCAGTTGGAATCGATCAAAACCGTTTCAATCGCGTTACAAACCGACGGACGATGTGTTTTCGCATTGACGACTATATCGATTGCCATTTTCTCATCAGCGGATGCATCGATAAATACGTGACAGTTCCCTGCGCCTGTTTCGATGACGGGTACTGTAGATTCACGAATGACAGTTTGGATCAACTTGGCTCCTCCACGCGGAATCAAGACATCTATATAGTCATTGAGTGTGAACAATTCTTTCGCCGTTTCTCGACTTGTGTCTTCTATTAACTGAACAGAATCAACTGGCAATGAACTTTTTTCAAGTCCACGTTGAATAACACGCCATAGCGCTAAATTGGAATATTTAGCAGAAGAACTTCCGCGCAATACGACCGCGTTGCCTGTTTTCAGTGCCAAAGACGCTGCATCCATCGTAACATTCGGACGCGCTTCATAAATCATGGCGATGACACCGATCGGCACGCGCTTCTTCACAATATGCAAGCCGTTTTCCTTGTGGATTTCTTCTAACGTTTCTCCAATCGGATCATGTAAATCGATCAGTAGACGAACGCCTTCCGCCATCGCTTCAATTCTTTCAGGTGTTAATAATATTCGATCGAGAACTGCTGATTCAATTCCTTTTTCGCGCCCTTCATCGATATCTTTTTTATTCTCCGCAAGCAACTGATCTTGTTCTTCTAGTAATTGCTCAGCGATCCATTGCAATGCTTGGTTTTTCTCTTCAGTTGTTGCCACGTTCAATATGATACTCGCTTCTTTTGCGGCTTTACCTTTATCTCTAATCTCACTCATATCCCATTCTCCTCTTTGATTATACTTGTACCCAGCGGTCTCGGTGAATGACTTCTAGCATCGGCTTGAATTCTTCCAATTTATCCTTATTAGAAATCGTTTGTTTTAATTGTTCAGACGAATAAGTGACTTCGCCCTTACCGATCAAACCATCTAAACCGAATACTTCCACTACTTCCCCAACTTTAAAATTCCCTTGTACTTTAAAGACGCCTGCCGGCAATAAACTGCGTCCATTATGAACAATTGCTTCTTCGGCACCTTGATCTACGTACAAACGGCCTGTCGATTCAGAATGAAGTGCAATCCATTGGCGCTTCGTATTGATCGTGTTGGCAGCCGGACTGGAAATATACGTGCCGTCTCCATACCCTTTTAAAATATCTAGCAATTTTGATGGACCGCGACCTGTTCCGATGAAGACCGGAACGGCTAGCGTGTGAGCCGTTCGTGCAGCTAGTAACTTCGAACGCATACCGCCTGTACCGACTTTGGAGCCGACGTCATCCGCACCACCAAGCAGTTCATCCGAAATTTCATCTAGCTTACTCAATCGTACAGCATCTGGATCAGTTCGCGGATTACTCGTGTAGATGCCGTTGACATCGGTTAAAATAATCAATTGATCCGCGTGCAAAAAGCCACTGACTAATGCGGATAGCATATCATTATCCCCAAACGTTAACTCGTCAATGGATACCGTATCATTTTCGTTAATGATCGGCATGATGCCACGGTCAAGTAATTCAGACATCGCCGCAAATGCATTGCGGTATCGATCACGGTCGGCAAAGTCATGACGTGTCAATAAAATTTGTGCCGGAATGACTTTATGCGAGCTGAATCTTTCGATATAAGATTGTATTAACAAACTCTGCCCTACCGCTGCTGCGGCTTGTTTCCCTTTGATCGTCTGCGGACGGGAGGAATAGCCGAGACGCGCAAAGCCTGCCGCTACGGCTCCTGACGAGACGACAATGACTTCATGCCCTACGTTTTTTAGCATCGCCAAGGCATCGACATGATCATTGAATTTTACCTGATCGATTTCTCCACTATCATTTGTTAACGAGCTGCTACCGATTTTCACAACAATTCGCTGTCTCTTCATATAAATTCGCCTTCCATTTCTACATATCATCTACCTGTATACAATAAAAAAGCCCAATCGTCCCGATCTAATCAGGACGAAAGGACATAACTTCCGCGGTGCCACCATCATTGGATTCATTTTCACAAATCCCGCTCTCCTTCTAACGCCAAGGTGCGCGCCTGTGTTTACACAGGACTCAAAAGGCAGGTTCGACAAGGCATTGCGACGGAAACTTCCAGCCGATGATTTCCGCTCTCTAGCACATGCTATTTTATCTACTAATCCTTCTTCAACGTTCCATATCATTTCCCCAATCATACAATATTCAGTGTAATTGTCAAGCACTGCTACGTTACTTTCGCTGTAGCATACGGTCTAGCGCATCGATCGCATCCGCCGAAGTAGCCGCATCGACTTTGATAATATTTTGCTCAGCGCCTTCCATTATACTTTCGAGACTCCATAGTAAATGTGGCAAATCAATACGGTTCATCGTTAAACAAGGACACATTAAAGGATTTAATGAAATGATATCTAAGTCGGGATGATTTTCTATCAACCGATTAACTAAATTCATTTCTGTGCCAATTGCCCATTTCGTACCAGGAGCGGCTGCTTCAATTTGATCAATAATATACTTGGTTGAGCCATTATCATCAGACTGCATCACGACTTCATGTGAACATTCAGGATGAACAATAATTCGACGATCAGAATCATTTTCACGTAGCTGACGAATATTTTCTACTGTAAAGTTTTCATGAACGGAGCAATGGCCTTTCCATAAAATCACTTGACACTCTTCGTCTTGTCCTTCGTATTCAAGAATATCTGTAATCGGATTCCATACCGCCATATGCTCAAGAGGCACACCGAGTTCATACGCTGTGTTACGTCCCAAATGCTGATCCGGTAAGAATAAAATCCGTTTTTTCTGGGTGAAAGCCCATTGGACGATTTCTTTCGCGTTCGACGAAGTGACGGTTGCGCCTCCATTACGACCAACGAACGCCTTAATGGCTGCCGTTGAATTCACGTATGTTAGTGGAAGAATCGTATCGCCAAAACGTTCTTGCAAGTCTTTCCACGCTCGTTCCGTCTGGTAGATGTCCGCCATGTCTGCCATCGAACAGCCGGCACGCATATCCGGTAAATAGACGGTTTGATTTTCCGTTGTTAAGATATCCGCTGTTTCCGCCATGAAGTGCACGCCACAAAACACGATATGTTCCGCTTGTTCGTTCGCGGCGCAAATTTGTGCTAGTTGCAATGAATCTCCTGTAGCATCTGCAAATTGAATCACTTCGTTTTTCTGGTAGTGATGGCCAGGAATAAATAATTTATTTCCTAGTGTTTGCTTAATCGTCCGAATCTTTTCTTCCATTTCGCTAACCGTATACTGCTTATATCGTTCGGGCAACATAGCGTTTGCTTGTTCTTTTATCAGTTCCAACATCGACATATTCTTCAGTCCCCCTGTGTAGTGAGTTGTATAGTAGCACTAATGTCCGCTGCAATGACGGAATGCGTCAATGCGCCGACCGATATGTAATCAATTCCTGTCTTGCCATATGAAGCGATCGTCTCCTCCGTAATCATGCCAGAAGCTTCAGTTATGATATGCGAAGGTACGAGTGGTAACCAGTCCGTAATTTGTTCGGGCGTTCGGTTATCAAACATAATAATATCTACGTTTGCTTCAATAGCTTCCTGTAGTTGCGCTAGCGATTCGATTTCTACCTCTATTTTCACGGTATGACCTAATCGGGTCCTCAGCAGTTGCACAGCATGTGTTATAGATCCTGCATACGCTAAGTGATTATCTTTTAGCATCACTGCGTCATATAAACCATTCCGGTGATTAAACCCGCCACCCGTTCGAACCGCATATTTATCGAGCATGCGAAGCCCAGGCGCTGTCTTGCGTGTATCACACACTCTAGTTTCCGTTTCCGCTAATAACGCGGTGAGGTCAGCCGTTTTCGTCGCAATCGCAGTCATTCGCTGGATACAATTTAAGATGACACGTTCCGCAGTCAACAGACTTCTGACAGAACCTTTTATTTTCGCGAGTACTTGTCTGTCTACTATTTTATCGCCATCCTCTACTTGGCACGTGACTTCTACAGAAGGATCCATCACGTGAAAACCTGTCGTGATGACATCTACTCCGCAAAATACACCTGAAGTTTTAGAGATGATGTGCATTTCACCTATTGCGTTCGCAGGAAATAATGTATGAGCTGATAGATCGCCATCTCCTACATCTTCTATGAAAAACTGTTCAAGCATCGAGACCAATTTGATTCTGTTCATCTGCATTCTCATAACCTTCCTTTTCATCAGGTGTCTTTACATCTATCTTTACATATATGCCGTTATATGACAAGATGAATATATTATTTATTGCAGGAGGTCATTCAATTGCATTACTTTGATTACGCTGCCACGACACCTCTTCGTGAAGAAGCCGCTTCAGTCTATGTGTCAGTCTCTCAACAACAGTTTGGCAACACGACGAGCTTGCACGACGTAGGAGGGGCCGCACTAAACGTATTGGCCCATAGTAGACAAAACTTGTCTGCACTTCTTGGCGTACGTTCTGAAGGGCTATACTTTACTTCAGGCGGGACGGAAAGCAACACGCTTGCCTTAGTATCTTTAGCGGAGTCGGCAAAGAACAAAGGACAGCATATGATTCTTTCGGCCGCGGAACATCCTTCTCTTCATTCAGCTGCAGCGTATCTGGAAAGACAAGGCTTCCGTACGACGACAATCCCTTTTACAACGGCAGGCATCATCGATTTACAAGCACTTGAAGATGCCATTACGGACCAAACGACTGTCGTATCCGTGCAACATTGCAATCCGGAGATCGGTACCATTCAACCCATCCGATCTATATCGAAACTACTAAAACCTAAAGGCATTTATTTGCATAGCGACTGTGTACAATCATTCGGTAAATTATCTATGCGTGACATCTCTCCATATGTAGACAGCTTGTCGGTATCCAGCCATAAAGTGCACGGTCCAAAAGGCGTCGGTGCCGTCTATATCGATCCACGCATTCGTGCAGTCCCGCTATTCCCAGGTGCTACGCAAGAGAAAGGATTTAGAGGCGGGACGGTGAATGTACCCGGAATTGCTGCATTCGTTACGGCAGCTGAACTGGCACATCCTAATGAAGCAAAGTATCGTGCATTGCGCGCTCTCTTCATGAACATACTCTCTGCACGTCCTGAAGCATTTACTATCTATACTAGTCCGCAGTCGTCTGAACAACTTCCGCAAATTATCGGTCTATGCGCCAAACACTCAGAAGGACAGCGCATTATGTTAGAATTAAATAGAAGAGGATTTGCGGTGTCGACAGGCAGTGCTTGTCAAGTCGGTCAGCAACAGTCATCTATGACGATGAGCGCGATGAATATACCCGCCCACTTAGCGAAAGGATTTGTTCGGATTTCATTTGGCGAGACGTCGACTAGCGAAAACGCCACCCAATTAGCAAAAGCGTTGCTCGAAGTGGCGGTATCTGCACAAACCCCGATAGATATTTTATAGATAGCAGGTGAGTGTTTTGAGAAAAAAAGTAAAAGTGGCAGGAGAACAGCGCCGTGATGTAATTCTCCAGACATTAAAAGAAGCAAATCATCCCGTAACGGGTGCAGAATTAGGTGAACTGACAAAAGTCAGCAGACAAGTGATCGTCAGTGATATTAATTTATTGAAGGCAAAAGACGAACCGATCATGGCGACCAATCAAGGATACCTATACACACGGTCAACTAAGAAAGTAAAAGACGTAGAAAAGATCATCGTCTGCAAACATACGCCTAGTCAAACGGAAGAAGAGTTGCACATTTTAGTCGACCACGGCGTAACCGTGAGAGATGTCCGGGTAGAACATCCTGTGTATGGTGATGTGCGTGCATCCATCATGGTATCGAACCGGCAAGAAGTGAAGACATTCATTGAACAAATTCAACAAGCACAAGCTCCTTATCTATTGAATTTGGACGAGGGCGGCATTCATTTACATGCTATTTCCGCTCCACGAGCAGAACAACTACACGATGCAGAAGAAGCATTAAAAAAAGCGGGATTCCTAGTCGAATAGGAATTCCGCTTTTTTATGGAAATAACCAAATACCGAATAAAGGTCCCGCAAGTGCACCGATAATCGCAGATAACGTCATGGCAACCGAACTCATGGAAGCCGTTTGTTCTCCGTATTCGAGCGCTTTAGAAGTTCCAATAGCATGCGCACCGACTCCAAGACCAATGCCTTGTCCAATGGCTGTATCAATTTTCAACCAGCGATTGATCCACGGACCCATAAGGATTCCAGCGAGTCCGGCGATAATGACTAACACCGTCGCTAGCGAAGGAATGCCACCGAGTTCTTCAGCAATTTGCATAGCGATAGGCGACGTAATAGACTTCGGTAAAATACTCGCTAAAAGTTCGGTTGAAAACCCGGCGAGTCTCGCTGCTAAGACACCTGTCATCATCCCGACAATTCCTCCTACTACGACTCCACCAAAGATCGGCAACAGATTTTTCTTGATAATATCTCTCTGCTTATAGAGTGGAATGCACAGTGAGACGATGGCAGGACCAAGCAATGCGTCGATCCATTTGCCTCCTACCATATACGTTTCATAGGATGCATTGAATAACGACAACACGATAATCACCACAATAGTCGTTGTCATAATAGGGACTAGAAAAGGCGAACGTAACCTGACGTAGACGGCGTTCATTACAAAATATAGGATAACTGTCAACAAGATCATGGTCAGAGCCAGTACTACTGTATTCATGAAAGAGTTCCCTCCTCTTTCACATGACGCTTGGCCATAGCTTGGCTCACTAAACTTGCGACGACCATCGTGATCAATGTACTACCGATTGTGATCAAGATTAGGAGACTGCCTTTGCCCGCAAATACATGGCCATAATCCATCACACCCACCGTAGCGGGAATTAGATACAGCGGCAAAGTCGATAGAAAGACATACGCGCCTTTTTCCACCCAGCGAAGTGGAATGACTCGGATCGATAACAGTCCCCATAACACGAGCAAACCGATAATGCTTCCCGGCAACGGAATGGAAAGTTTCGCTTGTAAAAACTCTCCTGCTAGAAATAATATGTATAAAAATCCAACTTGCAAAAGCGTGATAACAATTTTCACTCCAACACTTCCTTACCTAATACGTATATGTAGAAAAAATGAATACTTCTTCATTATAGGGAATAGTCAGATAAAAACCAATACTTTCCTTGTTATTATTGAACCGTATTCAGAGTATTCATTCTAGCGTTGACACTTCCAACCTACTCATGTATAGTGTAAGAAGCCGTATTGGGCAAGTTGTCAATAATAGGCTTGCACGTTACGTGTGGAGATGGATTTCTAATTGCCGAGGAGGAATTATTATGCACCAAGGTAAAGTGAAGTGGTTCAGCAGTGACAAAGGGTATGGGTTTATCGAAGCGGATGATGGTGAAGATGTATTTGTACATTTTACCGGAATTGCTACGGATGGATTCAAGACACTGGCTGAAGGTCAAACAGTTTCTTTTGAAGTAATTGAAGGAAATCGTGGTCCACAGGCGGCTAACGTATCGACTCTTGAGGATGAAGTATAACCTCATCTCGGCGCAAACAGCTGAATTTCTAACATAAACAAAGCATCCACGCAGTTGCGGGATGCTTTTTCATTATTTATTTGGAGCCGTACTGATCTTGTTGATTTCTCTTCCAAGGAATTGTAGCTGGTCTCCTACAGTACAGTCGGAAATACAAAATTGATGCGCGCCTGTTTTGCCACGTTCGTTTGTTAGTTGTTTTTTGACGTAACAACCTTCACAATATATATCGAGCAATTGATTAATTTCTTTCATGACAACTACTTTATCCATTAGAAAAGAACTCCCACCTTTCTTCCTCCTATTTTAAGTTGGCTGACGGGATGTTGCAAGTGTTTCTACGTTTTTTACAATTCATTACCAGATTGGAGAGATAAATCTCATGTTGGAAGTGTACATAGATGGTGCTAGCGCAGGCAATCCTGGGTTGAGCGGAATTGGTGTGTATATTAAAGGAGAAGGACAGGACGTTCGGATTAGTGAGCCGATTGAGCCAACGAACAATCATCACGCAGAGTTTCAAGCACTGGTGAGAGGTCTGGAGGAGGCGTCTAAGCTGACGACGGGCATGGTGTCGGTAAGGTCTGATTCGACAGTGGTCGTGCAGTCGATGGAGAAAGAGTTTGTGAAGAACGAGCAGTATGCGCCTTATTTGAAGGCGGCATTGAAACTCGTAGCGACGTTTGATTTTTTCTTTATTAAGTGGATTGCGGACAGCACAAACAAGACGGCGGATACACTTGCACGACAAGCGATATTGATGCAGAAGAAGAAAAAATAGTAAACGAAGTGAGATGTTTCGTCATCTTGTGAGAACTGTCACTAAAAGAGTGTACTGCTAGTGCTTTATTTTTATTCGTAAAGGTTGTTTTTCATGATGGCCTTTTTGGCAGGGGGTTAAGTGTTTGCAGCTTGTTGATCCGCGCTGTAGCTGGACGCGTGTCTTATGGGCAGGCGGTGAACGACACCCCTCGCTTCGCTCGCCCATCCTCCTCAGAGTCGCCGGCTGTAGCGAAGATCAACTAGCCAACTACAGAGAAACCTCCTCCATAAACGCGCCCTTTAATTGAATAGTTTTTATGATCCGGATTTTTCTTGAAGTATTATTCAATGTTCTTCAACAACTTCAAAACTTGTTTTCATGTTTTTTGAAAAATTCATAGTATGTACGGATATTTTCTAATTCCGTCCAGCGTCTCACCTTAACAGGTTTTTCGTCAAGATTATAAATTTTTGCCCCATTCATGGATAGTAGAAATGGAGAATGTGTTGATATGATAAACTGACATCCAAAGAAACGGGCAGATTCTTCAATAAATTTCACCAATTCCACCTGGCGTTTTGGAGAAAGACTGTTTTCCGGCTCATCCAAAATATAAAGTCCATTATCGCCAACCTTTTCAGTGAAATATAGGAATGCACTTTCCCCATTCGAATATTCCCTCACATTATCCATTAATTCATTTCTCACAAAACGGGACTGTGTTTTACTTCTAGCTGTGTTAACCTTTTTTAACTGCTCGTAATCTTCCATAGATTTCATCTGAAAATGGGAATGTTTCGCATCCAAATATTCCTCAAAAAGTTTTTCTCTTTTTTGGTCTATTCCCTCATTGAGATTCCGGATATTCAACATATAGTCAAATACATCATCACTAGTAATAATCCTGCTATTTTCGGGAATATCTTCTTTAAGCTGCATTTCACACATACTGACATAATCAGGATAGAAATTAGATTTATTATAGATAGAATCCCGTTTGATTCCTGTTTTTTCTGCTATCACATTTAATGCAGTAGATTTTCCAGAGCCATTTCCACCATATAAAACCGTCACTGGCTCAAAAACAATCGTTTCAAGGCTATTCTTTGATAAAATTTTAAATGGGTAAAACGAGTCATAGCACGTTCTTTTTATTTTCATGAAGAAGTCAAATTCATTATCATCATTTGGAAATGAAAAGGCATGTAAATAAACCGTAATCCCCCCCTTTAATCTCTTTTTTTATTTAATATCACATCTCATAAGAATTTGTGGAAGTTCTTTTAAATAGCAATAAATTACTACAAGTATCCGGTTTTTTCAGGCTCTTCCTCTATTAACTGGCCTGATTATGAAAAGTGAGCGCTGATTTTTCTTCAAGAAAGCGCCCGATTGGTAAAATATGATTATTTCATTTTAAGTTTTAAAGCATCCACGTATTGTTTGCCCTCGACCAATGACAGACCTAATGTTTCGCGTGCTTTTTTTACCGCTTTTATATCGTCACCATCGTTAATTAATTCACGCAACTCATCATTGATTGGATTTTCAGGGATGTCTACTTTTTTAGAGATAAGGTCTAGGGTGTATCTTATACCTTTGATACGTTCATTAAGTTTAACAACCATAAAAACTAAGTAAAAACCAATAACCAAAAGCAACATTTCTATAAATCCAATATCCATAATTAAACCCACCTCTTTTCAAAAAAATCTGCAACATAATGGCCTTTATATGTAACAGGGGCGCGTGTACTTGCTACACAATCTACCCCCTTCAATTGAACACGGATACTAACAGTATCTGGAACCTTTGGTATAACTAGGCCTATCGTTCACTCAAATAATCAATATACTGCTTAGCCTCAAGTAGCTCTGCTCCAGTAGCCATTCTATACTCTTTAACAGCTTTAACTTTTTCCCCTTCCGAAATAAATTTTAAAAGCGTTTCCTTTAATTCATCATTTATTGGATCGGGTACACCGACTTGCTTAGCAATATTGTCCAATGTATGTTTCATATGAGTAATATCCTTCTTTAACTGGTTATTTCGGTTATTTGCTATAGAAGATATCACTATCCCTCCCATAAGTGCTATAAGCACCCAAAATGCTATATCATTCATCTTTTCACCCCTTTTAATTATTTATTTGATTTTCTAGTTTTTTGAATCGGGGGCATCGCCTATTACCACTCAAATTGTTAATCGCTTCTTAGACTATAGCGCCTGATAGCTAGATAGTGGTTTGAAACCGTTGATCTGCGCTGCAGCCGGACGCGTTCTGGAGGGCGTGCGGTGAACCACACCCCTCGCTTCGCTCGCTAGGTGTTTCACCTGTCAAAGCAAAGATATGCTCCTTCTCGCTGCGCTTCACTCGCAAAAGCCGTTCTTCGTTACGGCTCTCGCTGATCCTCCTAGAGTCGCCGGCTTCCGCTCCGACCAACTAGCTGACTACAGAGAAACTCGTCGACAATCGCGCCCGATTATTGAGAAAACTAAACGAAATCAGTTTTATTTAACAAACCAGAATCACTGTTTTTTTCGATAGTATCTCATAACAAACATTAGAATCATCCCTACAGCCCAGACAATGTAAATTGGATACATTTCGATATCGGTAAGGGAATACTTTTTAACTATTGTATAATTCATAAACGCAAAAATTCCTATTCAACCAATAATAAAACCTACTACTTCAAATATTCTAAGCCGATTCAATCCATCAACTCTAGTATTCTAAATAAAATGGCCCGTTTGAGGTACTAGACACATATTTATTAGAAATACTCCGAAGGCCTAATTTTATCAAATCGCAGATATCCTTCAAGCCTGAAAAACTTCTAAGAATACAGATTCACCAAGTGACTTTATTAACTGACTTACCTTCCTAAAGAACACGTAAGACGATTTTCGTATAGTCTTTAAAGTCGTTAATATGCTTTTCTACAATTGCTTCCAAAATCTCTAAATCTATTGATTGATAATCATGTACAGCAATATTCCTAAAACCTACCATATTCATTAGTGTACTGGCTAATGATTCATCAATAATAGTAGCTTCTTGCAACATCTTAAATGCATCACGACTTGCTTTTGGTACGCCTAACTTCTTTTCACTGACGATATGCATTGCCAAATCGATACTAGCTTCACATGCACGCTGAATATTTAAAATAATGCTATCTTGCTTAGTAAAATCTTTTAGGTTATCTACACTCTGATCATATACTTCATGAACTCGATTCACACAACGTTCGATGGTTGTCACTTTATTTAAAATCACATCATTCATCGCCGAACACACTCCCTCTTTCCCGAATGCTTTCTAATACATCTGCTCGTTGCTGGTTAAGGTTAATGTACATACTAAAAGCCTTCATTCGCTGTTTTACAAACTCATTTTCATCACGGCAAGAAAGTAACTTACCAGTTGAAAAAATTTGCATAGCAAATACTGTATCTACCTCTCGAATATTGACTAAATCGACCTCCCTTTTAGCAACTTGTGCTAGTTCACCCGCTAATATAAAACGTTCATATGATGAAAGTAAATCAACTGCATAATAACCCAAATCAATATCACTGTCTTCTCTAGCAGTGCCTTTTCCATGAGACCCAAATATTAAAATAAATGACGGATTTACTCGTTCATTTAGCAAGTCTACAAGTTCTTTTTTTATTTCTTCAGATAGCATGACTCTCACCACTCTCGTCTGTTTTATCTATTATAAAAGGAGTAACCAAAAATGGCTACTCCTCACTCAATCTCATTCGTTTCTTACATAACAATTAGCCATTAACGCCACCGATAACGGGATAGTGGTTACAACCCGTTGATCTGTGATACAGCCAGACGCGTGTCCTATGGGCGTGCGGTGAACCTCCTGGAGTCGCTGGCTGTAGCGAAGATCAACTAACCGACTTCAGAGAAGCTTCCTCAATAAACGCGCCCGATTAATGAATATCGTTTTTCATTTATTTTGTCTTCATATTAGATTGGCTTTTACCAATGAGATTAAAAAGCAATTCCACTATTTTTTCGGTTGTCTTATTTAATCGTCTTAATTAAATCTCTAACGAAAATAGAGTTATTATCAAAATAACTGCTACAATTATAAATGGCCCTTTTCTGGAAAGCACGAATTTATTCAATTATCGTGCCCATTTTTAGAATACATTTATGTCTTATTTTTTGAAATCCATGACGAAGCCTTGTTTTTTTATAGTTCCTACAAAGATATAAACGCTTCATTGATTTTCAATTCGCTTACCTTCCCTCACCACTGTTCCAGCATATCGGTCGTGCGGGAATTCGCCTCCATTCTTTCCCTCAAATGCATTACGATTTTTCAAATAATCGAAGGTGCTCAGTGTATCTCTGTATGCCATTCGCTTTGCAATTTGTTTGGATGTCAGACGAGCACCCTTTTCATCTGTAACGACAAGTCCGTTTACATTATAACCTGCAGTCTGCCCGAACTGGCGCAGCTGTGCATATTCCAGTGCCCACATGACGACTGTCGGCGTGACTAATACATGAACCGCCTCGTTTTTTACTTTTTTCCTAAGAAAGTATTCCGCCCCAGCCGATACGGCAGTGGAAATTGCAAGATCAATCAAGTATCCCTTTAAACGTTTTTTCGTCAGTGGTTTCATTGAAATTCCTCCCTGTTTTCTTAGATTAATTCACTTGACTTATATTTTCCAAAGTAGCACATGCCCTCCTTTATTCCGTAGAATGGTGCAATTTCGTTTTACGACAATCGCGCCCAGTTTGTTAATAACTTATAATCACCTTTTATTCTTCCCTCTTGAAAACTCCAACCAATAACATCATAAGCCCTATTATAAAAATAACCGGGAAAATGTACCACATAATCAACGCTGCCCAGCCATTTTTAACAATCACAGCATAGGTTAATCCAATGGAAAAGGCCAAGGCTGGTGAAATCGGTAACATAAGAGAAAATCCCCACACCTGGTATTTTCTTTTTTTCGATTTTCCCTTGCTATATTGATAAGCGATAACAGCACCTAACAATGCAATTACATACCCTACAGCGATCGCCATTGCCACACCCCCAATTTTAAATATAAGTATAACTTTATTTACTACGTGTTCTTTAATTAAATGGCCCGTTTCAGGATCCATGCGTCTTCAACAACTGCACTCGCTTAAGGGACGGGTGTTATTTTTTTATGAGCTTGCGGAATATATCAATTACGAAACGAGCAAAAGGGACAGTGATCGGAAGTAAAACAAAAGCATAAATTGTTCCCCACACCCATGTTCCTTCTACATTTATAGTCTCCATACTGCCTCTAGTAAGCGTTTCGCCTATTATCGCACCAATTGTTCCACTAAACCAAGTGATAAAAAATGCACTTCCAATACTTATTTGCCATAGCTTTTTAGTAGACAATCTACTATGTTTTTGAAAATACCCACCTATATACAATTTAATAACCTGTAGTGGCATAATTTTCATTTCAGAATTGCCCTCTATTATAGAATATTAATTTCAATCGGAATTACTCACACTTATTCACATTTTGTCATTGACATTCCTATTCAACAAGTAATATTTTATTATCTTTAATTAAAAAGTCTCCGTATTTTCTAGATAGAACCGCCGTTTTAACTGCGTTTTTCTCATCAGCAAATACTAATAAAAATCGATCTTCAAGTACATCGATGCCCCCACTGTCACCTCTGAATCGGATATCCATCGAATCTTCAATTATCTCATTTGTCGTATACGGACCAAATACCTCTACAGCACCCCATTCAAAACTCGTCATTGTTGTTAAATCAATTAGCTTTTCTTCTTGCTCTAAAGCCGAGTGTATATCCTTACTTAAAATCGCATCCTGACTGGCTCTATTCCCTAGAAAAACAACACCTAAAATGATCATAGTAATAATCAATAAGATCCAAGCTGTTTTACGCATTTCGTTGCTCCCTTTTTTTCTGCTTTGTGTAAGTGCAATGTCATTTACGCCTTTTATTTAACCGAACGATCCATTTATCTTTAAAACTCTACATGAATCGTTTCGGGTGTATCGCTTATATAATAGCTTCAACGTCATTATACCAGAGATATCCAAATATATTTTAATAACAAAAAAGCACCGCAAAATGCGATGCTTTTCTAGTCATTTCACTACTCACTCCTCCACTAAACGAGTCAGACATAAACCCTTTTAGCCTTGTGACGCTTTCATAAATCTAACAGTTTGCTTTTCAGAATCATACAACACCCATTCTCTAGAATCCACAACAGCCCCCACGTTGACAACAGTTCGTGAATCTCTCACCGAAAGCTCTTCGTTCCAGCTAATCGATATGGATTGTCCATCTCTTGTGAAAGTGGATCGATGCGTATGTCCGTGAAAGACTAGGCGTGATTCTGGCAAATGTTCAGCAAGCCACGCCTCTGCTTCGTTATGCGGCCATTGATGACCGTGAATGAGGATTGCATCATCTGCCTTCAACGTCTCCGGTAAGTCGTTCAAGAAGTCCCGTATAGGTTCCGTCTGCTCGGTCAGCAACAGAATTCGTTCTTCTTGATTGCCGTAGGTGGATGGAAACGTGAATAGTTCATCGATACCCTCCGGATGCTTAATCACTTCCTCGACAGTAGGATACATCTGCCCATGAAGGTCTTTTTTGCTGACCGTGCATTCGTATAAATCACCTGTCCCAATAAGAGTGGCTTCAGGTGCTTCATCTGCAATTTGTGCCAGTACAGCTTGCAAATCTTCTTTGGATGAATGAATATCTCCGAGTAATGCGTAGTGCATCGTGTTTCAACCCCTTATGGCGGTTTCGATCGGTGCGTCGTCTTTGGAAATCCAATCGCTGAAACTGCCGACGTATAATTTTACATGTGGATAGTCCAGTTCTGTAAGTGCTGCGAATAAAGGGGAAGCCGTTACGCCGCTACCACAGTAGACGATGACATCATCTTCAGGTGATACGACTTGTTGTAATTGTGCTTTCGCTTGCTGCACATCATACTGTCCGTCTTGCTTCAATTGTTCCCAATCAAAGTTTCGCGCGGTCGGTATATGGCCTGCTTTATGGTAAAGAGGTTCTGTTTCTCCACGATAACGAACTTCAGAACGTGCATCGACAAGCTGTGACGCTTGATTGCCCGCCACCACTTCTTCGACTTCGCTTCTACTTGCATATAACTGGTCTTGCCACTGCGGTTCCACCGTGGAGCGTGCAGGTGTAGCCGAGTCACTTGTTACGTCAACGATTTCGCGTAATTCAGCGTATCCTTCTGTTACGACGTGCACATTCGTGAATCCTCCATACTGCAACATCCACCAAGCACGAGTTGCGAAAGGATTGCCCCCGTCGTCATAAATCAAAATCGTATCTGTACGTTCCAACCCACTTTTACGGAATAGCTCAGTCAAGTGTTCAGTAGAAGGCAACGGATGACGTCCGCCTTCTGCTGAAGTACCTGATAGATCTTCTTCTAAATCCCAATGAACTGCGCCTGTTACGTGTTCTTTTTGATAATCAAGTTTGCCACGCTCTTCATCTTGTAATGAAAAGCGCGCATCGATCCATTTCACCTGACTTGTCTCTATGTCGTGAATAGATACGAATACTTGTGTCATTGAACCAGCTCCCCTTGACGGATTTTTTCGTAGATGTTCTGCCATTGTTCCAGCTGCTCCGAACCGTCAAGCAATGTACGCTCCGATTCGATTTGCACTAGACTTTCTTGCAATAAATGAACGCGTAATGCTTCTGCCTCATCGTCAATCCATAAGTCTGCCCACTTCTCAATACGTTCTTTCTGATCACCCAAATAGCTCGATGCATCTTTTTTCAATGTTTCTTCTAGCTTCGCTTTCAAGATATCGCGATCCCCGCGCTCAAAGAACGACTTTTGATTTTTGAACGATTTATTGACCGCACTGTACACCATAGGATCTTCATATGGCGTCTCGAATGACAGCATGTCTTTGTCGTTCGGCTCATATGGAGACGGAACAATTGATTGGTCCATATCGGACAATGCACGAACTTCCATCCGTTGACGTTCTAGCAATTGTTTCTTCATGTACTGAAGAATACGCAAGTTCGTTACTTTCAATTCCTGCGTTAAATCAAAGCCTACCATATTGACAGTTTCCGCCAATGCAATTTTCAATGCTTTATCCGATGAATTCTTCGCGAAAGTGGACGGACTATATCCTTCTTTAAAGAAATCGCCGAAACGTAGGAATACACGTTGTAAAATATAGTAGACGAGTTCACTCAATTCATCTTGAGTGGATTTCACTAAAATCTCACTTGCACTCTTTTCAAAACGCTCTTTAATTGCCTTTTCAGCAGTCGCAAGCTCTTCTAGCCTTTCTGCTTTCCGTGAACGGTTCTGAATCGTTCTGTCGATCAATGAAGCGAGACGATCGATCGTTTTCGTAGTTTCTTCTTCTAGTGCCTGTACGACTTGTGCACGCAAGTCATGCTCGAGGAATGAATAGAATTTCTCTTCAAAATCGACCATCAATGGATTCGGTTGTTGAGTTAATTTACCTTCTAATGCTTCCAGACTGGAAATACCGTGCACTCGTGGATTACGGATTCCGAATTTCTGTAACTCATTGGCAACGAAGCCTTTTACTTCTTCGCCTTCTTCTTCATTCGAAGCGAGGTCGATTGCGTTGACGATAAAGAACATTTTATCGAGTTCGAACGCATCTTTTACGCGGCCCAGCTGAATAAGGAATTCACGGTCGGCACGTGCGAATGCGTGGTTATAGTACGTCACGAAAAGAATCGCATCGGCATTTCGAATATATTCAAATGCTACGTCGGTATGACGCGCGTTGATCGAATCCGCTCCGGGTGTATCTACCAATGTAATACCGTGGCGAGTTAACGGACAGTCATAGAAGAAATCGATCGAGTCGACGAAACAACTACGTTCTTCTTGTGCAACGAATTTCGTGAACTCTTCACGTTCTACCGTCAATGTCGTACCGAGTGCAGACGTATACACTGGATATCCTCTTTGGAATGCGCTGATGAACGACTTATGGATGTGCAAATTTTCGTCTTCAAGCGGTTGTTTCATTGCCGCATCCGTTTTATTGAAGGCATCTTCAAGTGAAGAAATATCGATACCGAGTGCATGAAACGACAACGCTACGTCTTCGGTCATCGTGGCTTCATCCTTCAAGTGGATATCAGCAGTATTATGCAAGTGTGCTTCACTTACCGGACGGATTCGGTTGATCGCAGCCGTGGTCGGATTCGGTGAAACAGGCAACACTTTTTCACCAATCAACGCGTTAGAGAATGAAGATTTCCCCGCACTGAATGCGCCGAACAATGCAACAGTGAATTCTTGTCCTTTTAAGCGGTCTGCCTTCGTCATCAAATACGATGCTGTTTCGGCAAATCCAGGAATAGCTTCAACAGACCCTGCGATATGCTGCGCATGAATGATCGCTTTTTCTGAATCAACAATTTGACGTTGTTCTTCCACCACTTCTTCTACTACTCCAGCAGTCGTTTCTTGTTCTTCTACTTTTGCTACGTAATCGATGGTTTCGATTTTTTTAGGCTGTTGCCACTCAGCCACCAATTGATCGCGACCCATACGTGTCGGCGCGGACGGATTGGCGATTTCTTTATCGACCCATTCCATGCGCTCTTGCCATTTATTCATTTCTTTTAATGCATCTACTTTTTCTTGGAGCACGGCGATGGTTTCAACGAGAGGTCCTGATTGCTCGCTGCCGGATTCCTTCGCGATGACAGACATCTCCTGTTTCCATTTATCCGTTTTTCGTTTATACACTAAATGAATGGCACGCTTCATTTGCTCTGCATAATTCAAAATGGTTTCACCGGTAATTACTTCTTGAACATGCAGTTGTTCATCCACTTCGTCAAACGGTAGTGTCAGATCCATATTGTCAATCGCAAGTGAACGCTCATCGGTTAAGATCCCCGCTTGTTTCAATGAACTTTTCATTAAAGACTTCATATAAATTTCGATTTGCGTGTGGGCTAGACCAGAAATATTATCGTCTAGCTTTTGACGGCGTCTATCGCGCTCTTCTGCTGTCTTCTTCGCACCAAATAGTAAACCGACTTTGAACTTCGGTGACTTCGCTTCTAAATGATCCTTTAGTAATTCTCTTGTTTCAAACGGCGCGAGTCCTGCGTTCGACAATAATTCATTGCGCTCTTTCTCGAAATTCACATAAAATTCGTCTCCGGAGACTAATTCGAGACGCTTTTTTGCATCCTTCAAATCTTGATTCAGCTCTTCAAACTGATCCCACTCGGATTCGCTCAGGATCTCCGAATGATTCTTTTTCAAGTCGTCTATTTGTTGCTGAAGATATTTCATATGCTCATCTTTTAATTTCAATAAGGATTGCTCAATATTCTGTTCAAAATTCTCTTCGCGGTGTTCAATCGAACCATCCACGATTGCTTTGACTTTTTCAAAATCATTATGCGGGTGATCTAGTTGTTTCAATGACGTGTAGAAAATCCCTTTTGGCTCTACACCCCATAATTTGAACGAATCTTCAACGGACTTTTTGAATTCATCGAATGATAATTCACTGTCGCGATGCTTATCGATCTGGTTGATAATTAAATAGACGTTACTGTTATAACGCATCAATTCTTTTGTGAAACGGAAATTCATTTCAGATTGTACATGGTTATAATCCATCGTATAGAATACTAGGTCCGCTAAGTGTAATGAGGACTCGGTGGATAATCTATGTGCATCATCTGTCGAGTCGACGCCTGGTGTATCCATTACCGTAATTCCTTCAGGTAAATTGGATTCAGTATGGCCGATTTCAACCAATGAAACTTCAGCCCCATCCTTACTGTACGCTTTCACGCCTTCAGAAAAACCATGGCCGCTGAATTTCACTGCACTCCCATCGACACGATGGATAATCGCATAATCTTCATCCGCTTTATGTACTTTTACAATATTCGCACTTGTTGGAATAGGACTGGATGGTAGAAGGTCGTCTCCTGTTAATGCATTGATTGTCGAAGATTTTCCTGCCGAAAAGTGTCCGGCAAATGCAATTGTATATTCTTTGTCGATTATTTTATTAGCAAGTAATGTCGTCTTTGCTTTGCGTTCATCATCTTCATTGCTGGAAAAAATCTGTCCATATGTAGCAGATTGCTGTAAAAATTCATGATTTGTAGACATAATCGTCGTCCTTTCAATTTAAACTCATCTCATCATACCATTAATGCGTGAAAAAATAGATAGTTACTTTATAAGTATTACTTTTCTAATAGAGAAAGTATTGTGCACTTGTTCTCTACGTGATCGTGTTGGCTAATATGGAAGGATGCGAATGAATAGTGACTGTTTAACTATTCACTGAAAATTTAACTAGTCTTTTGGACATGATTGGTGATATGATTGAACTACAAACTTATTCGCGAAAGGGCGTTTCTTTAGATGGATACAGCAACAAATGTACAAAAAGTGTTAAATGCAACGATTGCTTCCCTTACTACTGTAATTCCATTAAAATTCCAAGTACTTTCCCCTGCCCTTATACAGCAACCTTATGAACAACGTGAAATCAGTGTATTGATTGGTTTAATTGGGAATATTAAAGGCCGTTTAATTGTAGAACCTACACAATCCATTGTCAGTGAAATTGGTCTAGCTATGTTCGGTATGCAAATCGAAGGAGAAATGGCTGAGTCATTCACTGGAGAACTCGGAAATATGATTGCAGGAAATCTCTGTATGGTTTTAGAAAAAGAAGACCTGACGTTGGATATTTCGCCGCCTACAGTCATGACAGGGCAAACTAAATTTTACGGCTTTAAGCAAGCGTTTAAAATTCCCGTAAAATTTGAAGATGATCAGATTTTGAACTTGTTGCTCACCATTGACGAAGAACGATAACAGTCAAAAAAACGTGTAGACATCGGAATTCCGACGTCTGCACGCTTTTTACTATCTTGTTACGAGAACGGTACAGGTAGCACCCGTTCAATAACCGGCAGTAATTCTATATTCTCCGGCTTGACAAATAAATGAATCGAACCGTGATCATCGCTCGTTCGAATCAAACGACCAATTCCCTGTCGCAAACGCAACAGCATAAACGGTAGTTCCACTTCATCAAACGGATCTTCCGCATATTCCCTTCTAGCTTGGAATAATGGATCATGCGGTGGAAACGGCAAATCGAAGATGATGACACGAGTCAACGCGTCGTTCGGTAAATCCAGACCTTCCCACAAATGATACGAGAAGAAGACAGATACTTTACGTTGCTGGAAGTCTTTCACTAATGAAGATAATGAACGCTCCCCTTCATATGTCACCATGACGCTTTGTTCAAGCGGTAATTGATCGTATGCTTCCATCATTGATTGCTTGGAATTGAACAATACCAATGTCTGTTCCTCTTCTTCCAATAACTCAGAAAGGCGTGCAATATTCTCTTCCGTCTTCCCTTGTTCCAAATGAATTTTCATGACATTTTCATAGTCGAATGGCGATGCGATAGAAAATGATTGATAATCTACGATCCCTAAACTGTATGCTAAATAATCAAATGATTTCTCAACTGACAATGTAGCAGAGGAGAAGATAATGGGCATCGTGCCTGTAAATAATTTTTCTTTTAAAATGGACGTGACCAGTCGCGGCATAATGAGCAGCGTACTATCTTCACGACGATTTTCAAGCCAATCTACTGCGTCATTGTCGCCTGCAAATAGCTCCATTGAATAAATGTACTGCTCCAAATACTCCTCGACAATTTTCAAGTCATATTCAGGAATGACATATAATTCGCCTTCAAAAACAAATTCTTCAAGAAGTTCATTGGATAATGCGACAGCTGTTTTAGCTAGCTTCATCATCTCCGGATTCTTTTCGATCGTTAACCGTTCATTGTCATTTTGCGTAGCATTACTTTTCAACTGTTTGAAAAACAGTTCATGCGTCTCAAGCAATTGCTCCATTAACTGCAAAGTGTTCTCTCGGATGCCATCCACCATAATCCGTTCAAGTAAGTTGATAATCGTTTGTTCTTGCACTTCATATGTCAACGCACGCTGAGCGGAATACTCCAGTAAATGTCCTTCATCAAAGACGACCATCGATACTTCTGGCAATAAAGGCAATTGACCTTGTCTAACACGAGATTCTTTCGTCCACAAATGTTCCATATAGAAGTCATGTGAGCAAATGATCAAGTCTGCAGCTTCACGATAATGATTACGGTGAATCGTTTGACCGCAACGATTACGAATATCACAAGCCGCACATTGCATGATCGGGTGGTAATTGATCATCTCCCACTCGTCGTCAGCCAAATACGGATAATCTGAACGCTCGCCATACGGATATACCGATTGCAATGAACGCTCCGCATGCACGAACTCCGGCATCTGATCTTCCACCAAATCAACAAAATCTTCGTTCGTCTTCATACTAGTCTCTTCCAAACGTTTTAGACAGATATACTGATTACGTGCTTTCGCCAAACGGACGTCCACGGTCATATTAAGTGCCGTACTCAATTTCTGAATATCGCCTTCTTCTTTGATCAATTGATCAATCAATGTTTCATCCGCACAAGAAATCACGGCAGGCTTCCCTGTATAACGCGCATACGCAATAGCCGGCAATAAGTACGCAATCGTTTTTCCGGTACCTACTCCTGCCTCTGCAAGTAAGACGTTCTTTTCTTTCAGCGCTTTTTCTATTTGAAATGCCATATAAATTTGTTCATCCCGGCATTCGAATCCTTTTTCTGTTAAATCATCATATAACGTATCCCCAAGCCAATCGTTGAGAGATTCGTAAAATGTTTGCCCTTTATCCAACTCAAATGGAATTTTTGTACTCATACTAACTCCTCCTGAATGCAAGCGAAAGGAAGAGGGATCTACTCCTCTTCCTGCCCGTCTAATTATGAACGCTGTCCCCAGAACTGATACAGATCAGTACGGATGAAGCCGTTAAATAGTTTACGTTTTTTTGTTGCACGTTTGCCGTACATCGTTTCATAGTTTTCAAGTGAAGATAAAATATAGACAGACCAAGATGGATAGTGTTTCATAATCTCACCAAGTGTCTCTGCAATCTCTTCCGCTTCTTCCACTTCACCAAGTCGTTCACCATATGGCGGATTGGCGATTAACACTCCATTTTGACCTTCCAATATCAGATCACGTACGTCTCGTTGCTCGAAAGAAATCAAATCTGTAAACCCTGCTTCCATCGCATTTCGCTGTGCCACAGAGACGATATTGTGATCTACATCAAAGCCACGAATATCAAGTTCCAAATCGTACTTCGCAACATCTTCTACTTCTTCGCGCACACGATCCCATACGTCTGCTTTCATCCAAGGCCATTCTTCACTTAAGAATGAACGATTATAACCTGGCGCTAAATTTTGTCCAATCATAGCCGCTTCGATCGCAATCGTACCTGAACCACAGAACGGATCTACAAACGGACGATTCGGGCTCCACTTAGAGAGTTTCACGAGTGCAGCTGCCATCGTTTCTTTCAGTGGCGCATCCCCTTGCGCCATTCGATAACCGCGTTTATGCAAACCTTGGCCACTTGAGTCTATTGTCAACGTTACTTTGTCTTTTAAGATAGATACTTCTAGTTTAAATAGCGGCCCTGATTCACCTAAGAACCCAGTACGTTTATACGCGCTATTCAATCGTTCCACAATCGCTTTTTTCACGATGGCTTGACAGTCAGGTACGCTGAATAATTTTGACTTGACGGATTTACCAGACACAGGGAACGCCGCATCGACCGGCAAGAACTCTTCCCACGGCAAAGCTTTCGTACGTTCGAATAATTCATCAAATGTAAAGGCTTTGAACTCACCGACGATAATCCGTACACGGTCGCCTACGCGCAACCACATATTCGCCCTCGCGATAGCTTCTTCATCTCCCGTAAAGTAGACTTTCCCGTTCTCTGTTTGACATTCATAGCCAAGATCTTTTATTTCAGACGCGACGATGGATTCAAGTCCCATCGCAGCGGTTGCTACTAATTTGTATTCACTCATGTTTCGACACTCCATTCTTTACTTCAGGTCAATATATCCTTTCCGATTTTTGAAAGGGTTATGTATGCGTTCATTTCTATAAAAAGAAAAACTCTCCCAAAACTGTAGGAGAGCTAATTGTAAGGTAAATGCCATAGAATATTCTGTAAGCCATGTTTTGTTCTTCGGTACTCAAACGGCTCACGCCTCGTACTTGAAGTGGTAATCATCTATCTACAGACTATTGCCTGTTCCTTCCTCCATTGAATTCTTTCGGAAGAACGCCCCTACCATAATTTGGGTTTCTCACTCGTGGGGTTTACCCGTTCCACTCGACATGTTTCCATGCCGACTACGTCACTGTGGCACTTTCAGGGAATCTAGTCCATATCCGAAGACTTAGGAGTTATTCCCGCCATCAATGCATATGCATTGCCCCGGCTTATTTTTTCACCGAGCACGAACACTACGGTCATCTCAGATCCGTGTGAGCATGGACTTTCCTCTACAACCGAAGTTGCAGCGATTACCTGAATACTCTCTATGGCACTCCTGAGTATACACCATATCAGTAAGTTACACAATGGATTTGATTGGAATGAGTTAGATTTACTGTTGGAAGTGAGTTGGAGAGCGAAGTAGTTGGATATCGATCACGTACCGGCGGTCATTTAGTGTGGATATCGAGTGGTTTGAGCGGTATTGAGCGGTTGGATAAAGTTTATGAGCGGTTAACGTTTGGTATAGAGCGGATACGAGTGAAGTATGAGCGCCCGAGCGAAGTAATGAGCGGGAGAAGCCAAAGTATGAGCGCTTAAGCGAATTAATGAGCGAAGACGACTTCGCTTGCGTGAATTGATCACTTTCCCAATTAAAAAACAACACCATGTGGATCGGATCGCAATTACGGGGCGTTGAGAGTTAGTCTGTCTCTCCCCCTTCCCTTCTATAATTACTTAGTGTAACTTCTGTAAAACAGGGAATTCATCTAGCAAGACTAGTATTTATGGTGTAAAGGAGGGCTCTCATTGTGAAGGATAGTAAAGATGAGATTGTTTTGCGTGGATTACGAGAAAACAATTTGAAAGATATAGATATAAATTTGCCTAAGGAACAGATTACGGTGTTTACTGGCTTGTCTGGATCAGGCAAAAGTTCGGTAGTGTTTGATACGTTGGCAACGGAGAGTAGACGGCAGATGACGTTGAATTACCCGTTGTATGTACGTAACCAAATGCCTCGTTACGAACGGCCACGTGCGGATCTGATGCGGCATTTGAGCCCTGTTATTGTGGTAGAGCAAAAGCCGGTTGGCGGAAATACTCGCTCGACTGTTGGGACGTATATGGACATTCATCCATTGATTCGTCTATTGTTCTCGCGCATCGGTACACCCGCAATTGGCTCGGCGACGGATTTCTCCAGTCAAAGTTCGTTTGGTAAATGTCCACAGTGTAACGGTTTCGGTGAAGTAGTGTACCCTGACTTGCATAAAATCATCGACTTGGACAAGTCACTCCGAGAATACGCTGTAAAGTTTAAGCCGTTGTCCCCTTCCGGTTGGCAAGGTAGATGGATGATGACAGGCGGTTTATTCGACCCCGATTTACCAATTAAAGAGTACCCGCAAGATCAGTATAATTTATTGATCTACGGACCGCCTGAAGGCGAAAGAGTGTTTGCACCATTCCATACGAAAGATGGTCCGCATGATCATGAATGGGACGGTTTATTACCGAGGTTCGTACGTCTATATATTAATCGAGATATTACGAAACTCAAACAAACGTCTCAAGAAGATGTACTGGCTGTATCGACACATACATTATGCCCCACTTGTGATGGCTCAGGGTTAAATCCAGAAGTGTTGAAGAGTAAAATCAACGGTTTCAATATTGCTGAATACGATAAATTGGAACTAACAGAGCTTCTGCCCGAACTAGAAAATATCCAAGATCCTCTTGGAGAGTCTATTGCACAGCAGGCGATTCCCAATGTGCAGCAATTGATTGATTTGGGACTCGGCTATTTAAGCCTGTCACGAAAAATGGGAACTCTTTCTGGCGGTGAAGCGCAACGAGTAAAAATTGCACGCCATTTAGGGAGCAGTTTAAACAATATTAGTTATATTTTCGATGAGCCAAGCGCAGGTCTTCACCCGGAAGAAGTCGATATGCTTATTCAGATGCTCCAAAGTTTGAAAGCTAACCACAATACCGTCATTGTGATTGAACATGATTTATCCATTATAAAGGTGGCGGATGAAATTGTAGAAATGGGTCCCGGTGCAGGTGCAGCAGGCGGTGAAATCGTCTATCAAGGGAAGCCGGCTGGATTAAAGAATGCTTCTGCATTAACGAAACTGGATCACAAAATAGAAATCAATCAACACCCACGTGAATCAAACGATCATTTTGTCGTGACTAGAGCGAATCAAAATAATCTTAAAGATGTATCCATTGATATTCCTAAAAACGTTCTCGTTTCAGTCTGTGGCGTATCAGGTTCAGGGAAAAGTTCTTTACTATTTGAAGCGTTTTCGGCAAAATACCCCGATATTATTAAAGTAAGCCAAGGCCGTATCGGAATTTCCAGCCGTTCTACGCTAGCTACGTATATGGGAATCATGGATGACATCCGGCAGATCTTGGCAAAAGAAACCGGACAGCCAGCTGGTTTATTCAGCTTTAATTCGTTAGGGGCTTGTCCAGTATGTGACGGGAAAGGCGTCACCACTCCAGATGTGGCGTTTGCGGACCCGGTAACCGTTGTATGCGAAGCTTGTGAAGGATTGCGCTATTCGGATGAAGCTCTTTCTTATGTATACCGCGGGAAAAATATCGCAAAAATCTTGGAATTGACAGTAGACGAAGCGAAAGAATATTTTGTTATGCCCAAGATAGTAAAAAGGATGGATATGCTCGATGAAGTCGGTTTACATTATCTAACGTTAGGACAAACGACGAGTTCATTGAGCGGTGGAGAAATACAGCGACTTAAACTGGCGAGCCACTTACAGAACGAAGGACAAATTTATTTGTTAGATGAACCTTCATTAGGATTGCATATGAGTGACAATGGTAAGCTACTCGAGTTGTTCCAGAAGATTGTAAACAAAGGGAATTCAGTCATCATCATCGAACATAACCTTGACTTCATTGCAGCTAGTGATTGGGTAATCGAGCTAGGTCCGGGCGGTGGAAAACGTGGAGGAACCATTCTCTTTGAAGGCACACCGCAAGAGATGCTGTCTGCTGATACATTGACGGCAAAATGGTTGAAGGATGGTGTGTGATGCCATTTCCACACAACTTAAAAACTAGAGGTGAGCGATTTGGAAATACTTCACATAACTACACAGGATCCAGCAGTTCAATCTATTTGCGCAAAAGATCCTAAACTGAAACAGTTGATCTCGCTAGTTGGCGATATGGAAATACCTTTACGAACAGATTATTTATCGTCTATTGTTCGATCCATGATTGGGCAGCAGATCTCAGTACAAGCAGCGAGCGCGATTTACGCTCGGTTGCTCGATTTGCTTGGAGGGCATATAACGGTTGACGGGTTGATTAAGACGTCAAAAGAAGAGTTAAGAGAAGTAGGCTTAACTATGAGAAAATCCGAATATGTCAAGGACCTTGCGGATAAAATAGCAAATGGTGATCTGGATCTTCTCCATATCGCAGATTACGATGATGACACGGTTCTCAAACAATTAATCAATGTCAAAGGCATCGGTAAATGGACAGCAGAAATGTTTTTGGTTTTATCACTTGGCCGTCCAGACGTGCTTGCTGTCGATGACGTAGGAATCCAGCGAGCTGCACAGTGGCTGTATGGAGTGGAAAAGTCCGAACGACGTCAGCTACTCGTTGAGAAATCACCACTTTGGGCACCTGAACGTTCCATTGCGTCCCATTATTTATGGGAAGCCATTCATTTAGACTTTGTTCAAGATTATACATCGCTGGAGGAATTAATCCAAACGACAAATGAACGTAAATGAATTGAAAAAGAACCGCCACATTCACACTGTGGCGGTTCTTCTATTTCAAGTTGTCATTTTACTGTTCGGGCTGAACCAGTTTGTCGCCAAATACTTCTCTTTCAAGATTCGCAATGCGCTGAATGATATCAATATTCGTTGTTTGAGGAGCCGGTGTTTGAGAACGTCTTTGGGAAGAATTGACTTCTGACTTCAATCTCGTGTTTTCTTCTTGTAGACGTGCAATTTCCTTTTTAAAAGTTTCATAGTCTTGAATGACATCATCCAAAAACCAGTCCACTTCCTCTTGTTTATACCCTCGAATGGCTTGTTTAAATTCTTTTTCTAAAATCGTTTTCGTATCCAGCTTTAATTCCATGACAAAACGTCCTTCCGTCTGTGATTCCATAAGGTCATTATAGCATATGTTGTCATTCCTTGTCTTACCGAAAAAGACTATTGTTCTTCTCGTGGCGCTTCTTGCGCTTGCCCAGGAAATAGTTTTCTATTCACTCGCATTTCCCGTTTTGCTAAAGACTTCGTCATCCGATGACTAAAACGTGAAGTAAATTCATCGGATTGCTGCAATAGTTGATCCGCACTTAGTATGCGCGCATATGCAAGCGAGTAATCCTTTACTTGATGTTCATATAACTTTGCTAGTTCCTCGTAAGCTAGTACTTGTTCTCTGCCAGTGCCATACGTTGCAACGATTTCAAATGATTGAATGGCTCGATCGAATTCTTTATGACGCTTTAGTAAAAAACCTAAATGATAATGCGTCATAGGATAACTCGTCCCGTACTCTTTTGCAATTCGTTGGAGTTCGATATAACTATGATCTTTCAAACCGAGATCTTGAAACCATTTGGCGATATTCGTTGCGATTTGGGCATTTGACTGACTAGTTTCTTCCATGACCATATCAGTGGATAGGCTAAACAGTGTCACAAGCGATAGAATATCCCATTCATTATGCCACATGACTTTCATCAAAATTTCTGCGCGACCATTTTTCACCGCATCTTGATAAATAATAGGCGCCATATGGCCAGGTATATCATCTTTCCGGTGAAAGCCTAGCTGCGTTCGCTCTACTTCGGTCAACTTGAATGATTCCATCTGCCCTTTCCAAATTCGGCGCGATCCATGTAACAAATCAATTTGATGCGGGACAGGCAGTGGTGGCAACAGTTTCCGATGTAATGACCAACGTGTTTGGAGTTGAGGGAAATCAAAGCTTTTCCCATTATATGTGACGAGTGTAAGTCCTTCTTTCCACAATTCTGATGCATAAAGAAATGCCGCTTCATGATCGGGATTCGGCAACACATACTGTGTCATGATGAATTCATCGGACTGTAATTCCAGTAGCCCAATGAGAAAAATGACAGCACCAGCGCCTTTCAAACCGGTCGTCTCCGTATCGAAAAATAGCAGCTTACCGGCATTTGGGGCTAATGGATGCAAATAATCAGCTTCAGACCATTTCATCAGCTTTTGCTTCACATCTCCCAAACGAAAATCCCCGTGCATCGTATCGAGCGGATAATGAATCACACGCTTATAGACGACGCCGAATTCATTTTCTATTTTCTCCATGCCTGTTGTTAACCAGCGTTTTTCATAGCTTGGTGCGGGTGGTGCCTTGAAAGTCTCTTCCACTTCCTTAACCACTGTCGTCTTTTTCAACAGCGACTTCATCGCCATCAGCTTCTGCTCATATGACATGACGATTCAACTCATCTATCTGTTCCCCTATTTGTTGGCTATCCACTATATGTTGAACCCCTTGTCTATAGAACGGATGCATTTTTACATGCGTTACATTCTGGTCTATCATAACTTCACCTCAGAAATGATTGTCATGCTTTAAATTATACATGAACTATCAAGTTTTATATGAAATTTGATTTTCTTGTGTTTCATTATTTCATACTTCGAACAACGTAAAAAGCGATGTATCCTACAAAAACAGGACAAATCGCTTACGTTCACTCTATATGATTTCGATTAAACTACAACCGCTTCTCTCACTTTTACAGGAACAACTGCCAGTACATGATCGATCAGGAAAGTTCGTTTGGAATTACGCAAAAAACAGTATGCTGTAAATGTTTTGCCATGTATAGTCAGTACACGGATTTTTCGTTTGCTAATGGAACCATCCTTCGCTTCATACATCACTTCGAGAATATCACCATATCGTAACGCCTTTTCTAATGAACACCGCACATTCGTTCCCTCCCTTTGTTTCAGTATAAAGAATGTACGTTCGATTGTAAAGTATTTTACATAATGTATTCTCACGTTTTTCACCATTCTATCAAGGGTACTGTAGAAGAAAAAGGATGTGAGTAAATGCCCTTCGATTATGATTTGGATTACAGTACGTTAGATTTACGCAAACAGCCCGAATTATATAGAGTAGGAAAAGGTGAACAAGGTGTATTGTTAGTTGAGCCTTACAAAAGTGAAATTTTGCCTCATTGGCGTTTTAAGACGCCTGAAATTGCGAAAGAGTCCGCAGATCAAATTTGTCAGCTTTTTGAAGAATATCGAAAGCAGGATGACTTTGTCGGCATGGACATGGCACGTAAATTCATTCAAATGGGCTATACACGCGCTCGTCGTTACGCGAATCATAAAAGTGGACGGAAGTATAATGAAGACGGAACGGTAAAGGCGCGCGATATGGATCCGATCAAGGCAGAGTCTGCAAAGATTTTCAAAGAACGATGGGATGCAATTCGTGAAGATGAGGATTATATTAAGCGAAAAAAAGCACATCAGAAAGCATATGGATAATACTCTATAATGTGAGGCTCGGATATACCTATCTCGCCCCGTTTCCCTGCAATCCGAAAGGCACGCTTTCCGTGGGGCGTGCTTCCTTCGCTTTGCTCCATCTAGGGTCTCAAGACGCACGCTGATCCCTCAGGAGTCGGCCTTTCTCCCTTCCGGTACACTCTGATACTCTAAAAAAATAGTTACTGACAAGAACAGATTAAAAGCGTAAAGGACTCATTCCCTAACGTTTTTTCTGTTCTGTCCCAACCTCTTCATTTACTTCGTCAGTTCGTCTATCACTTGACGTTTCTCTTGCAACCGCGAGCTATCCAAGGGCTCAAGTACTGAATGAGTGAAATGGTTCCACGCGTAATTGGTCATCAGCAAAACGAGTTTTTTCGTTTTTTCATCTTCCGCATTACGTGCAATATACAGAAGAGCGTCCAATAAAGCATTGAGAATACTTGCATCTTCTTTACCGTAATAACTAATTTGGCTGAACGCTGCATAGAAATAGTCTTCTGAACTTGGATACACCGTCACTACACACGGTTTGTTCTCCTCCGTATACGTCACCGCAATTCCTCCTGGTAACAAAGTAGCGCGCTGCAACACTTCCCCTATCGAATGAATACAACGGACAGCAGTATTCGGGTCATTGATTCCTGGTGATAGCGCTCGCAATGCGATTTCCACAATTTTTTCGATCCCATACTCTACATCTTGTAAAATCGAGCGTTCTTCACCTAATACGAAATGCGATGAAAGGTTGTCAGTAGAAAGTTCTTTCTGAGAATATACAGTAGCAATACTCGTATGCGTTCCACAAAATGCGCCGATTGGTTTTACTACATCCACAATCGCTTGGTGATCAATCGCCCATTTCGTCAATTTCTCATACTCGATATATTGTATATAGCCATATTTTTCACCCCTCACTTCCGTAACAAATGGAAAGCTTTGTGCAAAAAAAGGCTTTTCATCGCTCCAGACGACGCGCTTTCTTTTCATTCCATTTCTTTCACTGTTGAGCGATTTGAGAACATCATCGGTTAATTCACGAATAAGTCGACTTACTTGAACCGAAGTTCCGACGTTATGTATGAAAAATGCGAAGAATGCTAAACAAACCACTGCAAGTACGACTCCGACAGAAGCAGATATCACTTCATGATTGATGGATGCTTTACGCATGAATAGTAACGACAGTATGGTGTAGACAAAGCCCCCCATAAAGATACCTAACACACGTTGAGTAGATGATTTGTTCAAGAAATTCTGAAGTGCTCGTGGTGAAAATTGTGAAGAATACATCGTCAACACGACCATGATCGTCGAAAACGTGACGGTTGTCATAGTGAGCAATGCGCCTGATAACGTACCTAAAATCGTTTGCGCTAAATCTACTGTCGTTCTGAAGTAGCTAGGTATGTATTCTTTCAGGTCATTATTATACTTTGTGTCGACTAATACCGTAGCAATCGCAAAAATAGATGCGAGAATCGTATACACGCTTGGAATGAACCAAATACTTTCACGCATCTTCAATAGTAATCGTTTGAGCATAGGCCTAGTCCCCATTCCTTGTATCAAAATGATAACTATATTTACTATACCCTGTATGGCTAATTAAAAACGGTAACGAATACGCTGTAAACAACATAAAAAGACGCGCAAAATAGTCATTTTGACAATTATAGTTGTCATAATGAATATAATACGTTACAATTCATTTAAGAGGTGAAGCTGATGCAGACGAGATTAAAAGAACTACGAGCGCGTGACGGGCTCAATCAAACGGAACTTGCCAAGCTGGCGAAAGTATCCAGACAAACGATTAGTTTAATTGAAAGGGAAGAATTTGTGCCTTCCTTGCTTATTGCGAAACGGATTGCACATATTTTTGATGAGACAATTGAAAGTATTTTTATTTTTGATGAGGAGGAACTATAATGAGAATGATTATTTGGACACTTGTCGGTGCAGTAGTCGGATTCTTTGGAATGTATGCTGCGTTATCTATTGATTTCAAAGCAGGCTTTTCGCCTATTGGATTTGAGTTAAATATAGTGTTGATCGCCATCACTTTACTGCTCTTTGTCTTCATTGCGGTCAGTTCTACACAAATGAAAAAGAAAGCTGGTCTTACACTGACGGGTGTTGACGAAGACGAACGGGATATGTGGCAATATAAAAAATTCAGTGACCTGAACTTATGTAATACGATCGCACTGATTGTAAGTATTGTGGCAATAGGTGTCTCGATCATCACCGATCAGCCGGCATGGTTATTACTGACTTCCGGTGGGATTTTACTACTATCTATCGTGTTTTCCATGTTGGTGCCCGGTTTGATGAAAACTGTTTATCCCGACCGTGAGCTACCATCAGCTTCTGAAAAAAACTTTGCCAAGAAGCTGCTAGACGCTTCAGATGAAGGCGAGAGATTCGTTATGCTTCAAGGCTATTATAAAACGTTTAACACGATGAATCTGTCATTGATTATCGCATTAATGTTATTTATTCTGTATTCTGTGGGCACAGGTGACTCCCAGTTATTCTCTATTTTCATTGTAGGTCTCATACTGATTGTAACGAATGCACAGTATTTGCTAACCATTCGAAATAAATGACAGATAGATCAATAGAATCCTAATCGCTGTTCAAGTACTTATTGCTTTGAACAGCGATTTTTGTATTCACCCATCACACTTGCTGACGATCCAGGATTTCTTTTAAAACTACAGCTTGATTATTTTTTTCATCCTTTGCACCAAACACTAGCGTTATGTCCTTCTTATGTTCTATCGTCCAGTCTTTCAGCTTCTCTAACTCTTCTTGCTGTTCCTCATTGCTCTTTAATTCTTCTTTATACTTTTCTTTGAATTGATCAAATTTATCAGGATCATGATCAAACCATTGACGAAGTTCTTTACTCGGTCCTATTTCTTTTAACCATTCATCCACTTGTGCATCTTCCTTGCTCATTCCACGTGGCCAAACACGATCGACAAGAACTCGCATTCCATCTGCTTTCTTCGCCTCTTCGTAAACCCGTTTAATCTGAACTGGCATATACATCTCCTCCTATTCGTCTCTCTTATTTCATTTACCCTAAATTCTACACAGTAACATGTGATTTGTTCTTTTAAGTGGCACATAAAATATGCAACGTCGAGATTCATCTCGACAATATCTTTATTCTTTCTTTACTTAAAGTACATTGGTTATAGGTTTGCCTAGTATGGATTACTCCATTTGACCGTTTCGAGTACATCCGACGTTTCTATTTGTGCCGTAATCGTTTCAATCTGAAACGTCCAGCGTACCATTTTGTGATAGGAAGATCGGTTTCGTATAATCGACACGATACCATTTCGTTCTATCAATTTTCATTTTATTATACGAAGAATTAGAGATTAGATAACCTTGGGATTCTAGACTGTAAATAGTACGTCGAATTTTATTGAGTGACCAAAATGGGATTTCCTCTTTCCAGTCTTCATACGTTTTGTACACCCACTTATATCCATCACGTTCATTTTTTGATATGAGTGAACGATAATGCAGATGCTGCAGTAAAAAGGCTTCATTAAATCCAATTTCCATAACTAAAGTCGTTTGCAATCTAAAAGATGGTTCATCGAGTAATAAATACATAGTATTTCCTCCTAAGGGAATCGAGTGTAGAAGATTTATTTTCATCTCCTCACATGCTATATAGAGGCATAATGTAGAAAGGATACACCTACTAAAAATATTTTTACTACAAGAGTGGGAACGTGTAAATTTAATGGGTTCGGTTGATCAGGTGAAAATACTTTATTATTAACTAAAATACGGTATGACTCTTGCCAGAATGGACGAGTGAAAAAAGAATAAGAAAATGCCCAGGCTTTGATGCCTGAGCATTTTCTTATTCTGCTACCGTCCTATAGTCGGATAGCGATATAAAGACGTTGTTTTCTGTTCCTGGCTTATGCTATTCCTACAGGAGTCGCTGCCTTCCGCTCCATTCAACTTAGTGACTTCAAATAAAAATTGTATGGCAATCGCGCCCAATTATAGTAATTGCTATTCTTTCTTAATGGACTCTCGGCTCATTAAATAATAAGCAGTGCCAGCTATAAACAACCCTGTGCTAAGCCACATTGCTATACCGTTCCAATCACCATTAAACAATGTAATGTTTGTTAAATTCACAACGTATATTGCAATTAAAATAAAGTACAGTCCCATTATCTCTTTCATTTTTACACTCCTCATAATGGCCCCATAGTGGTAAATGCTTATTCGGCTATCGCCCCTGATTCTACAACAATTTATTACTTCATTCGGATAACAAAGACCGTACTAACGATGAAGTAGTAGATAGCGAGAATTGATAAAGAATCGGTTAACACAGTCGACAAATCGTTACTTCGAACAATAAATCGCCATATGAAAGAACTAATTACAAAAAGTGTTGGGAATAATAGAAAATACCCCAAAAAGTACAACTTTGCTTTTGTCACTATGACTCACCCTTTTGTTATAAAATGGCCCTATTACTGAGCAGATGCGATCCTTGTTTCAGAATCGCGCCCGATAGCTAGATAGTGGTTTGAAACCGTTGATCTGCGCTACAACCGGACGCTTTCTGGAGGGCGGGCGGTGAACCACACCCCTCACTTCGCTCGCTGGGTGTTTCACCTGTCAAAGCAAAGATATGCTCCTTCCCGCTGCGCTTCACTCGCAAAAGCCCTTCTTCGTTACGGCTCTCGCTGATCCTCCCAGAGTCGCTGGTTTCCGCTCCGATCAACTAGCTGACTACAGAGAAACTCTGCGACAATCGTGCTCGATTCTGGAAATAGGCTTTTTGCATAAATCTATTCACTTGCGGTTTTTTCACCATATTTATTTTCCATAACGTAAAAAACAAAAAGTGTTATTAGAATAATGAATGGAGTTGTACTGTACTTCATTAACCCGAAGTAAGGCAATATTAAAGACAGAAGTATCAATGTTGTTGCTAATAATCGAACAATAATAAGGTTTTTATTATCCAATTAACTCCCTCCTTTTCTTAGTATATCTCTAACGGAATGCTTCGTTTGGTGAATACTTTGCTAAGCAAACGCGTCCGTTTGCAGAAATTAATTAGCACATGTTTTGTCACCATTAGCAGATAAGGGTGTTATTAAATCATTAAGATGATTAAGTTTAATTTGTAGTTCTGAAACGTTGAATAAGAAAAGAAATTAAATAAGAAATTATTAAAATCATCCCTATTAAGAAAGCGAAAAGAAGGCCAAATGTGCCTAGAAAACCGACCCATCCAGTCGTGAATGTAAGAAAAAATAATTCATAACAAAAACCAACCAGAATAATAGCAATTGGAATGTTAAACGGGAATAAACGCTTCCAACCTATTGCTAAAGGAACAGAAATGACCAATATGATGATCAAGATAATAATGTGGAGTGATCCCCAACGGAATTCTGCACGAGATTGTGCAGCTTCACCAAAGGAAGGGGTATTATATAGGTCATATAGCGTGAGAATTGCAGTAATAACCGCCGTCAATACCACTAATATGAAAATACTCCAGTTTATAGTTTTCAAGTTAGTTTTATTCTTCATTTAATCCCCCCTAACTTCCTCTCGCACTGTCTTAATCAAGTAAGTTACTAAAGTTTTGGAACGCCAAATGGCCCGATTGAGGCACAGTCCTTTTTCAAAACTGTCCCCGTTAAAAGAGTAGGTTAAAAACCTGGTTTATGTGATTGTAAAAGACCTAAGAATTCTTTCTTTGTATAAACAAATACTTTTGGTTTGGGAGTATTTGCTGTCGAAACCTCATTTTCTAACTGTATGTGATCTACATTTATTTTTCTAATAACGTATATATTCCCCTCGTACTCGCCTTTTCGAAAATTATCCAAGGCAATAAAATTATAAATCGAGTAATATGTGTCCATGTCCATTATTCTAATTTCATTTTCAATGAAATCATCAAAAGCAGCAATACAGGAACTTTTCAACTTCATTTTATTACCAAAAATAAAAATACCTCCTGCTGATTTTTTGAAAATTTGACCCGATTGTGATATAGACGCAATCGCATATAAAACAAAATCCCCCGATAGCTTAATGGAACTTATTTTTCAATTGATGCTCGGATTCAAGTACAATAACTTTTGTTAAGGAAGTTCGGGTAATATTTTTTATATTATCTCCATACAAAAAGTCATCTATCATTTCACTTATTCCATACCATATATCTTGTTCTTCATCTAGGAAATGTTCACGAGCAATTTTATAAATATCATATGCATTTTCAATTGCTATACTAGGATCATCAACAATTTCTCTCAATAAATATCGGACATAATGTCCCGCACTTTCTTCGTAAGAAGGTTTCGCAATGTTTAGCTCATTTATAGCCCTGTTGAAATATTCTTCAACTTCAAAAATATTCAGAGGTTTTATTAGAGAAACAAGTACATTCAGAGAGGGTGTAGACTTTTCATTATGCAACATATAAAAAGCCCACCCAATATAATCAGTAGCCAGTACTTTTCTTTCGAGAATTTTATAATACAAAACTCCAGTATCCATATGCGTACTCCTCATGTTGCTGTATGATTTATAAATTATACACTGTGATCTTTTTCTGTTCTTTGGCCCTTATATGTAACAAGGGCGCGTGTTCTTGCTACACAATCGCACCCTATTGTTGAATATCTTTTTATATTTTTTAACGTTTCATATTAAAAGCATCGCTATAGATTTTACGTAGCTCAGTTGAGTTATCGTGCCACTTAATTGGTTTACCATTGACGATTTGAGCCAAAACATCCAGACATTTATGCCATCCTGCCGCAGTATTAACTGCCCATGAATCATCGTTGAATGTGTGGGTAAAGATCATTCGACACCCTTTATCCTTTTCCTGCAATGAAATGTTTATCAGATCATCAACTTCACGGAAACCAAATAAATATGGTTTTTCTAACTCTGTGATGGTAGCGTTATATGTCGTTCCTTCTCCATCATCGAAGGCAATATTGCCACCCAGTCTGAGATCCATCTCCCCTGTTGCGAAAGGGTACCATTGGGAGAAGTGACTAGGATTTGTAATGACAAGGAAAATTTCTTCTGGATTATGAGGAAAAAATAGTTCGAATCTTAAAGCATAACGACCGTTTAACTCATGTAGTGTACCATTATCATTCATCATTTCATCCTCCATCTTTTAATATAATCTTTATTCCAGATAAGCGCCCGATTACTGAACTTAAGACTTTAATTATCTCTGTGTTTTTTATCCCCTATATACTTCCACGAATGGTATGTTACCCAAAACAAGATTCCATTTAACAGTAAAAGTATGAGAACCATAATAGGATTCTCTACAAAATAATTAGATGCAAAGACAGAAAGACCTACAAAGATAACTATGAATGGAGGGAGCAGAATCCAATACCGTTTATCTTTAAAAGTTTGAAAACTAAACATACAATTCCCCTCCAGTCCGTAATATTTCTTGTTTATCCAACAAAATGGCCCGATTCTGAAGCAATTTTCTGCGACAATCGCGCCCATTTGTTGAAGTTCAATCATTCTGCATGTTGTGGTTCAATTCCACTTTCTTCTACCGATGTGCCTGATACAGTCCACATACTTACTTGTCTTACCACTGTATCTTCAACTGTATATTCATAAACTACTTTTGGCTCACTATCGAAAATTACATGAAGATTTATAACAGGTTCTATTTTAAAGTCGTCTGTATCTGTAATTCCCCATGAATCCATTGGATATTTTTCTTCTAAATGACCTTCTAATACTTCTATGGCTTTTCCAGTTTGTTGCTCTATAATCAAAGGTCTAATTGCTCCTTGATAGATATAACTACAAATTAAAATGATGCCCAATATAACCCAAACAAGCTTCCTAACTTTCTTAGGTAATAGAAAAGTTAACAGACCCACTACAAAAATACATATTGTAATGAGAAATAACCCAATTAAGATTGTTGGTTCCATTTACTACCACACCTTTTACATTTTATTTATATTTACTACTATCCCATAAGAATATAGAAACATTCTTTATTCAACTAACCTGCTCGTTATTTTTTGGATTGATTCCATCAAATGGCCCTTTAACGGCATAACTTTTATTCAAGAATTGCGCCCGATGGCTTAATAACCTTCTACATATTTATTTACGATATCTTTTTTTAGCTTAGGTAATGTTATAAAAATTAGCAGCGTTGGTAATAAAATCACAGCTATATAGCCTAATACTCTATAATCGAAATTAATCAATTCAAACCCAAACATAGTTACTGGGAACATTATGACAATCATTAATAAATACGGGATAACCATTATAGAATATAAGCCTTTTCCCTTTCCGTAACCAAAAAGCGTGCTCCATTTTTCTTCATTCATATTAAAAACTTTTTTCATTGTTATAAAAAGCAACAATAATAATCCAACATAAAGCAATGAGCTAATTACATTTAATGCCATATAGGAAACAACAAATAAGAATATATTCAATGACTATCACCTTTTTCTATAGCTAGATTGAAAGCAGAATGTATACAGTAGTTGCGCCCGTTTGCAATACATTCGTCACTTTTCAAAAATCAAACGTAATTGTTCTTCGTTTTGATATAGTGGATTGCCAGTGATCAATGATAAACTTTGTGCATCATGGTCCGCTAATAAAAGAACGGATTCTTGTTGTATATCAATAAATGCAAAGTTATTTTTATATTGTAATTCGAAGCCCTGTGTAATTAGCCACATGCAATTTTCTTGGGCTAAATGAAACCATTTTGTAAACACTTTTTTTTAATGTTTCTTCGTTTACTATTTTAATTGTGAAAGATGGAACTTCTGCATTGTATGTTTTTTCATTAGACGTTGTTAGAACTGTTCTTCCTGAATCACGATAATAGATTTCAAGTTCTCCGCGATTTAGTAGTATCGAATCCACACAATCCTCGTATCCTTCAAAATGGATATAAAAGGGTAAAACAAAGCAATTTTTTGCAGCTTTTAACATTAGAGCTGCTGTGTATTCTACGTAATCTTCATAAATATCATAATCACCATACACATGAAATTGGTCGTAATCTCCATTTATATATATCCAATCTTGATCTGGTTTTAGATTCTTAAAAATTTCGACATCCACTGTTTATTTCACTCCGATTATTTCTCTAATTATATACTAAGAGTTAAACATAACACTTAAACCAAACGGACATTTCTTCAATAAAATATACCCGATTGAGGCACAGTCCTTATGCAACTAACGCCCCCGTTAGCTCAATAATTCACACTTAATACTCCATCGTAATTGCTAAAGTTCCCCATTCCTTTTCTTGCTCGGGGGTGTATATTTCATACGTTCCATCTATCATTTCTTTTATCGTCCAGCCTTCGCAATCAAAACCTTTAAGGGGAATGTCATTGTACATCTCTTCAAAGGTATCATAAATTTCAAGATTTATTACCTGTACTTTTAGAAATTCGTCTTGTTGTGGAACCTGAATAAATTCTATTACATCCCCGACTTTGATTTGCCTTCTCTTTTCATCGTTCAATCGAACTTCTACTGTCTTTTTTCCTTCTCTAATCGCTTGAAAGTATTCGCCATATAATCCCATCTGATGAACCACTGTACAACACCTCATAAACCCTGTTTTCTCATAGTTTTTCAGCCTTTTTATCCTCCGCAATTTGGCCCTTTAACGGCACAATCCTTATTATAGAATCGCCCCCGCTAACGGATAATGGGAGCAATAATTAACATTATTATAGAGCTTGAAACTAGAATGATGCTCATTCTTTTTGATAGTTTTACATTTTCGTCGCCTTTGTAAAATCCAGAGAACTGCAGTTTGTTTCTATACAAAACAAAAAGAATGAATAGAATAGATACCCCTACTAGCCAAGCACCATTAGAATCATCTACCTTTAGTCCAAAGCCTATATAGATTAATTTCACAAGGCCACTTAATAAACCTCCAATAACTAATAATATAAATGCGATACGAATCATTTCCAAGCCTGCTCCCAATCCTTTTTTCATTTTTTCACCTCTTAAAATATATAATTCCTTTTAAGTACCTTAATTCTCAGAATGGCCCTTTAGCGGCGCTATCTTTATTTAACAATCGCACCCGATTTTTGAATAACGAATTAAACCTTAATACCAAATATACATGACATTTATTATACGGTTTATCGCAACTAATATTATAATAGTTTAGAATTATTATAAAAGATCTCATTTAGAATAAATAATTGTACGGATACTAACCATATGGTTGATGCGACAAATTCAAACTTCTAAATATTTATACAGCTTTTTTAAAATAAAATTTATCTTGTCTACTTTTTCAACATCCCAATCGTTGTATTAATGAGGGGGGAAAATATGAATCAAAAAGACGCGTTCACCTCCTATCTAATTCAAGTTGGAGAGGAAGTGTTTCTATTTTTACGCTCAAAAGGGGCATCAAAGGAAGATGCAGAAGACATTATTCAAAATACATTTTATAAAATTTATTCAATGCTAAGTGACTTGGACGAAAAGAATATTCGCCCGTGGTTTTACCGAGTTGCCCTTAATGAGTTTATTGATTTAAAGCGAAAAAAATTTCAACATAACGTACCGCTTTCCGATGAAATTCAAGCAAAACTAACAAGTGGTAATGCGGATTTTGAACAGCTTTTCAATCAAGATGAAATTATGTATTTGTTGAAAAATGTAAAAGCGGAGCATCGGGAAATTTTTGTATTGAAATATTATTACGATTTATCGTACGAGGAAATCGCCCAATTGCTTCATTTGCAAGTAGATAATGTAAAGAAAAAATTATACAGGGCAAGAAAAACAATTCAGACGGAAGTTGGAGGGATCATGGCATGGATTCATCGATTCAAAAAGCATTAAAAAAAGCGAAATTAAAACATTGGGTTACTATTACTATTATTTCGATAGCAGTTTGCGTCGTTTTACTATTTGCTTTCAACAGATTCGGGAATTATTTATCCGCTCAAAACACCATGCGATTACACGAAAGGCTATTTTTACAACACGATATATCTCAACCAAATGTGGGTATTGATTCTCAGGTAACAGCTAATTCTTCAATGTTTGGCGGCAATATTATTACAAATCGTTCAAAAAATATAGATGGTTATCTAATCCCTTGGAGTATATTAACGAGCTCTTATTCGTGGTTTGGTGCTTCTATTGACCATAATGAACTAATTCCTGGCTTTCACTCAAGTGGGAATAATAATTATGAATACGATAAACAAACGAAACAAAAAGTGGCAACATTTTATCATCCGGCTATTAAAGAATATTACGATGGGGTTCAAAATCAACTCGAAGATGTTGTTCAATTGAAAAATCATGTAGCTGAAGTAGCAATCTCATTTAAGGAACCTTTAACAATGGAACAAGTACGTGAAAACATACCTCAAAATTTAAACGTAGCTTGGCTTTATATGACGTCGAAAATTACCGATGAAGCTCTGGGCCCTTCAGGTTTACCCGTTTATGGTTATGCAGATTCTGAGCTTTCAAAGGAATCCTTCGACATGTTTATTGAAAATCTTAAAAAATATGATGAAAGAGGATCAATGGAAGAAATCAAAAAATATATTGAAGAGAATGAAAACAAACCATTTAACGAGGTTACTATACTGGGTATTATGCTAACAGGCCGAACAGAAAGCTTTAATGAATTACTAGGGAAAGACTTTATTCGAGGAGCATCTGTAGGAGTAACTGCACCAATTGTTCCGTACATCCAACCAACAAAATAATATCTTGATGTATGTAGAAAATAGAAATACAAGCTTTTGTTTTAAATGTCTCTCAATCTATACAATAATAGTGCCAACCAAAACAAGGATTGGCACTATACTCGTTCTAATGATAGACATAATCTGCTTATTCAATAATCTTGGCCCGTTTTCTTAACAGGCGCAAATCCCTGTTCAAGAACTGCACACTTTTGATGGGAAGAGTGAGAAAAATTACAATTCACTCCCGAAATTTACTTGGGTCTTCAATCCTTGTAGACACAACCTCTCCGCAATTCAGGCAGAAGGTCAATATTTTATTCGATCCTAGTGATAACTTTTTGTCTAGTGGCTTCACTGCCATAAAATCCGTACCTTCACTAAATTCAGTACCATTACATTTCGGACATACATTTTTATTCATTCGTAACATCTCCCTTATAGTTAAATAGACAACCCGGCTCATTAAACCAATCTAGAGTGCAACTCTTGTGCAGGAAACGCTCTCGATTCGTTAACCTGTGGAATCAACTTTCTTATTTCTAACGAATCCCCAAATTACTAAACTGATAAAAATTATTGATAGCGATGTGAATATAATTCCATATGCTATTTCTTGATTAGAATAACTTCTATAAGCATACAATGCCCACGTTATGGAGGTAAAAGTTAAGGCTAAAAGTATGAATGGATTAATTTTAACTTTAGGCATTGTCACTCCCCCTAACTTATACCATTTAGTCTGTTTGAAGAATACTATGCCAAGCAATCACGCCCATTATTTAATCGAATACCTACAGCAAAACTTATTACTTTTATGCAGAATTCCTTTGTTTAATTAGTAAATCTGAAACTACAAATGATACTACCGGAACTAAGGGCAACAAAATTATCCAATTTCTGAAACCAAAATAAAGTAAGGGCGCAATAAAAGCAATAACGCCAAAAAATATAGTTAATCTGGATTTTCTCTTTAGCCCGAGAAAAAGAAAAATAAGTGATATACAAATCATTACTCCCAAGAAAACATGTAACAAGACATCCACCCTTTTCAACTTTGCATGGCGTAGTTCGTTGAACAAGCCATCCTCTTATGATCTACTTTATCACAAAATACTTTGTCCCCTCCAACATTTTTAATTATTTCAGAACTATTAAAAACTATTTCAATCGTCAATTAACAAGGACATATAAATTTATATGCCCTTGTTAATTCTTATGTCAATCGCGGTACCCAATCACCAATATGTAGCATCAAAGTGTTAATGCAACGTCAAAAAAGGACGCTAATTCCTATGCGAATTGCGTCCTCATTGGCTATACTTTTTAACGTTTTCTCCTCATGTTCCGAACCCGTTCGTTTACGCTTCAACTCTTTTCAGTGAAAACACATTACGTATTCAAATCAATAATTCGACCTTCAATCTCAGGCTTGACTGTTCCAAGCTTGATCATGTGATCGCGCAAGTTCACCCAATCATCCAAACCAAGATCAGTCACTCGGCCATCTGCATAGGCTTCTCCAAGCACTTCAAAACCATCTCCGCCTCTCGCAGTAAAGGCATTTGTTGTGATCACGTATTCTTTATCCATGTCTACATCTTCGAATTCACCATTCACTTTTACTTGCATAGTCTGAATGCGTTTGCTCACTTCTTTACTGCTATCGAATGTCATTTTCATGCCTGACATATGCAAGAAACCGCCATCTTCATTAGGTGAGTTCCGCACACTATGCTCAAGCGTGTTTTTAATTTCTGCACCTGTCAGTGTAACAAGAGATAATGTATTACCGAATGGAAGTACTTCAATTACTTCTCCAACCGTAACCTGTCCTTTATTCAAATGGTTGCGAATTCCTCCACCGTTTTGCAGGGCAATTACGGTGTTCGGATCGTATTCTTTTGCTTTTTCTAGCATTCCATCCGTTATTAAGTTACCAAGTGCGGTTTCATTCGCACGAACACTTTCTGTTGGATTCTCATCTCCACGACTTCTTGGATTTGGCAGATCCACTTCTAACGTTGCACCGATTTCTTTGCCAAACGTTTCATCGATTTTTCCGGAATATTTGAGAAGTGCTTCCGCTGCTTCTGTGTCATTCTCTTTGTCCTGTAGGCTAATTAATTCACCAGCATGTCCTGTTATGACACCTCGATCATCAAATTGTACGTCTAACGTTCCTAAATGAGTCAAATATTGATCAGCTTGAACTATGACTGTAGGATCTTTGCTTTCCCCACTTGCATTATTATCGACCAGTACCGGTTCTGACAGTTTCGTATGTGAATGCCCGCCCACGATAATATCGATACCTTCAACTGCTTGGGCTAGAAGTAAGTCATTCCCAACAGATGGATCACTGTCAAAACCTAGATGATTTATGGAAATGATTTTATTGATGCCTTGGCTCTCAAAGTACGCTACGGCTTTTTCAGCTGATTCTTTATAATCCAAGAACTCTACGGCTCCTGGACTTGCGACGAATGCTGTGCTTTCAGTCGTCAATCCAAAGATTCCAACCTTTTCACCGTTCACTTCTTTAATTAATCCTTTATGAATTTCTCCTAGTGCTGGCGTACTCGTAAATTCTGTTTCACTTACTAGATTTTTCAGATGGGGGTCCTTAGAGAAATCTATATTGGCACCGATTACAGGGAAATTAGCACCTTTCACAAAATTCGCTAGTGATTGGTGACCATTTTTACTATCACCTAAATCAAATTCATGATTCCCAAATACCATGGCATCCAGACCCATTAAATTCATCAGTTCTAGATCGGCTTGTCCTCCAAACTCTGAGAAGTATAATGTTCCCGAGAACACATCTCCGCCATGGAGAAGCAAGGCATCTGGCTTGTCATTTCGAACTTCTTTAATAGCGGTTATAACTTTCGGCATTTCCGCAACGCGTGCATGCGTATCATTCATATGCATCAATGATAATGTAAAATCGCTTGCTTGTAGCTGATTGGCCCGATGAATGAATGACGAGAATGCGCCCCGTGTAACGGGCTCATTTGGCCTGAAATCATTTAGTTGATCCGTCAATCCAAGATTGGCAAGGATTTGTACACCTCTTCTATGTGACTCGCCTACATTTGATAAATTGATTGTTACTTTCTCACCTGTATCGTATTTCTCAAGATCCAAGGCATTCACTAGTACGTTCGCCATTTGTTGACGTGTAAGAGCGGCTGTTGGTTTGAAATTCCCATTTGAATCCCCTTTAAATACATTCGCATTTGCTAGAGTAGCCATTTCTTTTGCGTAGAAACTATCACCAGAAATATCTTTAAACTTTTTTAATACATCCGCCACATTCGTTGGTTCTTCAAAGTCCCCTAACTTTGCCAAAATTAATGCTGCGTGACGACGCTCGATTGAATGCCCAGGCTTGAACAGATTTTCCGAATAGCCACGAATGACTTGTTGATCCGTCAACGCTTTAATGGCTTCATAATGGGTGTTGTCTTTTGATACATCGGTATACCATTGCTCTGCCGCACTGACGGAACCTCCCGCCAATACAATCGCGCTAGCAACCGCAAATGTTGCACCAAACCTATGCACTTTTCTTTTATTCATCTTTTTACCCCCCACTGTAATAGTCTGATAGTTGTACATATTCATACTACCAGAATATACACCCATTTCGATAGAGTGCCAGTATTTTTTTGGAAGTTTCTGATGCACTTAGCTACTATTTATTTCCACAAAAAAACGAGTCGAAGTGCTTCGCTTCGACTCGTAATTATTTTGCCAATTCTGCTAGCAAGCTATGCGCTCGATGTTTGTTGTTTGTCTGCCCTGCTTCTTGCGCTCCAATACAAACGGGACATCCGTATTCACAACGACATTCCGCCACATGATCGGCTGCAAGCATCAACAAATCTCTCCAGCGGCTGTAAATATTCTCGCTCAACCCAATCCCACCTGGATAACTATCATAAATAAAGAATGTCGGCCGCTCCATATGAATGGCTTTCACTTGCGGTACGACATGGATATCACTGCGGTCACATTTGATGAATAGCGGTACCAACGATTGGATTGCATACGCTGCAGCCGTCATCGCGTCAGTCAAATCGGATTTCTCCCAGCCTTCAGGCACATCGAACGTTAACCACGTGCCTGACGTATGCATTTCTTCAGCAGGCAACGAGATCGGACCTGAACCAATATTGTCATGCGTATCAAATTTAATTTTCTTAAAGATTGTCGGTATGGCGAGTACCGCTAAGTCTCCATAAGCTAGCGTCCGCTCTCCATCTTCCATTCGCTTGTCTTCATTGATGACTTTCAATTCTACTGCAAGATTTGCATCGGTGAAATAATCGACATCGACGACGGTCACGTACGCTTTCTTTTCTTCCCAATCCAGTTCTTCTACTTGATACTGCGTTCCTTGATGTAAATAGATCGCTTCTTCATGCAACAACGTCATCGCACTAAAGCGGTCCATCTCGCCAATGACACGCGTTTCTTTCGGGAATGATTGGTCAATGATGATGACGTTTTCTTGAGAAGCAGAACGTAAACTGATTTCTCCAGCCGGAAAACGATCGGTCATCCAATGCCATTTATCTGATGTTTGTAACAAAACACCTTCACTTTGCAAAAACGCCAGTAGTTCCTGTACTTCAAATTCACCATACGTCTCAGTAGAGCTAAATGGCAGTTCGAATGAAGCACATTTTAAATGATCCATTAAAATTAACATATTATCGGGATGAATATGAATTTCTTCTGGCTGCCGTCCGAGCAAGTATTGCGGGTGTTGAATAATATATTGATCAAGCGGCATCGATTGTGCTACATAGATGATGAGGGCGTCTTCCTGGCGTCTACCCGCCCGACCTGCTTGTTGCAATGCACTCGCAATATTTCCCGGGTAACCTGTCATGATACACGCTTGCAACTGCCCGATATCAATACCCAGTTCCAAAGCGTTTGTGCTGACAACAGTACGAATATCCCCACTTTTCAATCCACTCTCGATCGTTCTACGTTCTGATGGTAAATAGCCGCCACGATAGCCCATGACCGTTTTATCGAATAATTTTTTCTTTGTTAATTCTTTCATATACGTCACGAGCATTTCCACACGCACTCGACTTCTCGCAAAAATGATCGTCTGAATATGCTTTTGATATAAAAATGCACCCAAGTCTCGGACTTCAAGCACTGCACTTCTCCGTATACCAAACACATCGTGGACGATTGGCGGATTATAAAAAACAAAATGTTTCTTGCCGCGTGGTGCTCCGTTTTGGTCAATCAACACCATATCTTTATTCGTCAGATTATCTGCCAATTCCTTAGCATTTGAGATTGTTGCGGACGTACAAATAAAAATGGGGTCACTTCCGTAAAACCGACAAATACGTTGTAATCGTCTTAACACATGCGCCACGTGACTGCCAAACACACCTTTATATGTATGGAGTTCATCGACCACGATATATTTCAAGTTCTCAAACAATGAAATCCATTTCGTATGGTGAGGTAATATGGCAGAGTGAAGCATATCCGGATTCGTTAAAATAATATGTCCCGATTTTCTCACTTTGGTCCGCAAGCCAGGTGCCGTATCTCCGTCGTAGGTATGACTTAAAATCGTTTCGCCACTCGCTTCAATCAAATCATGCAAATCTGCTAGCTGATCTTGAGCCAATGCTTTCGTCGGAAATAAATACAGCGCACGCGAAGATGGATCATCTAAAATCGACTGCAATACCGGCAAGTGGTAGCATAATGATTTCCCTGAAGCTGTCGGAGTTATCGCCGTAATTGAATGACCTTCACGCACTTTGTCAAATGCTTGTCGCTGGTGACTGTATAACTGCGAGATCCCCTTCGTTGCCAGTGCTTTACGAATCGATGCATGCAATACGGGAGGAAACTCTGCCATAACGGCCTCTTGCTCTTTAAGCGTTTCAATGTAGGCGATATTCGGGCCAAAGCGTGAGTCCGCGAATAGTTCTTGAATGATATCGGCTATACTTCGTTTATTCATTCACATCGTCCTCTTCTCGGTCTGCGTTCATTGCGTCCAAAACCGTTTGCAAAGTATAGCGTGCTGCGCGGATCGATAGAATAAAACGCTTCTTTCCAGTCTTTTTGTAGAAAGACTGTACGACGAATTGAGTCATGGAATCTTTTAAAGAATCCACTTGCACTTCATGCACATAGCGTGGCTTTTCCTTTTGTATCCACACCTTCATCTCTTCGGCCCACTGCGCAATCGCCTGATGGCTAACGTCGGCATACGGCTTCACTTCTTCAAAGAAATCCGGTTCATGATCCGTCTCTCTCATATGATAAAATCGCTGTTCACATTCATCACAAATCGTCAGCAATAACTTTGTGTCTTCTATCTTGCTCATGTATATAAAACTCCTTTAGTATTCATTGTAATAAAACACCTTATCCTTCATTTTATCAGATATTCAACTACAGCTCCACTTTCTACGAACAAACATTCCAAGCCGTCACCAATTTGACTACTTTCAACGCATGGGAAACTTTCTTTTTGGTAACTCGTCTAATAGTCGGTATGATATGATGTAGAGTACGAGGTGGTCACATTGGCGATACGTTATCCAAACGGAAAAAAGTTCAATCCTTCCGTGTCTTCTACGAAAAAGAAAACGTATGACTACTCCTTTAGTAATCGGGGTAAATCATTAGAAGACGAACTCAACGACACAAATGAATACTATTTGGCACATGGTCTTGCCGTCATCCATAAAAAGCCGGTTCCCATACAAATCGTCAATGTCCGCTATCCTGCAAGAAGTGCTGCGGTGATCACAGAAGCGTATTTCCGTACACCTTCGACAACGGACTATAATGGGGTATGGAATGGATATTATGTGGATTTTGAAGCAAAGGAAACGAAAAATAAAACTTCATTGCCACTGCAAAATATTCATTTGCATCAAGTGCAGCATATGAAGCAAGTAATCGACCAATCCGGACTTGCTTTTTTTATTGTCAATTTCACAGTATTGGATCGATATTTCTTACTGCCTTTCGAGGAATTTTATCCTTTATGGCAACGCATGGAAGATGGCGGAAGGAAGTCCATTACGTTATCTGAAATAGAAGAACGATCGATCGAAATCAATACCGGTTTTCACCCTCGGCTAGATTATATACAAGCCGTGGCGGATTGGATCAAGCACAAGAAAGATTAATGAAAGCGAAAGGCAGGAAATATGATGAGTGATAACATAAACTCGAGAACGGAAAGAAGAAAGAGACAAGTGACGGAGCAACCAAAGCGTCCTCAGAAAAAGCTTCCTAACGAACTATGGAAGAAGATTCTTCTAGGTATCGCAGCCCTTTTCCTTTTAGTGCTAGTTGGCGGAGCTTCCTTATTTGCTTATTACGCAAGTACAGCACCTGACTTAGATGAAGAGTTACTGAAAGATCCCCTCACCTCTAACTTCCTAACAAAAGACGGCGATATATTCATGAAGTTCGGTGCAGAGAAACGGGAATTTGTGCCGTATGAGGAAATTCCAGAACAAATGAAAGATGCGATACTAGCTACCGAAGACATTCGTTTCTTCAAACATGGTGGAATCGATTTTTATCGTCTTGGCGGCGCCGTTATTGCCAACTTCCGTAGCGGATTTGGTTCTCAAGGTGCATCCACATTAACACAGCAAGTCATCAAAAATTCATTCTTGAAAAATGAAAAAACATTGAAACGGAAAGCACAAGAAGCTTGGCTTGCGCACAAATTAGAAAAAGAATATACAAAAGAAGAAATTTTCGAGATGTACTTCAATAAAGTTCTCATGTCCGGTACACGCTACGGGATCGGCACAGGTGCAAATTTCTTCTTCGGTAAAAAAGTAGACGAACTAAACTTACCTGAAATGGCCATGCTAGCAGGCATGCCACAGTCTCCAAACGGCTATAATCCGTTTAAACATCCAGAACGTGCAGAAAAGCGCCGGAATATTGTTCTCACACTGATGGAACGTCACGGCAAAATTTCCACCGCTGAAATGAATGAAGCAAAAAAAGTTCCAGTCACTTCTACTCTATTGGCTGAAGAAGACCGTGAAGTGTTCGGCAAATATCCTGCGTATGTAGATGCGGTATTGGATGAAATCGAAGAAGCTGGTTTCACCGATCTTCTATCTGAAGGAGTTACCGTACAAACTGCTTTGGATCCGAAAGTACAAGAAACAGTAGAAGCCGCAATCAATGATCCAAGCTATTATGAATCAGATGAAATGGAAGCCGGTATGACGGTGTTGGATACAAAAACAAGTGCGATTGTTGCTATTGGCGGCGGACGGAATTATTCGGGACGAAACTTGAATTTTGCTGAAATCAAACGTGCACCAGGTTCTAGTATTAAGCCCATTTTATCGTATGGCCCAGCAATTGAAGAACTAGATTGGTCCACAGGTCAAAAGGTAGTAGATGAACCTTACAGCTATACAGATTCAGGTAAATCCATCGGTAACGCAGATGGTGATTTCCTTGGAACATTAACTATGCGGCAGGCACTGTATTGGTCCAGAAACATACCTGCAGTGAAGACCTTTGAAGAGGTAGGACCGAAGAAAGCTGAAGCCTTTGCTAAGAAACTTGGGTTTACGTATGATGCGATAAATTCAAACAATGCACTTGGTGGCGGGGAAGAATTCTCAACAGTGCAAATGGCGGGTGCTTATGCCGCTTTCGGTAATGGTGGTATTTACACAAAACCCCATGCTGTGAAAAAGCTAATTTTGCGTGACGGCAAAACAGAAAAGAATTTACGTCCGGACCCTGTAACCGCAATGAAAGATTCCACAGCTTACATGATTACAGATGTATTGCGTGATGTACTTACCGAGTATAAAGCGACAGGAAGACGAGCAAATATCGACAATATGGATATTGCCGGAAAAACAGGTACAACCAATTATTCTGCTGAAAAAATGAAAAAAGATAATATGGAAAGTCACTATGTACCCGATACATGGTTCACAGGTTATACAACTGAGTACACCATTTCTACATGGGGCGGTTACGGAGATTTCTCTCCGATTAAAACGTATGACCAAGGACGCTATGTACCACAAAATCTTTTCAGAACTGTTATGAGTAGCATCGCAAAAGACCCAGGTACATTCGTTCAACCAGACTCAGTCGAAGAAGCGGCAATTGTCAAAGGTAGCGACCCTATCATGCTTGCCAGTTCATTTACGTACAGTAATAACGTCAGTAATGAATTATTTGTCCGAGGTACATTACCCAAAAAAGCGTCGATTCCTGAAAAAATTTCCATTCCAAGTCCGGATGGATTGACTGCACATTTCGATGCGAATTCCAATGCGGTTCAATTACAATGGAATTACGATGTGCCGAATAAATACAGCAGTCTCGGAAGCCCTACATTCAACGTCAGTGTCTCTGTTGACGGTGGTGGTGCACAAAACATCACGACGACTTCTGATAAACAAACGACATACTCTGGCGTGGAATACGGTAAGAATTACACATTCCATGTAAGTGCCAACATGGGTGGCTATACAAGTGGTTCGGCTACCACTTCCCTTTTGATCAAAGGTGCTGATGAACCAGTCATTGAAGACGAACCGATCGTTGAACCCGATGAAAATTCAGATGATCAAAATAATAATGAAGATGAGCCATCAGATACTGACTCAGATAACGACAATGAATCCGATAATGAAGAACCAGGTCAATCGGATCAAGACGATTCGAACAATCAAGATGGCAATAACTCCACTAATGACCAGAACAACCAAGACCAGAATCCGAATCAAGGCCAAGGTCAAGGGCAAGGCCAGTCTAACCAAGGTCAAGGAAATCAGGGGAACCAAGGTAATCAAAGCAATCCAGGACAAGGACAAGGACAAAACTCTAATGATGGCGGCGATACGTCATCTGATTCCTCTTCCAATTAAAAAAGAGCGATTTTACACGCAAACTACGTGTAGAATCGCTCTTTTTATTTAGTGTTGAACGCGTAATCGCGCTGCTTTCTTTTTCATTTCATCATATAACATGGTCAATTGAATGACAGCATAATGACTGCTTTTTTGATGTTTGATGAATTCAATTCGTTCCTCGTAATTATTTGGTGCAAGTACGTGATGCAGTTTACCTGTGTGAGGATTTTCCACCTGTTCACTTTGCTCGATTAACAACTCGAGCTGAATGATGGCCGGCTGTATTACATCCAATTTACGCGAATCATTTACAGCGTATGCTTTTTCCACCTCAGGCTTTTGCTGTTCCCATATATCGAGTACTTGCTGTACGTTTTCCTTTAATTGTTCGTAGGTCATTTCGCTTTCATCCTTTTTTGGCCTTCGCGGCATAAATCCAGTAACGGACACTCTGGACAGTTGGGATTTTGCGCTTTGCAATGATAGCGACCGAAGAAAATCACTTGATGATGAGTCTGTGTCCACTTTTCCATTGGCGTCCAACGCATAATTTTTTCTTCTACATCAATCGGACGATCTTTCCAGCGATTCATACCTAGTCTTTTTGCTACACGTTCGACATGTGTATCGACAGCTAATGCCGGCACGCCGAACGCATTCGACACGACGACATTGGCTGTTTTCCTACCCACGCCCGGCAATGTCATCATGACATCTCGATTAGGAGGTACTTCTCCACCAAACTCTTCAATCAATCGGAGGCTAAGCGCTTGGATGTTTTTTGATTTATTTCGGAACAAACCGATCGAACGTATATCTTGCTGTAATTCCTCAATGGGTACGGCCAAATAATCTTCCGGTGTTTTATACTTCTTAAACAGTTCTGCAGTCACCCGGTTGACTAATACGTCCGTACATTGAGCGGATAATAAGGTCGCAATCAGTAATTCAAAGGCATTCTTATGAACGAGTTCACAATGCGCTTCAGGAAACATCTCATCGAACGTTTGCAGGCATGTTTGCCACTGTGTTTTTGTCAGCATGGTTTCACCTACTCCCGTTCTTCGAGCCAATTATAGAAAGGCACATCTTTAATCGCCGCATTCAACTGCGGTGTGGTCGCTACCGTTGTTGGTCGAAACGCTTTAGTTTGTTTTTCTACATCGCGCATCGTTTTAACGTTTTTCTTTTTCCATTCAAATAGAATTCGGTCTATATAGCGCAAACTCATTTTCTGTGCTAATACGGCTTCTCTTAATGCCGCGCGAATGATTTCCGTTGAATGGCCATCTTTATCAATCCACATCCCGATGGTTTCAAATTCCATAGGGGACAAGAAGCGGCCGAATTCTTGCTCGAACAACGAGAAGATTTCTCCCTCTTCTTGCTTGACTACTTCTTCTTCGGTTTCCATCGACTGTTTTTCGACTTCATCGATCAATCGACTCCATAACGGATAAAAAGAAAATTGCTCATGCAATACTTTATTTTCATCGGTACTTTGCTCAATAGAAAATAATCCTTTTTGCATCATACGTTGTAGGCAATTCGTTACCTCTTTCTCTTGTAGTTGCATACGATTCGCAATATCGGTAGGGGTCGGGAAATAGTTCCCCGCTTCCTGAAATGCGATTAAATGCAATAATACCATGGCGTCACTATCTGAAATCAGCAGTTGTTTATAATGTTGAAAAAAGAGCTGAGAAATAGACACATTTCCCTGCTCCATCCAAATTTTCAGCCGCTCATCTTGTTGCATAGTTGAAACTTCCTCTCATCAGCAACTTGTCAGTTGCTTCTGTTTTACGCTTTCCAATGATCTCTTACAAATTGATCAATACGTGCAATTCCTTCTTCCAACTGATCGATCGAAGTGGCATAAGAAAGACGGATCGTAGTATCAGAACCAAATCCAGTGCCTGGAATGACAGCTACTTTAGCTTCTGTCAGTAATGCTTGTGCGAAATCATCTACGTTTGCGTAACCCGTTTTCTTAACTGCTTCTTGTACGTCTGGCAATAAATAGAATGCGCCTTGTGGCTTTAATACATCAAAACCTGGGATAGCAGCAAGTTTAGGGTACGCCTGATTCAAACGGGATTCAAAGTCTTTTCGCATGACTTCTACAGTGTCTTGAGGTCCGTTATATGCTTCAATTGCTGCATATTGCGAAGTCGTCGTTGGATTAGATGTAGAATGGCTTGCAAGATTCGTCATCGCGCTTACTACTTCTTCATCGCCTGCGATATATCCTATTCTCCAGCCCGTCATAGAATGGGATTTCGATACACCATTAATAATGAATGTACGATCTTTTGCATCGTCTGATAGCTGTGCAATCGATACATGTTCTTTACCATCATAAACAAGCTTCTCATAAATTTCATCTGAAATGATCCATACATCTTTTTCACGGCAAACATCCGCAATCGCTGTGAGTTCTTCTTTCGAATAGATCATACCCGTTGGATTACCCGGTGAGTTAATGATGACCGCTTTTGTCTGATCCGTAATGGCTTCTTTAATTTGCTTGGCTGATACTTTGAACTGCTCTGCAGCTGTTCCTTCAACGAAGACAGGTGTACCTTCTGCGAGCTTCACTTGTTCAGGATAACTCACCCAAAATGGCGAAGGGATAATCACTTCGTCGCCTTTATTAAGCAGCACTTGGAAAAGTGTATAGAGCACATGCTTCGCTCCAATTCCCACTAACACTTCCTTGCGCGTATAATCCAATCCTTGGTCTCTTTTCAATTTGTCAATTACGGCATCCTTTAGTTGCGGAAGACCACCGGCCGGAGTATATTTCGTCTTGCCATCCTTCATTGATTGATACGCTGCTTCTAAGATGTTTTTAGGCGTATTATAATCCGGTTCACCAGCTCCGAGTCCGATCACATCGATGCCGGCAACCTTCATTTCTTTCGCCTTCGCTGTAATCGCTAATGTTGTAGATGGTGATAAAGTATTTACTCTGGACGCTAATTGCTTTTTCAAATTGACCGCTCCCTTTTAGTCCTAATCCATTTTTCTATAGTTTTGAAATTCGCTTTAACCATTTTCCATCTACAAAATTCAGATACGCGTAGTGTAAGAAATCCTCGTCATCCAGATAACTCACTTCCCAAAACGGAGTGTCATTTTCCATGCCTAATGCGGCATTGAGGATCTTTTTTACGTTTTCCTCTTTTTTTACGATGTCCTTGGCTTTTTGCTTTGTAATACCATCTTTAATTGAAACAGCTTTCAGAATCTTCGTCGTTTCTTCTTCCACGAAGATGATTTTTTCATGATCATTTTTATCTGTGCCATAGACGGTAATCCATGACGTTTTCCCATGATAATGATCCATTTTTTCTACTTTTTCCAGAACATTATTTGCTAATACGGCTTCTTTTACTACTTTTTCAGATTCAGCAAACGGCTTCCCCGCTTGATAGAAAACGATAAAAGTAATTGTGAACCCGAGCGCAAGTAAAAATAGGAATAGAAACTTAATCCAATTGAGCAAAAGTGCCACTTCCTATCGAATGAACCGCTGATTGTTTTCGATTCATTTTCTAACCTGCTTTCTATTCGTACATCCATCATTATAACAATTTTCGATCTCCTTAACTAGACCTTCTAAAGATACTTTTTTCACCGATGATTTAGGTAAAGCCTGTAAAAAGGTTGTACCGTAGGATTTCGTATCAATACGTCGATCCAATATGATGAAGAATCCCTGTTCGTCTGATGAACGAATCAATCTACCGAATCCCTGTCTGAAACGCAATATAGCTTCCGGTAAACCAAGATCGAGGAATGCATTTTTACGTTCCGCCACTAGAGCTTCTGAACGAGCTTTAAATAGAGGTTCCTCAGGTGATGTAAACGGTAAACGAACGACCACTACCGCGGATAATTGTTCACTGGGCACATCCACACCTTCCCAGAAGCTTGTCGTGCCGAATAAAACGGCTTTCTTTTGCTGTTTGAACGTCTTCAGCAACTTATGACGGCTTCCCGAGCTGACGCCTTGTGCGATCAACATATAATCTTCTTGTAATGATTCACTGTCGATCACGGCTTGATGCGTCTTCTTCAACATATCATGAGACAAGAACAACGCAAACACGCGTCCTTCAATCGCAACGGCTGTTTGGATTAACGCATCTGCGACCGCTTCGATGTACTCTTCATTTGAAACTTGCTGAATATCTGGCATATCTTCCACAATCATCGTATGAGCACCTTCATAGAAGTTCGCTGGGGCATCAAAAGTGTACAGCGGCACGCTGGAGGGCAATCCTGCTTGGTCTAGTACAAAGCGGTCCTGTTGCCCTGCAGTTAACGTACCGGACGTCCAGACGACGCCTGCTTCCCCTTCAAATGTATCCATAAAATCGCGAATTACTTCTGAACCGTTGATCGGACTTTTCTTGATTTGTAAACTGCCAGGCAAACTTCGGCTGTCTTTCTCCATCCAAATGGTCGTACTGGATTTTGGCTGCTCCAAAAATAATTCAATCCACTCACCAGCTTTGATCTTCATTTCATTGACCCAATACAACCATTCATTGAGCGCTGCTTGCTCATGCAGTGTCAATTCATTCGGCAAATTTTGAATCGGCATCGCATAGTTTTCGGTTACACCGATATATTCATTCATTTTACGCAACACTTTATCGAAAATTTCATTCGACCGAAGACGTTTGGACAATGGCTTCACCGTTCTTGTCGACTGTTTATTATCATAGTTTGAATTGGAGTTCATCAGCACCAACATCGACTCATCAAATGCGAGCATGAATTCATTGAATGAATGCTGAAGCCGTTCAGTTGAAAGTTCATGATTGAAACGAAATCGCTTTAAGATATCTTGAATATCAAACAATAGTTGGCAGCTACTTAAGCCGTTCAACTGACTCATTACATATTTCCATTTCGTATAAGAAAACACTTGTTGGTGCGTCCGAATTGCCGCTTGATTCATTTGATGGGCTTCATCGATCACCAACCCACTGATGGAATGAAACAACGGATCATAACGTTGCTGGTCGTTCACCAACATTGAATGATTCGTCAATAGCACCATCGACTGCTGACAGTTATTTAATGTATGCGTATAAAAGTCCGCCACGCGTTCGTCTTTCTTCACGCGCATCGAACGCTTCCGGATGCGATCGATAAACAACTGACCGCCACCTGATACATTGACCTCATCTAAATCACCAGTAGTCGTTTCGGTTAACCAAACCAATAACTGCATGATCGTGATCGAATCGTCATACACTTCATCATTAAAATGCAGTAACTCCTCAAATTTCCCGAATGAAATATAATTCGCCATACCTTTAACGACAGTCGTTGGGATCGTCATTTGCAAAGCCTTTTCAAGCTTCTGGACTTCCTCTGCAAGTGTGTCGACCAAGTGGTTCGTATACGTACTAATAACAACAGGCTGCTTCGTTTCATATGCGCGGATTAAAGCAGGCACTAAATAACCGATCGTCTTGCCAGCGCCAGTTGGAATCTCCACAGCAATTTGCTTCTTTTCAACAAAAGCTTGCCACGTCAAATCCATTAACTGGGCTTGACCTTCCCTAACGTGATAGGACGGATGAATTTTCTGCATGACTCGATCTTTCGCCAGATCATCGGCAGGAAATTCTATCGGCTCGGGCCAGGATGTAGTAGTGGGCTTTGATTTCAAATACGGGATTCCACGAAATAATGCATAGTCGCTAGACGTTTCCTTGCCACGTACATGCTTTAACGCTTCATAAAATAATGTGGATACATCCGATTTCATGGCGAATGAACGCTCATGCATACGATTCAACGTCTCTTTAGGTAAGGTTTTAATTTTTTCAATAGCCTTCAACAAAAACAATGCAGTCGCTTCTGCATCATCATCCGCCCGGTGAGCTTGCTTTAACGAAATATTTAAAGACTCGGCAATATCCTGCAATCGATAGCCAGGCAAAGTAGGATACATAATCTTCGCTAGTTCTACGGTATCAATAGTCTTGCCATGCCATTTTGACACACCACAGCGAACCAATTCTTTTTGTAGAAAGGATACGTCAAAGTCTGTATTGTGCGCGACAAAAATACATCCCGCAAGCAAATCCGCCACTTCTTCCGCAATCTTTTCAAAAGGAGCAGCATCCTTCACCTCGTCATCGCCAATCGATGTCAGTTGGTGAATAAAAGGCGGAATCGGGCGCTGCGGATGCACGTAACGCATATATGTATCTATTATTTTATGATTTTCAATAAAAACAATCGCAATTTGAATGATCCGATCTCCATTTGAAGGCGAATGACCAGTCGTTTCCAAATCGACAACTGCATATTTGCTTGTAGACATACCATCATCAACTTCCTATTTGGTTTCTAAAGCAAATTGTATCACACTTACCACAACGACTCACGTCTTGCATGTGGCCAAATAATATACCCTTTGAACAAACAAATAATAAAAGTAATTTAAGGAGTAGTTCCGCGTAGAAGCTCTAGCTAGAGACAATTTCCTGAAGGCACAGCTCACGATTGCTCCCCTTGAAAGCGCCCATTTGGAACGAAGATTAACAAAGCTACCTCACTGCGCTTACTTTTTCTACAACTGAACCCCCATTCTAATAATTCTCAAATGGGGGTTCAGTACTCTTTAGAATATAGCGACGCCTGGTTTTTCCGTGATTACTTCCTTCACACGATTCTGCTCATCCATTATCAACACAGTCGGCTGATGCGTACGCGCCTCTTCATCCGACACATATGCATAAGAAAGAATGATAACAATGTCACCCGGCTGCACAAGACGTGCTGCAGCTCCGTTGACACAAATTACTCCACTGCCTGGCTCTCCTTCGATAATATACGTTTCGAAGCGCGCACCGTTATTATTATTAACGATCTGCACTTTCTCATTCGGTAACATCCCCGCAGCCTCTAATAGCGCTCCGTCAATTGTAATGCTCCCTACGTAATTCAGATTGGCTTCCGTTACAGTGGCGCGGTGTAATTTTCCATTCATCATCATTCTAAACATTTTTCTCATCCTTTATAGTTGACATAATAATATTATCTATCAATCTTGCGTGAGTAAACTGGACTGCGGCTGCTAAGATTACTTCATCCGTATCGTCGATCTTTTCTTCCAAAGACGGATATGCAAGCACTTCGACATAATCAATTGTCCCGGATGTTTCTTCTTCAATCACTTTGCGCACAATCTTCGCTACTTCTTGAAGTGGCACGCCTTCATAATAACTGCGTTTCCCTTGAGATAGTGCACGATAGATGGCACTTGCTTCATTTCGTTCGTGTTCAAGTAATCGCACATTACGTGAACTTTTCGCGAGTCCGTCTTCTTCACGTACAGTAGGTACACGTGTGATCGATGTGCGAAGATTGAAGTCTTCTACAAACGTTTCAATAATCGCTAGTTGTTGCGCATCTTTCATGCCAAAATACGATTCATCTGGATCGACGATATTGAATAATTTCAATAGAACTTTCAATACCCCGTCGAAATGTCCTGGTCTTGAAGCACCACATAGACGCGACGCTTGTTCTCCAGGTAGAATTCTGATGCCGCTTTTACGAGGATACATTTCATCAACAGATGGAATAAATAAATAGTCGACTCCTGCTGTGGAAGCCAATTCTGCGTCATGTTGTTCATCGCGTGGATAGGCTTCGTAATCTTCTCCAGGCCCAAACTGCGCAGGGTTGACGAAAATACTCATGACGACCATATCATGGTCTCTTCTAGCTTCTTTGACTAATTCCATATGACCTTCATGAAGGAAACCCATTGTCGGTACGAAACCTACAGTGCGCCCTTCACGTTTTCTTGTGTTTAGAATATTTTGTAATTCCGCGATCGATCGAACTATTTGCATGGTGGCACTAGTACTCATAGCGTCTTGCCTCCGTACAATGCTTCAAGTTCTTCTTCCTTCATCGTAAAGCGATGGCTTTCAGAAGGAAACGATCCATCTTTAACTGCCAAATTATACAGTCTCATCGCACCTTCGATATCTTTACCAACGTCCGCATAACTTTCGACGAATTTTGGTAATTTATGATTGCCATAGCGCACCATATCATGGAATACGAGTACTTGGCCGTCTGCTTCAGCACCCGCACCGATACCAATGATAGGAATAGATACTGCCTCCGCAACTTCTCTTGCCAATTGGAAAGGAATGCATTCCAGTACAATCATAAACGCACCCGCTGCTTCACAAGCTTTAGCATCATCGATCAACTGTTTAGCTGCAGCAGCCGTTTTCCCTTGAACTTTGTATCCACCACTAACTCCAGCTGACTGCGGAAGCAATCCTAAGTGTGCACATACTGGCATGCCAGCTGTCGTCATCAACTTGATTTTATCGATAACCGCGCCACTGCCTTCGACTTTCAGTGCATTCGCAGAAGTTTCTTGGAATAAACGTAAAGCATTCTGTAAAGTGGTATCAGCCGATCCATGATACGTACCAAATGGCATATCGACGATTACGAACGTATCTTTTGCACCTCGTCGAACCGCTTTACCATGGTGACTCATTTCATCGAGCGTTACATGTGCAGTCGAATCATAGCCTAGCACGACCATACCAAGGGAATCCCCGACAAGAAGTACATCAATACCTGCTTGTTCTGCAATTTGTGCTGTCGGATAATCATATGCGGTCAACATACTGATTTTTTCACCATTAGCTTTCATTTTCGAAAAATCTGTTGTAGATTTCATTGTTTATCTTCTCCTTTACGTCTGATTTCAGCAGGCGTTTGGTAGGCAAAAAAACCAAAAATAAAACCCTACTGATCCAAATTTGGACAGAAGGGTTGCGTAAGCGTTTCATCATGCTTCCTCCGTCCCTGTCTAAATAGATCAAGGCAGAACTTGTATATAATTCATTTGCCAAACAGGTGCAGCTCTCAAATCGATACCGCCCTATGCGTACACTATATCAAAACAGTCAGTTTATGTATAGTTTTAATTCTTAACTTCGATGTCTGCGGAATAAATTCCACGTACAGTACCATCTGCCAGTTGTAGTTCTAACATACCATCATGGGAAATACCTAGCGCAATCCCTTCAACTGTTTCATGGACCATGCTAGCTTTAATTCTCTTCCCCGTTATCGCAGCATAGCTCTCCCATAAAATTTTAATCGGTGCAAATCCTTTTTCGACATATAAATCTGTATATTGCTCGAGGTACTTCAGAATGGCCGCCACTAATTGTGCACGGTCAATCATCTCTCCCTTTTCAATTCGTAATGAAGTCGCAATCATTTGCAGTTCTTCAGGGAAATCAGACTGCTGCTGATTGGCATTGATCCCCATCCCTAAAATAATCGCTTTGACACGATCAGGATCGGACTGAAGCTCTGTCAAGATACCTGTGATTTTTTTGCCGTTGAGTAAAATATCGTTCGGCCACTTAATAACCGGCTGAATATCCGCCACTTCTTCAATCGCACGAACAATTGCGACGGCTGCAACCAATGTCAGTTGCGGCGCGTATTGAGGTGCCAAATCAGGACGAATAATCAAACTCATCCAAATACCCCGATTTGCTTTTGACTGCCACGGTCTCGCCAAACGTCCTTTGCCGGCTGTCTGTTCTTCCGCAATAATCAATGTGCCATCTTCCGCTCCATTTTGCGCATCTTCATGTGCAATGGTCTGTGTAGTAGGCACCGATGTGAAATATTTAATGACTCGACCATAGCGTTCGGTCGTTAAATATTCGGTAATATTCCCTTGATTCACTAAATCGGGTGCATCGATTAAGTAATAACCTTTTTTACGCTGTGACCCAATTTCGTAACCCTCTTCTTCAAGCTCTTTAATATATTTCCAGATCGCTGTGCGCGATAGACCGAATTCATCGGCAATATCTTGACCCGATATGGGTTCACCTTGTGCAGCAAACAATCGTTTCAATAATTCACTTTTCACGGGAGATTTCATTTATAAACCATTCCTTTATCGCCAGTGCGTCATTTTCAATTTGTCCGTAGACAACTGCTCGTTCAATTTTCATAATCCAATCACTTGTCCATTTGCCACCGCTTTTTCCAGACCATTTCAATAAGTCGTTTCCGGTGAAAGCCAAGTCTGTGCGTTGCGAAATCGGTAATTGGTTTTTATACTGTTCAATTTGCTGATTGCTTAGATCATGACCTTCATGATGTGTGCTATAGATTTTCCCTACTACTTCCAGTACGTCGGCTGGATAGCTATAGAAATCCCATGGATCAAACGCTCGTTGTATACGTATAGCAAGGGCTTCTTCACACTGTTTCAGAAAACGTTTTTCTTCATTAGACAATTTGAAGTACCTAGCCAGTTCCGTTGCGGTCGTGTCCGTCACTGCAAGCATTGCCGCGAAGCCATGGCGTGCGTGAAGAAATGGTGTATAGCAATCCAATGATTCAAATGCTGAAAATAATTCGGGAAAACGTTCTGGCAAGCCAATTTCACGTCCATACTGAAACGCTCGAGAAGGATTCTGCCCCTGAAACAATTTATCCATTTCTGTTTTGATCCGTTCTATCGCCACATGACGCAATGAAGGAGCTAGTGTTTTCATCGTCTGCAATGTCTCGGACTCGATGTCGAAATTCAAGACGGAGGAAAAGCGCAAGGCACGGAAAATACGCAGTGGATCTTCTTTTAAACGTTCCTCAGGGTTTCCGACGGACCGAATAATCTTTTGCTTCAAATCGTTTAGTCCATCCATTACATCAATCAATTCTCCGTCCACTGTCATAGCGAGCGCATTGATCGTAAAGTCACGGTGTTGCAAATCAGCTTGCAATGAAGGGACGGAATGACGAAGTTCACTGTATATAGCTCCTGTACGGTATGTCGTCACTTCAATCGGCTCACCATGCATGAGCACGAGGATCGTACCGTGTTCAATACCTATATCAATAGTATGTCTGAATACTTCTTTGACTTGATGAGGAGTCGCGGAAGTCGTAATGTCTATATCCAACGGTTTTTTACCGAGCTGGGCGTCACGTACTGCACCGCCAACAAAGACAGCTTCATAGCCTGCTGCGTGTAACTCTCTAATTACTTGCCGGCTTGCCGCTGAACCAAATGAAGTTGTCATTTCATCGCCGCCACTTCATAATATAATTCTTCATATTGCGCTACGATGGATTCGGAACTGAATTCTTTTTGTACCGTTTGCCTAGCATTTCTCTTCATTTGTTGATGCAGGTGGGAATCACTCAGCAACTGTGTCACACGATCCGCGACAGCTTGTACATCACCTAGTTCTACTAAAAAACCGTTGACTCCATCTTCTACAACTTCCGGGATTCCACCGATCGCATTGGCTACAGCTGGCACTCCACAAGCAAAAGCCTCAAGCAACACGAGACCAAATGCCTCTTTCTCAGACAGCAATAACATCACATCGCTGAGGGATAATAAATCCGGTAGATCATCACGTTTTCCTAAGAATAAAATATCGTCTTGCAATCCATTGTGCTCAACAAGTTCTTCCAAGCCAAATTTCTCAGGACCTTCACCGACTAACAGCAATTTCGCCTTATGCTGCTGATCAATTAAACGGAAGCTTTCGATAATGTCTGGAATACGCTTCACTTTACGGAAATTAGATATATGGATTAATACTTTCTCATCTGGCGCAATACCGAGTTCTTCCCGAAGTCGTCCAACTTCACGTGGATAATATTTTTCTTCATCGATGAAGTTATAAATCGTTCGGATTTCGGTCGTCGGCTGCAACAACTCGATCGTCTCATTGCGTAACGAACGCGAGACAGCCGTTACACGATCGGATTTATTAATACCATAAGACAATGTATTTTTTAATGCAGGGTCGTGACCCAGAATCGTCACATCGGTGCCATGTAGTGTCGTGATGATCCCAATAGATGATTGCGCCATATCTTTCGCTAGAATAGCGGAAATCGCGTGTGGCACTGCGTAGTGGACATGCAGCAAATCCAGCTGTTCCGATTCGATGACTTGCGCGATGCGGTTAGCAAGGGCGATGTCATACGGAGGATATTTAAAAACTGCATATCCTTCAATCGTCACTTCATGAAAATGGATATTCGGATGGATATCCAAAAAACGAAACGGTTTACTCGACGTAATATAATGCATTTCATGACCATTATTCGCCATTTTAAGCCCTAACTCCGTCGCCACTACACCTGATCCTCCAAGTGAAGGATAACAAATGACACCTACTTTTAATTTTCTTTGTTGCATACATAAACCGCCTCACTGCAAAAGTTTAATCTATAATTTTTTCAAGGCCGTAGATGAATCGTGGAGTAGAAACAGATTCACGAACCGCTAGTAGTATACCCGGCATAAAGGACTTCCGGTCGAATGAATCATGACGGATCTTGAGCAATTCCCCTTCACCGCCAAGTAGTACTTCTTGGTGTGCGAGTAATCCTGGTAAACGAATACTGTGAATCTTCATACCTTCGATATCTGCCCCGCGTGCGCCTTTAACTGTCTCTTGTTCTTCTGGGTGACCTTGGATGTGGGCTGCACGTACTTCACGGATCATCTCAGCCGTTTTGACAGCTGTTCCAGACGGTGCATCCAATTTCCGGTCATGGTGCATTTCAAGTATTTCAACGTCTCCTAAATAACGGGCAGCTTGTTGAGCAAATTTCATCATAAGAACGGCACCTATCGAGAAGTTCGGTGCAATAATACAGCTTTTCTGCTGTTCATTAGAAAGGTTCTCTAAATCTGTGAGCATTTCGGCAGTCAATCCCGACGTGCCGACCACTACGTTCATACCTAGCGACAATGCTTCGCTTGCGTTAGCGAACACCGCATCAGGATCTGTCACATCGAGTAATACATTCGGGTGGTGTGCAGCATGCAACGCTGCAAGTGATGTATAAATCGGTATCCCTTCTTTTGTATCGGTTATGGCTCCATTATGTAGGTATTCTCCATCATGTTTATAATCCAGCACGGCTACGATCTCAATATCCACTGCTTCCGTCCCTGCTACTATAGCAGTCCCACCCATTCTTCCACGTGCACCTGCTATCGCTAATTTAATCGTCATTCTGTTTCCTCCTTTTTAGTCCAACGGTCTTTATCCCTTGTGTTGAATTTAGTCAATACCGTATCAAGCGCTTCTGATAAATCAATTTGTTGTGAATTAGCAAAACAAATGAGGACGAATAATAGGTCACCTGTTTCTTCTTCCAACGTTCGTACAGCTTCAGTAGATTTTTTCTTCTTCATACCGTAGCGATCTTGCACTTCACGGGATAACTCTCCTAACTCTTCTGTCAGCCGTGCGATCAGTTCCATCGGAGGAAAGTATCCTTCTTTAAAACCAGTTATGTATGTGTCCACATCTTGTTGCAATTGTTCCATCGTTTTAGTCATCACAATCAGCTCCCCTTCCTATCGTATGCATTCTTTTGGCTATTGTCAAAATATAATATTTAGCACATACTATGTATATTGCACGTATCATCGAATGATAATACGCGCGTACATGGGACAAGCTACATAGAACAAGAAGCTCAATTACACCAAGGATCGATTAACGGAAGGAGTGTTGTGTTTGTTCGCTGGAATTCGTGTACGAAATATTTTATTGATTATGTTGGGTGCTGCGTTATTTAGTTTCGGACTCGTGAACTTTACGATCCAACATGAACTCGCAGAAGGCGGATTTACCGGGATTACCTTGATTTTGCTGTTTGCTTTCAATTGGGACCCTGCTTTAATGAACTTATTGCTGAATATCCCGATGTTTTTAATAGGGTGGAAGATGCTCGGCAGACGTTCCTTCATTTATACCGTCATTGGCACAGTGGCAGTATCGATCTTCATTAAAATCTTCATGAAATATGAAGTGAGTATTCATATGGAGGGGGATTTGTTTTTAGTCGCACTGTTTGCAGGTGTATTCATCGGTGTAGGACTAGGTATTATCTTTAGAAGCGGTGGGACGACAGGTGGCTCCGATATTATCGCGAGACTTGTGCATAAGAAATATGGAGTGACGATGGGGAAAACGATGTTTGTGTTTGACGCCGCTATCATTTTATTATCATGGGCTGTCTATTTAGATTACCGCTCGATGATGTATACGTTGGTTGCATTATTCGTCGGCGCACGTGTCATCGATTTCGTACAAGAAGGAGCCTATTCTGCGAGAGGTGCATTCATCGTTACGAACTCGCCGGATGAAATCGCTAGTAAAATTGCCGATTCAATGGAAAGAGGCGTGACAGTGTTTAAAGGATACGGTCATTTCTCAAAAGAAAATCGCGAAATACTGTATTGCGTTGTTGGAAAAAATGAAATGATTCGATTGAAAAATCTTATCACCTCTGTAGATCCTGAAGCGTTTGTCTCCATGATGGAAGTACATGACGTGATGGGTGAAGGATTCACATTAGATGAACAAAAGCGTCCTATCGGTGATTAAAAAAATCCTTCTGCGTGTAGCAGAAGGATTTTTTATTGATTAGTCGCGGTTTGTAAAGATTAAAATCAAACGTACTAGTTCAAGTACTGCCACTGCTGTTGCAGCAACGTATGTCATCGCGGCTGCATTCAATACTTTTTTCGCCTGTGGTTCTTCATCGTTACGAATGATACCTAGTTGAACGATTTGATCCATCGCACGTGACGATGCGTTAAACTCTACTGGCAATGTGACAATTTGGAATAGCACCCCAACTGCCATCAGCAGAATCCCGATCCCTAGCAAAGAGTTCATGCTAGAGAAGATGATCCCGATCATGATAAATACCCAAGATGCATTAGAAGTTAAACTTGCGACTGGCGCCAATCGGTGGCGGAAGCGCAAGAATGAATAAGCTTCTTTGTCTTGAATAGCGTGGCCCACTTCGTGCGCTGCCACCGCTGTACCGGCTACAGATGATTCGTGGTAGTTACTTGTGGACAACGCCACGATTTTTGTCATTGGGTTATAGTGATCCGTTAAGAATCCTTGGCTTTCCACAACTTTTACATCATGTAAACCGTTTTGATCCAGAATGAGTCTCGCTACTTGAGCACCGGTCATCCCAGAAGTAGAACGAATCTTTGAATACTTTTTATATGTGCTTTTCACTTTAAATTGCGCATAGATAGGAAGCAATAAAATGACACCAAAGTAAATCCAGAACACGTCTATCTCTCCCCTTTCTCTCTACTCTCAATTTTATAATGTTTACTTGCTTACTGCAACTTTTAACTATGCTTTCAAAGCCTGTAGGTCTAGCCTTGACTTATAATTCCACATCGCAATAGCTATACAAGCAATAGATAACCAAAATGTGAAATAACCGATCTGAGGACTGTATTGCGTAAGGTCATGATAGATCGGCATTTGTCCGAAAACATAGTCGATTACGTCATTATGAAGTGTCCAAATGGAGGCAATGAGTATATGCCAAGCCTTAAATTTATATGTTGGTAAATATAAGATTCCTTGCAATGCCATCGCAAAGTGAGAACCAATCAACATCCAGCCTACCCAGCCGATTGACCCCGTCACAACAAGTGTTAATACATTCATAACGACAGCCCACAAACCATATTTCACTAATGTAATGAGTGCAAGAGCTTCCATCAATTTGAAATTCCGATTGAGTAGCCAACCTATTATAGCGATACAAAAGAACAAAGTGGCTGTAGGACTATCTGGTACGAATATCCAGTACTTTGGCTCTGTGATTTCCAGTTGCCACATATACCAATCATATCCATAGACCGAGCCTAATATATTAATGAAAAGAAGGATCCATAAAAAAGATTTATGAGAAAGGATCATCCAGATTTGTGCCCATGCCATTCGCAAAAACATCACCACTTTCACCGAAATATTTTACTCCTATGTATTATATAGTTACGGATAAATATATAGAAAAAAAGAGTCAGTTTCCTGACTCTTTTTTCTTACTTCGTTTCTAGCTCAGCTATAAATTCAGCAAGTACTTGAAGATCTTCATCTGAACCTTCCCATGTACCAGCAGGCATTGAACCTCGGCCGTCATGAGCGATTTCAACGATTTCTTCAGCTGTCATACCTGTGTTAGTTAACGGTAAGCCCAATCCACCTTGGAAGGAGTCACCGTGACAGCCAATACAGGAAGAACCCTGATAAATCTCATACCCTTCAGCCGTTTCATCATATTCTACCTCATCCACAATAGCACCTTGAACTTTTGCTGCTTCCCAGTCGTGGTTTTCGACTGATTCCCAAGTCAAGTAGAAGATCGCCAAGAATGAAAGAATCATGAAGCCTGTTGGCAATGGACGCTTAAATGGACGTCTTTCTTTTGTTGTATCCATGAAAGGAACTAGCATTAATGCCATAAATGCCAATCCTGGAATGACGATCGCACCGATCACGTTATAAGGACCGGATGCAAATTCATATTTTAATAATTGATACATGAATAAGAAATACCAGTCTGGTATCGGTATATACATTGTATCCGTCGGGTCCGCTTGACGCTCAAGCGGTGACGGGTGTGCAAGAGTAACGATTAGATAGCCGATTAAGAAAACCGCTCCAACCATCCACTCTTTCAATAGAAAGTTTGGCCAGAATGCTTCGGTTTTACCCGGATATTCTGAGTAATCTTTGGGTGTATTCGACATCTTGCCTGAAGCCTTGATGCGCGAATCCCCGACAAATTTCATCCCTTTTCCGCGGTGCATGTTATTCCCTCCTTCTTAAATTTCAGATGACCCTAACCAAAAAATTGGTTCTTATAGTGGTCCGGAAATACCTTGTCTTCTGATCATGATAAAGTGTGCTGCGAGCAACCCAAGCAAAGCAGCCGGTAGGAAAAATACATGAATCGCGAAGAATCTTGTTAACGTCTGTGCACCTAGAATCGTGGAATCACCCGCGAGAAGAATTTTAATCTGTTCTCCGATGAAAGGTACTGACGCGGCAATCTCAATCCCAACTTTTGTTGCAAATAAAGCTTTCATATCCCAAGGCAATAGATAACCTGTGAATCCAAGACCTAGCATGACGCCGAAGATCAATACGCCGACGATCCAGTTCAATTCACGAGGTTTCTTATAAGACCCTGTAAAGAATACACGCAAAGTATGTAGGAACATCATTACAATAACTAACGAAGCTCCCCAATGGTGCATTCCGCGCACAAGTTCACCGAATGCAACATCGTTTTGAAGGTAGAAAACTGATTTCCAAGCGTTTTCAATATCCGGTGTGTAATACATTGTCAGGAACATACCAGACAAGATTTGGATTACCGTTACGAAAAACGTCAAACCTCCGAAACAATAGATGAATGCAGAAAAATGATGTGCAGGGTTTATGTGCTCAGGTACTTCATGGTCAGCGATATCTCGCCAAATTGGAGTGATATCTAACCGTTCATCCACCCAATCATAAATTTTATTTAACACTGCGTTCGTACCCCCTTACCCTTTAGACTAATGTGTTCGGTATTACTGCACCAAGATAGACAAATCCGTCGATGACTTCTACTTCATACTCATCAAGCGGTCCAAGCGGTGGTGTTCCTGGAATGTTATCACCATTTTTTTTGTAACGTCCAGCGTGACAAGGGCAGAAAAACTCGTTTTTATGCTCGTCGCCTTCCCAGTTTACTGTACACCCTAAGTGTTTACAGACCGGAGAAAGTGCTATGACTTTGTCGCCTTCTTTGTAGACCCAAGCCGTGTTAGATTCGTCAGAAGTATACCATGCATCTTGTCGATCTTTGATTGTATAGTCTACACGAACCGGTGTTTCTGTAAGATCGGCTGCTTTTTGCGGTGTTGGAATCATATCCGAACCGCCGGCACTAGCCAGTACAGGATCAATTGCGAAACGAATCATCGGCATCAGCATTGCAGAGGCCATGAACCCACCAGTTCCCATTAGTGTATAACTTAGGAACGTGCGTCTTGACACTTTATTGCTCATCAGTAATTTCCCTCCTCTTACTCCAAAGTCAGTCCCACGGACATTCTTTTGCTAATTGTAATACTAGGACATATCTATGATATATCAATATGAAACTAAATTCAATAATGCTTTTAGTAGGTGCTTAAGTTTGTCGACAAATATTAAGATTTGGTGACAAACGACGAACTACCTTTAAATAAGTTCCAACTAGTGCTTGTATCCTTTCTCAGACGGTGTTTAGAAAGTCTCTGTACTGATAATGACATGAAACTAGATGGACTTCAAGTTCTACAACGAAATGAAGTGGCACTTTTATGTCAAATGCGCCTTCGCAACGCAAATCCTCTACTTTTAGTACTCCACGTTAGACTCTCACTGCACGTTCCAACTCTCCATAAAGTGTGTCAGAACTTGTCGTAGCTGATCTTCCATGATGGTTTGACGTAGATGGTTGTCCATCGTTTCTAGAGGGATAGACGGCAGCCAAACGACTTTACCTTCCACCGTCACGCTCGTCCACTTAGGATCAGTCGTTAGATAGAAGACATGCGTAAAGGATGACTTCTCCAAGTCCTTTGACAACGTATCCGCTAATTGCTGCAAGTCAGTTGACTGCGTGTACGAAACAGGCGGCATGAACATCATACGCCCTTTAAATTGCTTTTCTATGAACATCGACAGATTCATCAAGAATTCAGAAGAAGAAGCGCTGTTTTTCATCGTGTCAGGTCGTGTGTCTATAGCTATTAAAGGCACAACGACAGTATCAATATATTCTTTCTGATTTATATACGTATCCACGTCTTTTGGAACCCAGTTCATTGTCATTCCTCCTTGGATCATCCAGTAAAGTTTAGCTTATATTATCGCGCAACGCAAACCAATGATTCCACCGCAAAGGGCGAAATCATTGGCTGACGTCTTTATCTTTTTTCATCTCATTCAACATAGCTGTCAGACTAATAAACAGCTCACGGTCACCATTATCTAGCGCTTCGTCGATCCTTTTCAGCAACATGTCATTTGTCGTTAATGTGAAACTTTCCTCTAACAGCTTTTCCGCTATTTGTTGGTCTTTCTTTTTCTTTAGAAGATCTTCCGGTAAATAAGGATTCTCTTCCGCCACACTTGCGTACTCAGGACATTTGTTGCTGTTTTTGAAATTCAGTTGGATAAACATATCCTCGTCAGGATGCAGTCTGAGGTCATGAAATGACTTTTCCGCATCAGCTGTCATCAAATTGCCCTTGTAGAAGCGAAATGGGATACTGTCCACTTCTGTAGTTGAAATGATCATGGCGCGCGGGCAATGATGCGCTTCATTTGTAAAATGAACATTTGTTAATAAATGTTCGTTGCTGAGAAGATAATTTAAAATCCATACACATTCCCGCCGCTTTAATCGATAGCGCTTTAAAAACCACCTTAAAAATTCTTTCTTGGCAGCTACAGGAACCATGGCCTTCATCTTACCCCTCCTCTTCAGATTGCGCGATGTATGCCGTCCATTCTTCTTCATGCGGAGCGATTCTTACCAACTGCTGAATGATGGATAACGCTTCATCACGCTTACCTTCTTCTAGCAAGAATCGTGCATATTGATCTAAGAAAGTAGCATCCTCGTTCATCCCATCATATGCTCTGAAATACATTTCATACGCTTTTTCGTAATCTTCTATACGTTCATAGGCGTATGCGAGAAAAGCATGAAGTAAAGGAATTTCTAATTGATCTGCTTCAGAGTACGTCAACAAGTCAATTAACGCTTCATCTTCTTCCTGATTTTCATACACCGAAGCAAGTGTTACCAGTGCATCGATATACTCTGGATCTAAAACAAGCGCTTCTTTTAAATGCTCTTCTGCTTGTTGTGGCATTTGCAATTTCAAAGCAGATTTCCCTGCCGCTAGTTGCAATTCTTTATCGAACTCATCACGTTCAATACCTTTTTTGAAAAGCTCTAGCGCTTTGTCGTCTTCATTTTGTTGTGCATAGCTTTGCCCCGCAAGCATATAAGCGGAAAAATAATCTGGATCCATTTCTAACAACTGCTCAAGACGTGTGACTGCTTCCGAGTAACGTCCAGTTTGATAATAAGCCAAGCCTAATCCAAATAATTCTTCAGGGTTCGCTTCCTTATCCAGTAATGCCTCATAGAAAGGAATGGCTTCTTCATAGGCAGCCCCTGCACTGTACGCTTCCGCAAGCCGTGAGGACAGATTAACGCCTGCGACCTCTAGGGTTGTCTCATGAAGCTTGCGATAAATTCTCACAGCTTCACTGTATCGTCCCGACTCCAATAGCAGTTCTGCTTCTGCAAGTTGGATGACTGGTTCGTGTGGAGCCAATGTTGCCGCTTCACGCACTTTAGATAATGCCGTTTCGGCAAGTCCGAGCATTTGATAATAATCCGCTTGTGCAAGCAAAGCTTGTACATACTCTTCTTCGTCCGGTGAAATGTCCGTCAGCAATAATAACGCTTCGTCCTCTTCACCTAGTTCCAGTAAAGCCGCGGCACGATCTATTTTCAACTGGGCTTCATCAGGGAATACTTGCATCAACTGAGAGAATATATCATCGGCTTGTCCAATGAATCCATAGTCGATCAATAGATTTGCGACATTGTATAATGCGTCATAGTCGTTAGCAGCTTGCAGTTTCTGTATTTTATCTTGTAGAGCATCTACATCTCCATCGAGTACGATTTGCTCTAATTCCTGCAATTCATTCATTTTTTCACCTGAGCTTTCTATTCTACTTTATGGATTGACTAACTCCGATAGGTCTTCGAAAAAGTGTGGATAGGAAATCGCGATACAAGATGGATTGTCGATTTGAACGGGACTTGATGTAATCAATCCCGCTACCGCCGCCATCATACCTAAACGGTGGTCACCGTATGATTGAAGTGTGGCACCCGTTAGTGGCGTCGGCCCATTAATGATCATGCCATCCGGTGTGGTCTCGATATCCGCTCCGAGTTTTCGTAATTCCGTAGCGACAGCTTCAATTCGATCCGTCTCTTTGACACGAAGTTCTTCTGCATCTTTAATGACGGTCTGTCCATCTGCTTGCGTTGCCAATAAAGCAAGCACAGGAAGTTCATCGATCAATCTCGGAATTAACTTTCCGCCGATTTCGGTTCCTCGCAATTTCGAATGCTTGATTCGGACAGTGCCATAACGCTCTCCCGAAAAGCCTTGTTCATCTGATAGTTCAATTTCAACACCCATCGCTTCTAGTACATCTAGTATACCTGTTCGAGTAGGGTTCAATCCAACTTTCAGAAACGACACATCGCTGTTTTCCACTAATGCCGTCGCTACCATGAAAAATGCAGCAGAGGAAATATCGCCTGGTACGACAACATTCGTTCCAGTCAGTTGCTGACCGCCTTCAATCCGGATTACTTGACCCTGTTGTTCTAACTTCGCACCAAACTGTACAAGCATACGTTCCGTGTGATCCCGTGATGTAGCTATTTCTGTAACGGACGTAGTGCCTTTCGCTTGGAGACCCGCAAGTAATACAGCGGATTTTACTTGCGCACTAGCAACCGGCATTAAATAGTCAATTGCTTGCAACGTTTTTCCGGTGATTGTCAGTGGTAAATAATCAGCTGTTCCTTTGCTCGTAATGTCTGCACCCATTTCTTCCAAAGGGTTCGTCACACGTTTCATCGGACGCTTAGATAAATATTGATCTCCGCACATTTCAGATGTTACGGAAGAACCGGATAATATGCCCAACATTAAACGAGCAGTCGTTCCCGAATTACCCGCGTCAAGTGCTGTAGCGGGAGTCTGCCAGTTCGCAATGCCAGGACTTTCTACCGTCACATTCGTTCCGTTACGAGTAATCTTCACCCCAAGCTGTTTGAACATTTCAATCGTGCTCAAACAATCTTCACCATCCAAAAAACCACTAATAGTCGTTTTGCCTTTGGCAATGGATCCCAACATAACTGCACGGTGGGAAATGGATTTATCTCCAGGTACTTGTAAAGCGCCGCGAAGAACCGGCTTTTCAAATGAAACCGTCTGTTGTTCTGACATTACGCTCTCCTCCTCTTAAAGTACGTGCATAGAGTAATCAGTTTCTGCCGTCAATACTTGACGAGCTCTCTTACGTTCTGTAGCTGACTGGAAACTGATTACTAAAATACCGTACACATCCGTACGTGTTTCCACGATACGTATATTGGTTAAGCTAATATTGGCTTCTGCCAAGATTTTTGTGATTTCGGAAATGACACCCGGATGATCCGGTACATCGATGTGTAAATCAAACGTCATATAAAGCGCCCCTTGAAGTGCGCCTTCATTTGTAGAAGGAAGCTGATCGCGGTATGTTTTCGCCTGCGCAAAGAAGTCAAATATATGATCAGGATTATTGTCCTCTAGCATAGAGCGAATGCTATTCATTTCGGCAAGCCAGCCATCGACTTGTGACAATAATTCTTCTCGGTTTTGGATCGTAATATCACGCCACATGACAGGATCTGCTGAAGCAATACGTGTTAAATCTCGAAATCCACCTGCAGCGAGCTTTTTCACAAATGGTTGTTGCTCTTCCTGTGCAGCCAAACGTCCAACTAATGAAGAAGCTACAATATGCGGGAAGTGGCTGATGATCGCTGTCATACGGTCGTGCTCTTCCGCTTGAAGGACAATCAATTTGGCTTTTGTTGCAGATAACCATTTTTCCATAACCTCGATTTGTTCTTCAGTCGTTGATTCATCCGGCGTAAGGATGTAATACGCGTTTTCAAAAAGATGCTCTATCGCAGCAGATACACCACTTTTATGGGAACCCGCCATTGGATGGCCCCCTATGAAGGTGATCCCTCTTTCTCGTAAAATCTTCGCAGCATCCATAATCGGCTTTTTCGTACTTCCTGTATCCGAGACGATGACATGTTCTTTGAAGTCCCAGTTAACGGCTTCTTCAAAAAGAGCAACCGTCGTATTGACAGGCGTCGCGAAAACAACAAAGTCAGCCTGTTCACAGGCTGATTTCGCAGAAGGCGCTACCGTATCAATAATTCCTCTACGAAATGCTTCATCTGCAGTCGCATAGGAACGGTCAAAACCTACAATCTGAATTTCTGGATTTCGTTTTAATGCTAGACCCAGTGATCCTCCGATCAATCCGAGTCCAATTATACTTACCGTCGTTTTCATTGTCATCTATCCTTATTGGTTAGTTAATAGTTGATCAAACGCTTTAAAGAAACCTGTATTTTGCTCGTGCGTTCCGATCGTCACGCGAACAAATCCTGGTGTGCCCAGCAGGTTTCCGCTGCGGACAATATATCCGTTTTGCAATAACACTTCACATGCAGCATCTGCGTCCCCAGGTACAGCCATTAATACAAAATTTGTAGCTGACGGATAGATCGCCAATGCATGCTGTTTCGCATAGTCTGCATACCGTTTTCGTTCTTCATCATTTTTAGATACACACATTTGAAGGAATTGTTGATCCGCAAGAGCCACTTCGGCTACCGCTAATGCAAGTGAGCTGTTGTTGAAAGGATTCCGTACTTTATTAAGTTCAGTTACCACGCTTTCGTTCGCAACGCCATAACCTATACGGAAACTTGCCAAGCCGTATGCTTTTGAAAACGTTCGAAGTATGATCAAATTTTTATAATCATGAATCCACTGCATGGCATCTTGCTGTGCTGGATCTGTAACAAACTCAAAGTATGCTTCATCGAGAACAACAAGTGCTGTTTCAGGTACTCGATCCAAGAAGTTTATTATCGATTCACTCGATAATAAATTACCTGTCGGGTTATTCGGATTACACACCCAAATGACAGCTGTATCTTCATCAGTCACTTTCAAAAAGCCTTCTAAATCATGATCGCCGTTTTCTAACATAGCTACTTCACGAATTTCAGCACCTTCTATTTTTGCATTATGTGCGTATTGGGGGAAAGTCGTAGAAGCCATGACCGTATTAGTCCCCGGTTGTAGTATTGCACGGGAAATAATGGTGACAATCTCATCTGAACCATTGCCGAAAAGAATTTCATTCGGATCGATTTGATGGAATTCCGCAAGTTTTCCACGTAAACCAGCAGTGTAAGCATCTGGATACATCTCAAATTGGGCTGCCTTTGAGCGTAAATATGCTGCGACTTCAGGTGATGAACCGTAAGGGTTTTCGTTTGAAGCGAGCTTATGTACTTCTTGCAAGCCATATGTACGTTTGACATCTTCTAATGAACGTCCGGGTGTATAAGGTTTCATCGTGTGTAATATTGGTTTCCACTTCATTAGATAGCTCCCCCTAACTTCCGCTGTATTATTTTTGTAAATCAGGTCGTAATTGAACGGCATTATTTTGATAAATATGTTGAATTTCTTCTTGTTTTTTAGACGTATGGACATTCATCATGACGCGTATACACTTACGCATAGAGCCAGGTACATCTATTTCATGTGTACACATGACCGGTACATACGTCCAGCCTTCAATCGAGCGGATTGCTTTTGCGGGAAATGCCGCTTTGACATCTACTGTAGTGGAAACTATCACAGAACCAATATCTTCCGGTTTGAATTGATTCGCTTCTGCCATTTCGAGTACAAGTGATTCTGTCGCTTGTAACACTTCTTCCGCGTGATCATGTTCAACTGTTGTCGCACCCCTAATTCCTCTTACATTCATACAATTCCCTCGCTTTTCAATTTTCCTTTGAATTCTTCAAATGCCGACTGACACTCTTCTGAACTAATTTCTTTTACAAAAGGTTCACCGATTTTTTGCAATAAAACAAAATTCATCTTGCCGAATGAAGCTTTTTTGTCCTTTTGCATATAGGATAATAACTCTTCAAAACTATAAGAGAATACCGGCTTAAATGTATAGCCATTATTGCTGGCGAAGTGAAGATAGCGATTCGTGAATCCTTCAGGTAGATCACCGTATTTTTCACTTAGCAAGAAAGCATAGCCCATACCAATCATGACACATTCACCATGACTGAGGCTACCGAATCCAGAGGCCGCTTCTACTGCGTGGCCAAAGGTATGGCCGAAATTCAGAAACTTACGCGTAGAATTCTCAAACTCGTCTTCTCCTACGATATCTGCTTTTACTTTAATGCCTTGCAGTAATTCTTTTTCAAGCCATTTTATGGAAGGTGAAGAAAACCGTTCTTTTTCCAGTAATTGCTCCGTCCACAAAGGATCCGAAATAAAAGCGTGTTTGACCAACTCCGCTAAGCCAGAACGCATTTCTGATGCAGGCAATGTGTTGAATACATCCGTATCAAACAATACGGCTGAAGGTTGATGGAAGGATCCCACCATGTTTTTCCCTTCTGGCATATTGATAGCTGTTTTACCACCGACTGCACTGTCATGCGCAAGCACAGTTGTCGGACATTGAATGAAGCGAATTCCCCGCATAAACGTCGCTGCCACAAAGCCTGTTAAATCCCCACATGCTCCACCGCCAAATGCGATCAAAAGTGAGTTTCGTGTAAACCCTTCAGTCAGTAAGAACGACTGACAATCAACGTAGACTTCTGGCATTTTACACTTCTCGCCGCCAGGTACGATTTTCACCGATACCTCGCGACCAGAACGGACTAGAGCTTCTTGCAGTAATGGAAGATGCAGCTCTGCCACATGTGCATCGGCAATAATTCCGATTTTATCTGTAGTACGTAGCAATTCTGCATATTCAGTCGAAAATAATTCATACGTATTCGAACCTACATAGACATCGTATTGGTGATCACGGACGGAAACTGTTAACTTCTCCATCTTAAAACTCCTTTACATATTGTCTATATTGCTCAATATCCTTCTGTAAACCATCCATCGTATCTGAACGGAATTCCTCCATAATCGCTTTAGCCATTTCTGTAGCGATAACATGTTCAGCTACGACAGATGCAGCAGGAACCGCACAAGGATCGGAACGCTCAATCGTTGCAACGAAAGGTTCCTTCGTATCAATGTCTACGCTTTCCAGTGGCTTATAAAGCGTGGGGATAGGTTTCATTACACCGCGAACAACAATTGGCATACCTGTTGTCATTCCACCTTCAAGTCCACCTAAACGATTGGATTTCCGGTAATATCCCAACTCCTCATTCCAGCCGATTTCATCATGTACTTCACTGCCTGGCATTTTAGCCATATCAAACCCTAAACCAACTTCTACACCTTTAAACGCGTTGATGCTCATCATAGCGCCTGCCAGCTTGCCATCCATTTTGCGATCAAATTGTACGTAGCTACCAATTCCAGGAGGACATCCTTCAATGATCACTTCTACTACGCCACCTAGTGTATCGCCACGCTTTTTAATATCATCTATAGCTTCCGTCATTTTGACAGACGCATCTTTGTCCGCACAATACACTGCATCTTCTTCTACAATCGCGCGTAGTTCTTCAATAGAAAGATTCGCGTAAGCCGCTGGGTCCGTTTCGATGCCACCAATTTCTGTAACATGCGCTATAGTTTCAATCCCAAGTTGACGCAAGAATTGCTTGGCTACCGCACCGATTGCAACACGCATCGTCGTCTCACGTGCGGATGAACGCTCCAAAACATTTCGTAGGTCACGGTGACCATACTTCATACCACCGACTAGATCCGCGTGTCCAGGTCGAGGACGAGTGATCTGACGCTTCACATCTTCCGGATTTACGTCTTCAGGCAGGGGTTCTACACCCATGATGCCTGTCCAATGTTTCCAATCATCATTGACAACTGTCAGCGTGACGGGCGAGCCCAATGTTTTACCATGACGTACACCTGATGAGATCTCTACACGATCCTTCTCTATTTGCATCCTACGGCCTCTACCGTGACCACCTTGTCTTCTCTTCAATTCTTTATTGATCATCTCAGCAGTTAGCTCCATCTGTGCAGGTAATCCTTCAATGATAGCCGTAAGCTGTGGACCATGTGATTCACCAGCTGTAATATAGCGCATATTCCATTCCTCCGTAACGTAGTTTAGTATTTTTTTCTATAAAAGAATGTATCTACTGATTCAAAGTTGTATTTTTCAGGATTGAATATTTGTTCTGTGCTTCCAACGAACAGAATACCACCCGGTTTAAGTGCTTTCGAGAAGTTGGTGTAAATCTGATCTTTCGCTTCTTCCGTGAAGTAGATCATCACATTACGGCAAACGATCAAATCGTAGTTCGTATCGTAGCGATCTTCCAGCAAGTTGTGCTGTTTGAATGTAACGGTCTTCTTAATATCTTCTACCACTTGATAGGAAGCACCTTCTTTTATGAAGAACTTATCGACGATTGGCTTCGGCACCTCTTTTAATGCGCGTTCATTGTAAAGACCTACTTTGGCTCGATTCAATACACCCATATCCAGATCTGTGGCATAGATGGAGATATCACGTAATGGAAGATACGAGGATAGAACCATCGCAAGTGAATAGGGCTCTTCTCCGGTAGAACAAGCCGCACTCCAAATTTTTAAGCGAGTATTCTTCTCCAGTAATTGAGGAAAGATTTTCTTCTCTAAGACGTTCCAACGTATGGCGTTGCGGTAAAATTCTGACACATTAATCGTCATGCGGTCCAAGAATTCTTCCAATAAGTCTTTGTCCGTTTGAATTGCTAGAGAATAATCTTTAAAATTACGAAAGCCTTTCTTTTCATATAGTGAAGTGAGTCTCCTCTTCATCTGGGCTTCTTTATACAAAGACAAATCGATCCCGGTTTTCTTTTTGACCCCTTGAATTAACATCGAATAATCAGACATTTCACAACCCCCTGTTGCCTTTTCTTTCTTATGTACGTTCTCATTATAGCGGAAAAAGTATGTTGTATGTATAAGAAAAACAGCCATGCGAAATTCGCTCGGCTGTTTTTGGCGATTAATTAATCCAGTTGTTCACTGTTTTGTCATAAGTCACAAGCTCTTCTTCTTTAAAGAACAAGTTAATCTCGCGGCTTGCTGACTCAGCTGAGTCTGAACCATGAATAATATTCTTGCCTACTGTTACAGCGAAATCTCCACGAATAGTTCCAGGAGCAGATTCTTTTGGATTCGTTGCACCCATCATTAAGCGAGCAGTAGAGATGACGTTCTCGCCTTCCCATACCATTGCGAAAACTGGTCCAGAAGTGATAAATTCTACAAGTTCTCCGAAGAATGGACGTTCTTTATGTTCTCCGTAATGTTGTTCAGCAAGTTCTTGAGAAATATTCATTAATTTCCCGCCAACTAATTGATATCCTTTGTCTTCGAAACGACCAACGATTTCACCTACAAGGTTACGTTGTACGCCGTCAGGCTTTACCATTAAAAATGTTCTTTCCATCTCCAAAACACTCCTTCGATCTTCTATAGGGATAATCCCTTTTAAATCGTAACATTGACGCCTTTTTCTTTCAACTATTAACAAACATCGTCAATATTTTCGTTGACCGATAAAGTCAGCGATTTGAGTCAATGCTTTCTTCGACTTGCCATTTGGCAGACTTTCTAATTCTTTCAATGCCTTGATTAAGTACAGATCACTTACATGCTGTGCTTTTTCGATAGCACCACTCTGTCGAATATAGCGAAGCATCGCTTGTCTATCCGATTCTTCCATCACCCCAGTAAACGCACGTTTCATGTAGGGCATAAATTGTTCATCATCTTTTATGTATAAAACAGGCAATGTAATATGACCATTTAATAAGTCGCTTCCTGCCGGTTTCCCAAGTTCTGCATCTGTTGAAGTGATGTCCAAGATATCGTCGACAATTTGAAATGCCATTCCAGTGAAATACCCATATCTTTTGAGTTTCCGTACAGTTTGAGCATCCGCATCCGCACTAAGTGCGCCGAGTTCACAACTGGAGGATAATAGCAAAGCAGTTTTTCGCTTAATACGTTTCAAATAGTCGCGTAGATCTTGATCGGTTTGTTGTTGGAAATCTATCTGGATGATTTCTCCTTTACAGATCTCCAGCATCGTTTCTGCGAGAATCTGATGAACAGGTGCTTTCTCGATATTACCGATAGATGTCAGCGCTCGTGAAAAGATGAAATCCCCCGCATACATGGCTACCCGATTGTTCCACTTCGCTTTAACAGTTTCTAAACCGCGTCGCATATCAGAATCATCAATTACATCATCATGGACAAGAGATGCCATGTGGATCAATTCAAGAGATACTGCAATTTTTGCAGCGTTTTCCAGCGAGTATGTTCCAAATTGAGCAGCCATGATAACGAAAATCGGCCGGATTCTTTTCCCTCCCGCTTTCAATAAATGCAAGGAAGCCTGACGAACAATGGGAGAAGAGGATTGCACGGAACGCTCAAGCTCTTTTTCAATATAGGACATATCTTTGCGGAAATCCGTATAAAGCGACATCAACTTAATTTTTTCCAACGCCATTACCTTCTCCCGTGTACTCATTATTTGTAAGCGATATGGCCTGCCGCCGCACCGCCACTGTAAGACTTATACGAAACTTCTTGATAACCCGCATCGACAAAAAGCTGTGCCAGCTCTTTCATGCCTGGGAAATCATTTGCTGATTCTTGAAGCCAAGAATATTCTTTATAGCTTTTTGCGAAAAGTTTACCGAACAACGGCATAATATATTTGAAATAGAAGCGGAACCCTTGACGGTAGACAGGTATTTTAGGTTGAGATGTTTCCAAACACACTGCCATTCCACCCGGCTTTAACACGCGTCGCATTTCTTTTAATACAGTCAAGTAATCAGGGACATTCCGAAGACCAAATCCGATCGTCACATAATCAAATGAATTGTCCGCAAACGGAAGTGACATAGCGTTACCTTGAACCAACGTAACATGCGGATAAGGCGCCACTTTGTCTCTGCCGGAATCTAGCATGTTGGCACTGAAGTCCAAGCCAATGACTTCACCAGCAGGTCCTGTAGCTTGAGCCAATGCAACTGTCCAGTCTGCCGTACCACAGCAAACGTCAAGTGCTTTAGCCCCTGGCTGTACATTCATGCGTACCATAATATCATTCCGCCATTTAATATGTTGATTGAAACTGATCACGGAATTCATTTTATCATAGTCTGTCGAAATTTTTTCAAAGACGTTATGAACTTTTTCTTCTTTTGAGACCGCCACAGTTCGACCCTTCTTTCTCCACTTCAGTTTTCTTCCTCATTGTTTCGTCATTTTCTGCAACTTTGCTATTACTTCAGTATGTAAATGAAAGCTGTTCTCTATTGTGTCATTCAGTTGTTGTTGTAATTGATCGATCCAACTTTGTGTATCATGCGTACTCGGTACAAGATGCGGAAATTTCATCCGATTCAATTCATGCTGTTTGCTGTCAAGCAACCAGATGAAAGGGAAAACCGTCTCAATAATGTGTGTGTAGCGACTAAAGCCGAATGTATCGAAGAATTTCACAATACATGCACTTTCCACTTCAGTAATTAACTGTAACCGCTCTTCAAGAGTGGACGGCGGCGCTTGAAGCAATGTCGTCTTGCATTCATTTACTCTGCCAATCGCCGATGATAAGGAACGAATGAGATGGAAGTTTGGAATCGACGCCAATAGCTTATAGTGAATACCGCTGAAGTGGTCGCCCGCAAGTACCATCAATTGCTGTTCTTTGGATGAAGCATCGACGATATCGATTTGATCATGGACGTCAAAGGCCGTGTGGATGGCACCGATGGCCAACGCTGCGGTTTGCATCTCATCTGTCCATTGCTCTCCGTTAAGTAAAGGCAATAGGAGCAACGAAGCTTTTCTCCTATCAATCGGAGCATGCCCGGCATCTCGTTCGACCACTGGTTGATAAATAGCGCGTCGCAAATGGTGTATATAATTGTCGACTTGGTCAGTGAATCCTTTTGTTTCCATCAGTAAGCTCCATTCCCGTAAGATATACGGTCATTCTTTTTCTTCGCTCGCAATTACACCGTGAGCTGTATGAATTTCAGCTTCACCCCGAATTTTGATAGCGGAGGTATGCTCAGTAAACTGCGCGATCATGACTTCTCCCCTATCTAGCTTTTCGGTATGGTGAAACTTCGTGTCATTGCCTCTCGTAAGCCCAATGACATTTACTCCATCTTTTTTCGCCTTGATAATTAGATAATCTGGTTGTGTCATTTTCGCATCTCCAGTCTATATATAATCCTAATGATAGCATATACAGCAAGCGCTCGGCAAAGACCTTAGTTTGTTCTAATTAGAGATAGAATTTCAGCACGCTTCACGTCATCATGTTCATAGATTCCTCTAGCAACAGTGGTGATGGTCTTGGCTCCAGGCTTTTTAATTCCTCTCATCGTCATACACATATGTTCAGCTTCGATGATGATATAGACACCATGGGGATTCAACTTTTCCATCATGGCATCTGCCACACTGGATGTAATGCGTTCTTGCAATTGCGGACGACGCGCTGCCGTTTCAACAGCTCTTGCCAACTTGCTCAAACCTGCAACTACTCCATCACGCGGAATATAGGCTACATGAGCTACACCGAAAAACGGTACTAAGTGATGCTCACACATAGAATAAAATGGAATATCTTTCACCAGTACGACTTCATCATGATTCTCATGGAATACTGTATCGAAATATTCTCTTGGATCTTTATGTAAACCTTCAAACACTTCTTGGTACATTTTGGCTACACGTTTTGGCGTCTCAAGTAATCCTTCACGAGTCGGATCTTCACCGATTGCTTCCAAAATCATCGTAACTGCCTGCTCTAATTTATTTATATCTTGCTCTTTCATCACAGCATGTCCTCCTTGTTGGAACAAAACCTATTTCCCCAAAATACTAGCACATTCCATGCATTCCGTATAGTTACTTGTACTTCCTTATGTATACCATTAAAAAAACGGAAAGGAGTCCATCCATGGCCATCTGATGAACAGATTCGCTGGACGGACTCCTATGTAAAATCTCGAATTATTTTACTGCGTCTTTAAGTGCTTTACCTGCTTTGAAAGCTGGAACTTTACTTGCAGCGATTTCGATTTCTTCACCTGATTGTGGGTTACGTCCTTTACGTGCAGCACGCTCGCGTACTTCGAAGTTTCCGAAACCAATCAATTGAACTTTATCACCGTTAGCAAGAGTCGATTGAATTGTATCGAATACAGCTTCAACAGCTTTAGTTGCGTCTTTTTTTGTTAGACCTGCCGCTTCTGCCACAGAGTTAATTAATTCTGTTTTATTCACACCGTTCACCTCCTCTCAAAGGGGGATGCTATTGCTGTTAACACTGTAAAAAGAGTAACATAAGAAAAACCACGGTGCAACAATATTATCGAGCTTTTCCTTTATTCACGGCATTTCAAGCGATTTTGATCGAAAAGCAAAGAAAAAAGACCCGTATTTGACGGATCTTTCTTCATTACAAACTACATTTCCTACGTTACTTTCTAGCTTTTCTCCTCAAACAATAAACGTAATCATACCTTTATTTCCATCATTCACCATTTGTTCAATCGTTTCACGCAAGCGTTTTCTTGCTCGATCTGGAACTGCTGCAGTCTTAAATCGGATACTTTCTTTCATGACCTCGTGAAGTGGTGTGCCAAATAATTGCGTTTCCCATAGCGCTTCCCGATCATGTAAATAAGCATTTTTCAATTCCTTCAACAAGTGATGACTATGGAATTCAGAGCCGATCAATGGAGCAAATTCCGCTTCCATATCGATTCGTATAATATGAAGTGAAGGGGCTTTCGCTTTCATTTTCACACCATAAAATGTGTCTTGTTTAATCAATTCAGGAGCAGTTGGCTGGAAATCTTCAATCGATGGCAACGCGACGCCATAACCAGATTTTTTCGCTGTATCGATTGCTTCTGCATACATATCATACGATTTTTTCGCCTTAACTGCTTCTTGAATAAACACAAGCCAATCTTTTTTCGAACGCATTTCCGTTCCCATGAACTCTTCACACACATTCACAAAAGCTTGCTCATCCATATCAATTTTGACGATTGCCCGACCTTTTCCTGCATCCACTTCTATTACTTCCGCTTGTCTAACGAACTCTTCTTCTTGCAATAGTTCCGCAATCTCCTGAACTTTACGAATTTTAGAGACACCGAGGAATCCATCTGTAATTAGCTGATCGATACGTGCGTTCAGCTTGTGGCTATCTCCTAGTTCCTCCATCCAGTCAGGACGTTGTAGCTCAATATCCGTGATGGGGAACTCATAGAGCGCCTCTTTAAGAATGAGCTGGATCTCCGTCGCATTGAGCTGGTCCGCACTAATAGCAATTACGGGAACACCATACTTTTCATGTAATTGCTGTTTCAGTTCCAACGCTTTTTCATGGGCTGGCATTTTAGAGTTTAATACAATGACAAACGGTTTACCGATTTCTTGCAGTTTCGAAACAATTTCTTTCTCAGCGACTTCAGCAGATGCACGTGAAATGTTGTTCACTGTTCCGTCCGTTGTCAGCAAGATTCCGATGGTGGAGTGATCACGAATCACTTTGTCCGTCCCAATGCGCGCTGCTTCTTGGAACGGGATCGGCTCGTTGTGCCATGGTGTATGGACGTATTTCGGTCCTTCCTCATCCTCGTATCCTTTAACGCCATCTATGACGTAGCCTACACAGTCCGCTAGGCGAATTTGGAATTCCAGTTCACCGTCCCCTATTGAAACGCTTGTGCCTTGGGCAGGTACGAATTTGGGTTCTGCAGTCATAATTACGGGACCTGGTGAACTTTGGGGAAGTTCGTCTTGTGCGCGTATCCGATCGTTGGCATCCGTCATGTTGGGGATTACAACTTCCTCCATGACTCGTTTGACAAATGTGGATTTCCCTACTCGAACAGGGCCTACCACGCCTATATAAATGTCGCCGTCTGTTCTTCTAGCTAAGTTTTCGTATAGTTCTTCTTTCATCATTAGCCCTCCTTTTTCTCCGCATTGTAGCTTATGAAATAGAAAAACGTTTCATGCATAGTTGCATGAAACGTTTTTTAGGTAATGGTGCTAATTTAGTTAATAAACTTTGTAACGGTTCGGGATTGGTACTCCAGATGGGATCGCTTTCCGGAGGGCGTGGCTTGAGCCGCTTCCTTCACTTCGTTCAGTCCAGGGTCTCAAGCTCATGCTATTCCCGCGGGAGTCGCCGCCTTCCACTACAATCCTAGTTACAATGTGGTGACAGTTTATATCACTCTTTGAATATGTAAAGTTCAAGTGCTAATACATGAGGCCACCTGTAAATTAGAGAACATTATTTTTTCATAAACACCGGTTCGTTGTTTTCGTCTACTGTGTACGGCAAGGAATATGCCGGGAGGACTAGGGAGTCTTCGTATAGTAGGTATCGGATGTCTGTGCCGGGTTCTACTTCTGGCTTTTGTTCCATCAAGATCTTGTTGAGGTCGATGGAGTAGTCTACGTAGAAATTCCCGTCGCCACCTACTACGATGGGTAGGTGGGCGTCAGAATACGGACTTTGGACAGTTAGTGGTTCTTTAAAACCCATTTTCTTGAAGTCTACTGCATAGACGTTGTCGCCAACTGGATCTAAGAATGGTAATTCTCCATTGATAAATTTGCGCAAGTTTAAGTCGCGCAGTTTTTCAGTTGTACGCAAGTCAACAAGTTTAACTGTAGGATTTTCTTCCACATCTATCAGAACGTACTGGAAGATACCACCGTTTTCAAATGCGTTAGACGGAATCTTTTCAGTGAAGTCTGGAACGATTTTCGAGAACTCGATTGGATATTTGATGAATTGATCGGTTTCTTGATCACGTGTTTTAATTGGTAATAATCCGCCTGATTGTTCCTGGTAACGCTCCACAGCCTTTTGGATGGTCTCTTGCATTTCAGGGTACGGTGTTTCACTTGCTTGTTTTTCTTCAGGCGGACGGCCGCCACAAGCGGACAGTAATAGTCCGCAGATTATAACTGAAAGTATAAGTATTCGTTTATTCATATGTTAGGCGCCTCCAGTCGGTCCGTTGAATACTAAATAGACCATTGCGAAGAACGATGTAATTAATAGTGTATAGGCAATAATCGCAAATAGAATTCGTACTACACGGTTTTTTATTTTATAGCGGCTCAAATAAATCAAGCCCATTGAAATCACCATGAATCCCATTGCGTAAAAAGATAGCCACATTTTATCTAACGAGGACAAAATTGTCACCCTCCTACTGTTTAAATACCGAAAAATGTATCAATTTCCTGTTTCTTACCACGGGTCATTAATTGATCCACAGCTTGTTTAGGTGGAACGCCTCCAAATAGTATGGAATATAAGGCTTCTGTCAACGGCATGTTGACATCAAACTGTTGCGCCAACTGAAACGAAGCCTTTGTGGTACGCACACCTTCTATGACCATACCCATTTCTTCGGTCACTCTTTCTAAAGACTGGCCTTTCCCAAGTAAGTTGCCTGCGCGCCAGTTTCTCGAGTGGACACTTGTACATGTAACGACCAAGTCACCAAGTCCCGTCAATCCGGAAAATGTTTGTTGATCCGCACCCATTTTGACACCCAGACGCGTGATTTCTGCTAGACCTCTTGTAATAAGAGCAGCCTTTGCATTATCACCGTATCCAAGACCATCAGAAATTCCAGCAGCTAAAGCGATGACATTTTTCAATGCTCCGCCAAGCTCCACGCCGATTACATCTTTATTCGTATAGACACGGAAATAATTGCTCATGAATAAATCTTGTATTTGTTCTGCCGCTTCCATGTTGCTCGAAGCCACCGCCACCGTCGTAGGATGTCGACGTACGACTTCCTCCGCGTGACTCGGTCCAGACAGCACTACAATAGCATCGCGTAATGTTTCATCAATTTCGTCTGCAATAATTTCAGATATCCGTTCCAATGAATCCGGATCAATTCCTTTGGAGACATGGACAAATATAGCCGGTTCGGTTAGGAATTTCTGTATATGGCGACACGTCTCACGCATCGCAACGGTCGGTACGGCCAGTATGATCGTTTTTGCATGCTGGACCGCTACCTGTAGTTCACTAGTAGAGCTAAGGTTATCGGGCAGTTTCACATCTGGCAAATACCGGTTGTTCGTGTGCTGATTATGGATTTCATCCGCTTGTTCTGCACGTCTTGTCCAAATTAAGCTGTTATGTCCATTTTCAGCCAGCACGACAGCGAGTGCGGTTCCCCAACTGCCTGCACCGAATATAGAGACTTTCTCCATTACCTCCACCCTTTCTGTTTGTATAGTTAGCTTCTCGCTCTTGTGATCAAGCGGATTGGTGTGCCTTCAAATCCAAAGGCTTCACGTAATCTGTTCTGTAAAAAGCGTTCATAAGAAAAGTGCATAAGTTCTGGTTCGTTGACAAAAACCACGAATGTCGGTGGCTTCACAGCAACTTGTGTTGCATAGTAAATCCGCAAACGACGTCCTTTATCTGAAGGTGCAGGATTTCTAGCTACAGCATCTTCTACTACCTCATTCAAGACACTTGACTGAATGCGCATCGCATGATTTTCGCTAATCAATTGGATATTGGAGAATAACGTATGCACACGTTGCTTCGTTTTAGCTGAAACAAAGAAAATAGGTGCATAGTCTAGAAATCTAAACTGATCACGAATTTCATCGATAAATTTATTCATCGTCTTATCATTTTTCTCAAGCGTATCCCACTTGTTGACAACAAACATGACGCCTTTTCCCGCTTCTTCCGCAAAGCCAGCTACACGCTTGTCCTGCTCACGAATACCTTCTTCTGCATTCATGACAATCAACACAACGTCAGAGCGATCAATTGCTTTTAAAGCACGTAGTACACTGTATTTCTCTGTGTTTTCGTACACTTTCCCTTTTTTACGCATCCCCGCAGTATCGATAATTTTAAATTCTTGCCCGTCTACTACTTTTGTAGAGTCAATCGCATCTGTTGTCGTTCCAGCGATATCGCTGACGATGACCCGATCTTCACCAAGTAATGCGTTAACAAGTGACGACTTTCCGACATTCGGACGTCCAATTAAACAGAACTTGATGGAATCGTCTTCCTCTTCTTCCAAGTTCATATCTTTAAAGCTCTCTGCGACTGCGTCCAATAAATCACCAAGGCCTAAGCCGTGTGATCCGGACAGCGGATATGGTTCGCCAAATCCAAGTGAGTAGAAATCGTAAATCATATCTCTCATCTCTGGGTTATCCACTTTATTTACAGCCAATACGACTGGCTTGTTCGTTTTATACAGCATACGTGCGACTTGTTCATCTGAATCTGTCACACCATCTCGACCATTCGTCAAGAAGATGATGACGTCCGCTTCTTCAATGGCGATTTCAGCTTGCATACGGATTTGATCAAGTAATGGCTCATTACTTAGTTCAATACCGCCTGTATCGATTAAGTTAAATTCATAATTCAACCATTCTGCTGCGCTGTATATACGATCTCGCGTTACACCGGCAACGTCTTCTACGATCGAAATACGTTCGCCTACGATCCGGTTAAAGATTGTCGACTTACCGACGTTTGGTCTTCCTACGATTGCTACTGTTGGTTTTTTCATTTTCTTTCATTACACCCTTCCGACCTATCTTAGAATATTATACACAAAAAGAATGATGATGCATATGAAAGCATCATCATTCCGGTTACGCTTATTTAACATTTGTGGCTAGTTTATCACATTCTAAAGATTATTTTTGGAATTTCTTCAGTTGATCACCAATCACATCTCCTAAAGAGAAGCCAGTTGTTTCTTCAGGCATTTCATAACTAAAGTTTTCTTCACGTGCTTCTTGAGGCTTTTCAACAAGATCTTTAATGCTCAATGAAATACGTTTTTCTTGTGGATTTACGTCTAATACTTTGACTTGTATAGACTGTCCTTCTTCAAGGACTTCTTGTGGTGTACCGATATGCTCATGTGCAATACGTGAAATGTGAACGAGTCCTTCCACGCCAGGCAAGATCTCAACGAATGCGCCATAGGCTACAAGACGTTTCACCGTGCCATCCAGTACAGAGCCGACCTCTGCCTTTTCTTCGATATTTTCCCATGGTCCAGGCAATGTATCTTTAATGGATAGAGATACGCGCTCCGCATCACGGTCGACAGACAATACTTTGACTTGGATTTCGTCTCCTTCTTTCAACACGTCCGACACACTCTCAATATGTCCGTGTGAAATTTGCGAAATGTGTACCAAACCGTCTACCCCGCCGATATCAACGAATGCACCGAAAGAAGCGATACGTTGTACTGTACCATCTAGAATGTCACCTTCTTGAATTTCAGAAAGTGCAGCTTCTTTTTTCTGCTCGTTCTGCGCTTGGACAACCGCACGGTGAGACAAGATTAACCGGTTCTTTTCTTTATCCATTTCAACAATTTTAAATGTCATCGTACGTCCTTTATAGTCATCAAATGATTCTACAAAGTGATCTTCTACTAAAGAAGCTGGAATAAATCCGCGAACACCAAGGTCGACAACGAGTCCGCCTTTTACTACGTCCTTTACTTCTGTTTCGATGATTTCACCGCTTTCAAACTTCTCTTCTAATGAATCCCATGCATTTTCTGCATCTACTTGGCGCTTGGACAAGACATACGCCTCGTCTTCCACTTTGGTAATCGCCAATTCTAATTCGTCACCGACTGAGACTGCATCTGCTGCTTTTTCAATATGCAAGCTAGAAAGTTCACTGATCGGAATCACACCGTCAAAAGGAGCACCGGCGATTTCAACCGTCACCGATTTCTCTTCAACCTTTGTTACTACACCCGTTACGTGTGCACCTTCACCGTATTCTTTAACTTCATCCATATTCATCTCTTCAGTCATATGTAGCCCTCCTCCATAATGAATCTTATCTCTATATTATGCGAATTGAGACTTAAAAACAAAAAATTACACTTATTCTTTTATTTGTACTGTTCTATTAACTTGGATATCTCTGCCATAATGGCCTCTGTTACCTCTTCAGCAGAAGCTTTTCTTTCACGATATGGCGTCATATCCATCGCTTCTCCATACACGACCTTCAATTGAGAAAAGGCTTTATACGGTCCAATAATTGCACAAGGGACGACTTTCGCCTCTCCACCTTTTAACGCAAAGAATCCAGCGCCCGCCAAACCTTTTCCAATCTCTCCCGTTTTGCTTCTAGTTCCTTCTGGGAAGAGACCTACCACTTTGTCTTCGCGTAATAGTTTAATGGTTTTACGGAATGCTTCCCGGTCACTCATGCCGCGTTTTACAGGATATGCTTGAACTTTTGGTAACAACGTTTTAAGAACCGGCTTATCAAATAACTCCTCTTTGGCCATAAAGTGAACCGTTCTCGGACATGTAATACCGACAATAGGCGGATCTAAATTATCTATATGATTTGTACATAAGAGCACGCCGCCTTGTTTCGGGAAATTTTCTTTGCCGATTACCTTAATTCGATAAAGTGGAAAACAAACAGTACTAATCAAAAATTTGCCTAGTGGATATAAATTCATTTAGATAACCTCTTTTCGGCATATTCGACAATACTATTCGTCACTTCTTCTATTGTTTTCCCTGTTGTGTCAATTATAATCGCATCTTCTGCTTTTTTTAATGGAGAAATTTTACGTTGAGTGTCCGCTTGATCTCTCTCACTGATTTCTCTTTTCAATGTTTCATAATCCGACTTCATTCCACGCTTCTGCTCTTCTAGTAAGCGACGCTTTGCACGCTCTTCCACGGAAGCTGTCATGAATACTTTCAACTCCGCTTCAGGCAAGACGGCAGTCCCTATATCCCTGCCATCCATTACTACAGGTGATTCCGCTGCCAGAATTCGCTGTTTAGCGACCAAAAGTTCACGAACAGATGTCAAAGCCGCTATCGCTGAAACATTAGTCGTTACTTTATGCGAACGTATCGCATCGGTTACGTCTATACCGTCTAGCAAAACTTTTTGCACTTGTTCACCCGGTTGCAATTCGATTTCTGTTTGTGCAATCAACCGCGTGATTTCTTCTTCATTGCGTGGATCGATGGCGCTTTGAAGTACTTTGTAAGTAATCGCACGATACATAGCTCCTGTATCGATATACGTATATCCTAATTTTTTAGCAACTAATTTAGCAATTGTACTTTTACCTGCTGCTGCAGGTCCATCAATTGCGATTCTCATTCCACCTGTCATGATGAAAACCCCTCCATTTACGCCTTTATTGTACCATAAGCAAAAAGGAAAAGTCTGCTCTCGACAGACTTTTCCTTTAGCTATTTCGTAATTCTAACTGTCGCTCAAAACAATAGCGAATAATGTGTTGTCGATCTTTGTCGTCTATTTCTTCAAACATGAAAGAGCTCAATCTACGCTTTTCGCTTTCCCAGTTTCTGACTACTTTCGCTTTACATGAAACATATTTGATTTCTGTTTTCGAGAAATACAATACGATCAATAATGTCACTTCTGTATTTTGCGTGAAGTAGTCATGGTCTTTCATATTGACTGCTAATCCGCCAGCGCTGAGATCTAACGATACCAATTGCAACGATGCGGAATCTGCTTGTAATGCCACGTCCAAAGACGTTTCAACACGAACAAATTCTCTTCTTTGGATTTTTATCAGATGCTGATCACCAGGATATTTAAGTTTAAGCATCGGTATCGTTTGGTTAACTCGGCTATGCACCTCTGTACGAAATGCATAGGACATCTTATACTGATCTACGAATGTAACGAGAAGCTGTGTACCATCTATAAAGAATGCTGTCTTGCCCGTCATCATGTTGATCGGGTAATCCATCATGAAATGCCCTTCATCTTCAATATCGACGACGCGGCATTTAAATTTCTCCGATTCCTCGGTATAATCTTTTTCTAATGTTAATACTGTCCCGATACTTAGTCTCATTTCTCCACCTGCCATTCGTCCTATACTATCATTATGTCATGTGGAGTAAATTTTTCCAATCCTTTTTATTGTTTTTCTGTCGTAATGACTTCTAACGTTTCCGTGTCAACGAGAATCTTGTACGTTTCCACATTTTCTTCTCCAGAAACAATGGTTAAATAATGCGCAAGTCGTTGCTCCATTTGACTATTTTCCACGTACGCAAGCTCTTGAGCCATTACTGTAACATCCGGTCTAAAGAACGTGTGCCACTCTGCTGTTCGAATAGGCTGTGGTTTCAGCTGTTCTTTACGAATGTATTCCGACGCATTCAAACCGATCACTTCACCATTGTCTTTTGCTAATTTAATATGAATTGGGTCTGAGAATACTTTGGCGTCATTCTCAGGATCCACTCGAACGTAAACAAAGTGCCATGCGGTATCATTTTCTCTAGCCTCTTCTAAAACCAAATCTGTATAATCCGCCTTCCGTAAAAACTCATCTGCCATTTTCTCTAGCTCTTCATAGGATACGGTTGGCTTGCCCATGCGGCGCTCCACGAGATATGACAGAACATGTCCACCTTTTTCAGTTACGTCTATATAGCCGATTGAAGAGTTTTCAGCAAAACGAATATGGTAAAACGGATATGGTGCACCTTTCCTACTTTTTTCCGCTGCAATGACATCATTCGATACACTCGGTAGAAGTTTTTTGAACTTTTGAATCGCTTCATCCTCGGTAATTTTCTTATCTTTAATATTACGCAACTCTTTTTTCTTTTCTGCATCAGACTCACTTGCTGTTAAAGGAAATACTGCTTCTGTGTATTCCATAACTGACTCGCCCATTTTCGACCAATTCGCCTGACCATCGGGTGAGTCACGTAATTTTTTCTCCCAGTTGCTCATAGACATTCTTTTTGAAAACATATCTTTGGTTGCCAACTGCCATTCACTTGTCAATTCATTCAAATTTTCTGAAGCACGTTGCATCACACCATAATATTCATCTGAGTCACCTTGTTCTGTAGATTCCTTTGCGAAATTCCCTAACCGGCCTAAGTAATTCATCCAAGAAGTAGAGAAACTTTGGTCTACAGGAAGTGAAGAAATAGATGATTTGATGTCTGAGGATAGTCGCCAAATATCTTCCCGTTCCTTCGCAGAACTTTTTTGATCTTCAAAGAGTAACGACTTGTTTACTGCTTCTTCCAACTCACCAAGTTTTTGCGAAGCATCCGTCATACTTTTCGAGTATTGAGCATTCAACGCAATCGATAAATCTTCATTTTCACGTACCGTTCCAAACGTATATATTCCCAATACAATACATGCATAGGTCAGAATGAAAATCATTTGCTTCATAATAAGCTAGGTCCTCCTTTCTATTAGTCACAAAATATGTGTAAACCGATTTTCTTTATTTGCGGTCTCGACCAAATCCATTTACTAGTAGCCGTGATTGGATTGAAATAGTAAATTGCATTTTCTGAAGGATCCCAGCCGTTGATTGCATCGATTACCGCTTCTTTCGCGCGTTCATTTGGAGTTAGCCAAATCTGTCCGTCTGCAACCGCAGTAAACGCTCCTGGTTGAAAGATAACGCCACCAATTGAATCAGGAAAATCTGGATGTTCGACACGGTTTAAAATAACTGCCGCTACCGCCACTTGTCCTTCGTATGGCTCTCCACGAGATTCACCATACACTGCATTGGCCAATAAATTAATATCCTGATCGGTATATTTAGGCGGTGCTTGCATTTGGGTTTGCGACTGCTTGTGTGGTGCACTCCCCTTTTTCACTTGCGATTCCAGCGACTGACCACCGTAATAGGTAAATTGGTTCCCTTTCGCTATCTGTCCCTTTACATACTTTTCATCGTAATCAGAAATTCCTTGCAACTTCTTCTTGGTTCCTTTTCCTGCAATCCCGTCAAGCGGTAGGCCGTATTGCTCTTGGAAATTGCGTAACGCCCAGTAAGTTCCAAATCCAAAATTGCCATCAATCTCTCCATGATAGAAACCAATATATTGGAGCCTTGCTTGCAACTCAATGACATCGTCTCCTTTTGCACCTTTAGCCAAGTCACGTCCGCTGAATGCTTCACTATGACTCACAAAGATAGAAAACACCATGATGCCTGCCAGGAATAAAAATAGGAAGCGTTTTGTAGTTCGCTTCATCGACATCCACCTCCAAAAAATTATGCTTCCTTGTAGTTTGTCCAATATCCAGTATTTTATAAGGCAAAAAATCCGTCTGAGTAATTCAGACGGATTTCTAAAAGTTTGATTGATTTCTTTTTCTAAATTGCTGCATCGCAAAAGTGTGCGCGTACTTCACTCGCGTCAGCCCGAACCACCAAAGGAACAACATAAAAGGAATCATTAAATATAGCCAATCATCATAGGTAAATAAAATCGAATTGTAGAATACATGAAGCAAGAATGGCGCCAAAAATGCAATGGCAATCCATTTCGCTTTTTCTGACGCAGCAGAAAACTTAGCTTTACCAAAATAATACCCCATGACAATACCAAATAATGCGTGACTGGAAACAGGGAGTAATGCACGAATAAATGCCGTATCCAAACCGAAAGACAGTAGATATAAAATGTTTTCTACTGTGGCGAATCCAAGCGATACACTCGCTCCATACAAAATCCCATCATAGGCATCTTCAAATTCAATGGTTTTATATACGAAAATAAAAATAATGATCCATTTAAAAAATTCTTCTAAACTGCTCGTAAATAATACATTGCGGAAAAACTCATTATTAAATACATGCTCTTCTTCAAATACATGCTGAATAAATAAAATAGGAAATGTCATGATTGCACCGTAAATGAATGCATGGAATAGCGACTTGGATGGCTCCTTAGCAATTTGTTTACGTAAATATAAATAACTGAAAAGTGCCAGCGCCGGCGCTATTGCGACTGTCAGTAAAATAAACATAGGCGCCTCCTCATGAAGCTAGTATAGCACATCCAAAACGATAAAAGCCGCTTGACTTACAAGGCAAGCGACTCATCCATTCACTTATTTTGCGCAATATATTTCGCAATCATTCCACCATGGAAACGCCCATTTTCGATAAAGATTTCGTTCGCATTATTACCTGCTGCAATAACACCAGCAATGAATAAATTAGTCACGTTCGTTTCCATCGTATCTTCATTGAAGACAGGTCGTCCAGATTGTTCATCTACTTCAATACCTATTTTACGTAAAAAGGCATGATCCGGGTGATAACCAATCATCGCAAAGACATAGTCGCTTTCAAGATCAAATGTTGTCCCTTGCTGATTGACAGTGACCGCTTTTTCTGTAATCTTCGTTACACACGCGTTAAAGTGCATATCGATTTGACCGTTACGCACTAAACTATCAAAGCCCGGCAATATCCAAGGTTTCACGCTTTTGGAGTACGTATCATTTCGATAGACAACAGTTACATGCGCACCTGCACGCTGTAACTCCAGCGCTGCGTCGACAGCGGAGTTTTTCCCACCAATGACTGTTACTTTTTTATTGAAGTACGGATGTGCTTCTTTGAAGTAATGGTAAACAGTAGGCAAATTCTCTCCTTCGACATCTAAACGATTGGGTTGGTCATAATAACCTGTCGCCACTACGACATATTTCGCATCATAGACCGCTTTATTCGTTGTTACGACAAATCGATCATGCTGTTGATCTACATCTTCCACTCGCTCGTGACTGTTGATCTGCAAGTTTTCGATTTGCGCAACAGTTCTATAATAAACTAAGGCGTCATTACGCTTTGGCTTATCGATAGCTGTAATGAATGGCGTCTTGCCAATCGATAATTTCATACTGGAACTAAAAAATGTTTGGTGAGTCGGATAGTTATAAATTGAATGCACGATATTTCCTTTTTCGATCACCACTACCGACAAACCTATATTTTGCAATTCGATTGCCGCTGACAAGCCACACGGACCGCCACCGACAATTACTGCATCTACAGAATTCATGACATCTACTCTCCTAATTTCTCGCGTTCTAGTAATGAACTTCCACTACATGACACTCGGGTTTCGCACCCAAACGCAACGGCACCATCGTCGTTCCATAGCCATTACTAATTAATTTCGCGCTATTCCCCGTCGTCTCGAAACGACCAAGGTCTTGCATACCCCAAGGCCCCAGTCTGATCTGGCCTCCATGTGTATGGCCGGCAAGAGATAGTTCCGCGTGCAACTTTTCTTCAAACTTTCGGAAATAGGAAGGATTATGTACAGCGAGTATGAGATGATCATATCCTTTTGCAGAATCCACGGCCAGGTCAATCTCTACTTTTCCGTTATTTGGATCTTGCAGCCCACATATACCGAAACATGGGTGGTTCGGTATCGATGCCGTACTGTTGACTAGCACTTTTCCGCCAACTTGTTCCATTACACGTAGTATATTTTCTGTACCGACTTCTTGGTCATTATTGCCGAAAATATAATATATCGGTCCTATTGAGGCGAGCAAACGCATATTGCGTTCGATTCGCTCAATTGGCACACCACCTTCTGCCACATCTCCACCGACGATCACTGCATCAATAGACCGCGTACGTAAATCATCAATCAGCCGTTGAGGAATACTGCGCCTATGAATATCCGAAATAAAGAACACGTTCAATTGATTAGTTGGATTGGAATTAATATGTAACGTGTGTGTAAGCACACGATTCCGATGGGCTAAGGCAAACATATAGGTCAGCATGGTTGTCGCTGACAAAAAAACTGATAATCCCGCTATTCGAACCTTTTTCATTAGTCAACTCCCATAGAAAAAAGCAAAGCGTCTACTTTGCTTTTGTAGTAGTAATTTTCATTAGTAGTATAGCAAGTATTCAGTAAAACCCCTAACCATTGTACTGCATGTTAGAAACGGCATGCATGTAATCTGTCATGGCTGGGTAAAACCCTACCGATAACTCCACTTTTTCAACAGGTACTTGATCGGGAACGTCAGGAGAATGAAGATCCGATAATACATAGAGCAGTATAACAATAGGGATTAAAGTAAAAATCGCCAGAAAAATATTGATGACTTTCACACGACCATATTGCTCCTCTTTTTTTCTCCCGTGTACTTCTGCACGAGAAGGAAGTTTATCGAAAGATACTTTTTCTTTAATCTCTTTTCGCTGCTGTTCAACATCTATTTTATACTGATCGTTTAACATGTTTAATTTCTCCTTCACACCGCATAATGTCCGTTGCTATTATATGATGCAATTCCTTTATTCACTCAAAAAAGTACACCCGCTCACAAACTCATCTATATCTATTATGCCGAATTTTGTCTAAAAAGTAAATACAGACAGTCTGCTTCAACCTAATAATTGATGCAGTCGTTCGCGCCATTGTAATGCTTCAACTACTTGTTCAGTTGGTGGTTCCGACTTAATCAGCCAGTCTTCATTAAGGTTTTGACAGTTTGAACAGCAATCTGCTTCTGCAGGTGAAGTATTTTCTCCAAAAAAACGCACTAATTTTTCTCGTAAACAACTGTCACTTTTTGCATAGTTCTCCATCTCCGCAATTTGTTTCTCCTTCACTCGATATATTTGTTGGATTTGATGAACAACATTTGCTACATTAAATTGTCCCAAATAATAATCAAGTAAACGACTAGATACTTCGGTTAGCCCTGCTTGTTCAGCAGCCATTCGATTACCAATACCCGATTGCAGTAAAGAATGATAATACATAGTTTGCTGTTCATCTGGTAGATCCTCATACACTATGAACTTTACTTTCTGAATATCCCGCTCACTATACAAAAGGGTAGCCGCAGCTTGTTCTCCGTCACGGCCTGCACGTCCTACTTCCTGGATATACGCGCTGGGTGTAGCCGGTAGATGCTCATGAATAACTTGCCGGATATCATCTTTATGAATTCCCATCCCAAATGCATTGGTCGCACAAATCCACTCAAGTTCACCTTGTACAAATTGTTGTTGAATAATGGATCGTTCATCCTGTTCCTTGCCACCGTGATAGCTGGCTATCGGGATCCCTCTTTCTCGAATAATGGAAGCGAGTTCATCTGCACGTTTCCGTGAAGCAACATAAATAACACCAGGACCGATTGTTGTAGCAAGCCTCTGTATAATCCATTCTGTTTTTTCCCATTCATTATCCATATGCATCACTCGATACGATATATTCGGACGATCGATTGATTGTCTTTCGATGTGAGGATTTCGCATGTGCAAATACGTGGTAATGTCTTCCACTACTTTATCATTCGCAGTAGCAGTCAATGCCAGTACTGGTGCTCTCTCTAAAACTGAGAATAATTCCTTTAACCGTAAATAATCTGGTCTAAAATCAAATCCCCACTCTGAAATACAATGGGCTTCATCTACCACAAAAAAAGCTATAGATAATTGTTGTACAAGTTGACGGACATGCTCTTGCATCACCATTTCAGGCGATAGAAAAATGAACTTATATTGCGCTAAAGTAGAAAGCGCTAATTCCTTTTCCTGCCTCGATAAAAATGAATTGATAGCGACAACACGCTTCTCTTTATGTTTACGCAAGTTAGCTACTTGATCTTCCATCAACGCAACGAGAGGAGAGATGATGATCACTGCACCGTCGAGCATGTAGGCGGGTAATTGATAGCAAAGTGATTTTCCTGTACCCGTTGGGAAAATCGCCACGGCGTCTCGTCCAGCTAGTAACTCGGTAATGACCTCTTGCTGTCCGGGCCGGAATGATTCATAACCAAACTTTTGACGCAATATGTCTTGAAGTTCCATCAACTCTCCCTCTTTCCGATCATGATGATTAATCGCAATTGGAAATACGATAATTCTGGGCATTGCTGTTTCAGCAAACGCAATCGTTTCGTCTGTAACTGTTCAACATGACGCCAAACCGCATCTATTTGTTCTTCTTTTACAAAATCTTCATATGGAAAGCTATCCATATTCGCTGCCATTTCAATAAAATGATCTTCTATTGTACTTAATTTCAAATTTCGTAGAGAGGCGATTTGCTCTACTGAATAGCCCCTTTCAAATAGTTTCCGTGTTCGTTCTGCAGATTGTGTCAAATACGTGTCCACTCGACAACCTGCCGCTAATTCCGTAAGCAACGGACAGTTGGGTCGCTGTTGTATGAAATCAAGTAAAATATGTAACGCCTCTATATAGTACAATTGTATAGTCTGAACCGGTAGATTTACATTATCCGCCATCTGTTCCCAAGTAGATGCAGTGAGCCGAAATCCCGTCAATCGACCGCTCACTATCGTGCGTTGTAATTCTGTTAACGAGGAGTGAGTTAGCACATATTCCAATTCTATTCGCAATGACGTAGATAGATGGGTCATACAACTTGATTGATTACGTAAAAACTCTTTGATAAATTGCTGCGTAGGTAACTCCTTCTGAATCGGCATGAACATGGTTTCACCGCTGCGTAAATTCGACAATGTCTGAATTAGCAATGCCAACCGTCTGGCAAACTCTCTTTCACGTCCGCGGTAATTCCAGCCATTAAATCGCCACATTTCACTACCTGTCGCCATTTGTCCTTTTGCCGTTACATAGACGAGTTCATGTATATAAATTAAACCCTCTGCTTGCATCCGCTCTAGCGCTTGTTGATAGTCACTTGCCGTCAATTGCGGCAACAATGCATAGTATGATTTGACTTGATAATATTCGACGTCTTGTAATGTCTGCCCTGATCGTTTTCCGCGAAGTATATGGTAGACACCTTGCGCTGAACGCTCACCATGGAGGCGTTGAAAGATCGTCAATAAGATGGAATCGAAACTCATTTGAGCTACCCCCTGAAGAAATAACGTTTTTTTGTTGAAAAGTGATGAAAACAGCTTTAGAATAGAGGAGATACAAAATAGGTTGAGTGAATGGAAGAAGGGAGAAAGACAAATGTCTAGCAAAAAGTATACAATTGTCGATCAGGATACATGTATAGCCTGCGGGGCCTGCGGGGCTGCTGCGCCGGATATCTATGATTATGACGATGAGGGGATTGCATTTGTTATTTTAGATGATAACATGGGAAACACTGAAGTTCCAGAAGAACTGATGGAGGACCTCGAGGATGCGTATGATGGCTGCCCTACCGATTCAATTAAAATTGCGGACGAAGCCTTCGAAGGTGATCCGTTAAAATATGAAGATTAATTTAATCTTAACAACACTTCCGATTTTCGGATGTGTTGTTTTTTGTTTTTGCATTAAGTAGGTAGGCTACAGGATGGGATTTCAGCTCTAAGCGGACGCTTCCTTGCGGGCAGCAGTGAGTCAACCAATCGCAAGCTCCATTGGCACTCCCATCTAATTAGGCTAAACCATCGAGAGCCGCCTGTCACTTCAATCCCTTGGTACTCGCTACTTAACTTCTTAAACACAAAAAAACGCCAGCCTCCCTTTTGAGGGAAGATTGGCGCGTATTTATTTAGAACGATAATTTCTTTTGTTGCTGAAGAATCCACTTCTCCATGCTTCTATATAACATCAACGTGATGGCTAATAGCATAACACCCTTAACCAGGTTGAATGGTAAGATTCCCAATATGATCATCTGATACAACGAGTCGCCTGTAACTGCTGGCATACCTAGGAAATATGTGTACATCGGCAAGAATACTAAGTAATTTAGTACACTCATACCTACTGCCATTGCTACTGTACCAGCGATCAAACCTGATGCAAGACCTTTAGTAGAACGATATTTCATGAAAATCCAATAGATCGGCATAATGAATAGCATACCTGTCACAAAGTTTGCGACTTCTCCTACTGGTACTCCTGTCGGGCTTCCTGATAAGAACCAATGCATGACGTTCTTCAATAACTCTACGCCTATTCCTGCAACTGGTCCCATCGTCATGATTGCCATAACAGCAGGGATTTCACTAAAATCGATCTTTAAAAATCCAGGCATCGCCGGGATCGGAAAGTTGAACTGCATTAATACAGTTGAAATACTTCCCAAAATGGCCACCAAAATGAGCTTACGTAACTTCTTGTTATTCACTTGTTCCTCTCTCCTTTTGCGATTCACTTCAAAAGAGGAAAGGCTTGCTCATCTATTGTCCCGCTAAAAATCCCTAAAGCAAAATATGCCTTAGGGAGAGTAAAATGCACTGTTAAGAACAGATAAATTATACAAACTTATCCGTCAGGAAACAAGCACCACTTTTGCGTACACAAAAAGATGGCTGCACCTTCACCTTCTCCCATCCAGACTATACTGTCGGCTCCGGAATCTCACCAGAATCAGCTGTTAAGCTCGCGGGCTAAAAGTAGAATTCTACTTCATTTCCGCCGGTCGGGAATTACACCCTGCCCCGAAGATGAATCAATATTTGATTATGAACCTATTATAACGTAAAAAAACTGTTTTGTAAACTTCGCGAGTTTACAAAACAGAATTATTCGTTAATTAAATAGTGTGGATTTGCACCAATCGGCTTTTCTACAGGCTGAGTGAAGTCAAATTCATTCCAGTGTTTTTGCTTAACTTGATCAAACTTTACATATTTATCAAAACTTGCCGCTGTCAGCGAGATGCCGTCTATTAATTGCATCGCTTCCTCCGGTTGCATCTGATCTAAATCAAGCTCTTCAGTAAATTTTACGTTGACGAGCTCTTCGTTTACTTTGACCGTGAAATCTATTTCTTTAGGTACAACAGTCGAATACACATCATTTGGTGAAACCTTCATGTCATTCAAAGCTTGCTCTACCGTTTCGGTAGTCTTACCAAAATTGGTGGAGAGTACTACTTCACCATCTGATTTTAAAAATCGATAATACGCTTGATGCGAAACCATTCCTGACAAGGCGATAGGTTCTTCCACTTGACCTACTTGATCAAACGTAATGGGCGAGGCATCTTCTTGTAAAAATTTTATTTCATCATATCCTAAAAACGTATCTTGTACGGATCGATTCAGCATCTCAAGTGTCGCACTCGATGTATCATACGTATGGTCCGCAGTAAATTTCATTTGAACTTGCTTACCGTTCGAGGAAATCATCGCTTTATACGGATGATACTCTATAAAACCTAGCGCCTCTTCGTCAAGTGTTTTAGCATACTCATTATAAAGCGCGACTGCATCTGGAGAGGTACCTAAGCGTTCAGCAAGGCGTTCATTCGGTATCAAGAATGTCACAGGAACAATGGTTGCCTGATTGGTAGCCAGGCCAATATGAAACACTGTGTGACCCATGAGATCGGAAGGATAAGCAGCATATGACAGCGGTGTCGAAGCCTGTCTAGTAAACACAGATGCGTCACTTGCGTCATTCGACTGCATCTCTTCACTACTCTCCACTTCAATAGGATCAGCCGATTCCTCTGTCGTTGCTTGCTCCATCGATACTTCATTGTTTTGCTGAATGAATGTTGGCATGAGGATGGTGAGCAATACAATCGCTGCAATAGCTGCAAGGATGGGAGGCCATTTTGATTTCGACGGCCTCTTCTTTGGCCCGTTCGGCTCAGAAAGTCTTGAGTCTTCCTTTAACCGTTGCATAATCTCATCTTTGGAACGCTGATCTTTCACGACAGGCATGTCACGTAAACGTTTCTCGATATGATCTTCATTCCATTTGTCTTTACTCATCTCATCACCCCTCCCTCGCGGAACGCGCTTCCAACTTTACTTGCAATACTTTGATTGCACGATGCTGTGTCGTTTTCACTTTGCTTTCAGTCCAGCCCAGAACTTCAGCCGTTTCAGCAACTGATAGATCCTGAAAGAAGCGCATGAGGATGACCATTTTCTGATCACCCGTACATGTGTGCAACACATCAAGCACCTGCTCTTGCTCTTCATCCGCTTCAATCAATTGTTCAGGCAAACGGTCAGCTGAGGATAATTGCTCTGTTTCCCAATCAAAATGAATGTTTGCATGTTTGTTGATGGTGGATTGTTTTCGAAAATAGTCAATCGAGACATTTTTCGCAATCGCAAACAGCCAAGTTTTCTCAGAACTTTTCCCTTCAAAACGGCCATATGATTTGAGTACCCGCACATATACTTCATGCATCAAATCTTCGGCTACTTCCCGATTACGAGTCAAATAAGTGAGGAAGTTGAATACGTCACGGTTATAGTCTTCATATAATCGTTGAAAAACTAAATCATCCATTCAATCCCCTCGCTCTATAGTAGTCGTTTCAGTATAGAAGAAGTTTCATTTATTTAATGTGTCAAGTGGAAGTGAACAAATAAAGATGGTTCCTTTTTCATCACCACGGGTTGCTAAAATCGAGCCATTATGTGCTTCTATAATGTTTTTTGCAATAGCCAAACCAAGTCCTGTTCCACCTTTTCCTCTTGTTCTCGCTTTATCCGCCTTATAAAAACGCTCAAAGACGAATGGCAAATCCTTTTCAGGTATACCGACACCTGTATCGGCTACTGTAATATCAAGTGTTCCGGAAGACCGGTAGACACCTAACGTCACCGCTCCACCATCTGGAGTATGACGGATGGCGTTATCGATCAAATTAGTGAACACTTGCTCAAGACGGTCTTCATCAGCCGTGATGAGTAGTGTATTCGGTTCCTCCGTTACCAAAGACAAATCCACTTTCGCGTCTTTTGCTACTTGGGAGAACTTTGTTACCATACGTTCCAAAAACTCCACAATCGATAGAGGGTTTTTACTCAGTTGAATGTAGCCAGACTCCATTCTTGCTAGATTCAGCAAGTCCGTGACAAGGCGACTCATACGCTTAGATTCATCGTGGATGATCTGAACCATTTCCATACGTTCTTCTTCACTGCTCACTACATCATCTATGATGGCTTCACTATATCCTTGCAACATCGAAATGGGTGTTCGCAATTCATGTGAGACGTTGGCAATGAAATCCGAACGTAATTTATCTAGTTTATGCTGTTCCGTCATATCACGGAATACGGCCACCGCTCCACGGATACTATTTTCACTGTACAATGGACTAATGGAAATCACATAAAACTGTCCACCCAATTCCAACTCATCTTCTACTTCCTCAGCGAATGAAATGGCATGCTCTAGCATATGGAAGACTTCTTTAGGCAACGGATGATGACTTTTCTGATTATATCCATACCACTTTTTTAACAGTAGCTCGGCTTGTGGATTTTTCAGAAGAATGGAATAATCTTGATTAAACGTTACGACTGCATCTGTCATAGATGTAAGAATGCTAGAAAGCTGTTCTTTCTCCTGCTTAATCAACTCAATATTATATTTCAACTGACGTCCCATCTGATTGAAAGCAGTTGCTAACTGACCAATTTCATCTTTTTGTGTGACCGGCAAATGTGTATCGAAATTCCCTTTAGATAACTCAAACGCTGCTTGCTTCATCTTACGCAACGGCAATGTGATTTGCGTAGATAAGAAAAATGCAAAAAATGTAGTTAAAATAAACGCGATAAATGCGGATAGGAAGACTATGTTCGTCGTGCTCTTTGTTGTACGGTGCACAGCATCTAAGCTTTGGTACATGAGTACACTCGCTTGTTCGCCACTTGCTTGTTTAAATGGGTAAGACAGAATCAAAAATTGCTCCATGACATCTTGTTCTGTCAATGAAGGCAGTATCATTTCTTTGATTTTTTGCTTACCTGATTCAGGCGACTCAAACAGACTATCTTCCGATAAAAGTTCTTCTTCAATTTCTTTTTTACTTGAAGATGTATGGAATGAATACAACACATCCCCTTGTCGATCGACGACAATTGCATTGGTCTCTAAATCGAGGATATCATCTATAATTTGGTTCATAGACTGATTCATGGAACTTGCCGTTTGTTCGTTATAATCATTGACAATTTTGCCGATGGTAGCAGCTTCTCTTTGCAATGATTCTTCCGCTTGTTTTGTGTGGAAATTATCAAGGAATTCGAGTAGGAACAGTGTCACGATAAACAAGACAAAGGAAACGAGAAGCAATATGGTGGCCCATAGCTTCCCGACAATTGAATTCCATATTCTAATCATTCGTTTGGAACCTCGAACTTATAACCGACACCCCAAACAGTCACAATCATTTTCGCTGCGCGGTCTGAAACACGGCTCAGTTTTTCACGCAGCCGTTTGACATGAGTATCCACTGTACGTAAATCTCCGAAGAATTCGTAATGCCATACTTCTTTCAGCAATTGTTCACGATCGAACACTTTATCTGGTGACTTTGCTAGGAAATACAATAATTCGTATTCCTTCGGTGTTAAATTAACTTCTTTCCCTTCAGCTGTTACACGATGTGCATCGTGATCAATTGTCAGCTGTGGAAATACTACTAAATCTTTTGATGTCGTGTTAGACGACACATTCGGAAAAGCCACGGAACGTCTAAGCATAGCTTTTACGCGTAACACTACTTCTCTCGGGCTGAACGGCTTGACAATGTAATCATCTGCACCACTTTCAAACCCGCTCACACGGTCTGCCTCTTCACCTTTTGCCGTCAATAAAATAACAGGTGTCATAATTTTATTTTCACGTAGTTCAGCTAATACTTCCATGCCGTCTTTTTCGGGCATCATTACATCGAGCAATATACAATCATATTGTCCGGCAAACACTTTCTCTAGCGCGTCTGCTCCATCGACTGCTTCTTCAATTTCATAACCTTCTCTAGATAAATACATATTCAATAGGCGACGAATGCGATCCTCATCATCCACCACTAAGAGCTTCACTGTTTCTTCCACAATTCATTACCCCTTTCGACAACCTTCTATCTCTATTGTACAATTACTGACCTATAAAAAGAAATAAAAAGACTGCATGACAGTTATTGTCATGCAGTCGAAGATTATGCGTATGAGTGTAAACCTGCAATAATTAAGTTTACAGCAATTAAGTTGAACATGATGATCACAAACCCGATGACAGCAAGCCATGCGGACTTTTTACCTTCCCAACCTTTTGATAAGCGCAAGTGAAGGAACGCAGCATAGAACAACCATGTAATGAGTGCCCATACTTCTTTTGGATCCCAACCCCAGAATCGTGACCAGGCTTCATGTGCCCAAATCATGGCGAAAATCAAAGCACCGAGCGTAAAGACCGGGAAACCAATCAATACAGCACGATAGCCGATTTCATCCATAAGCTGAGAATTAGCCTTCTTCGCTAGCGGTTGGAATACCGCGGCAAGAGGTCTGCGTGCAATCAAGCGTAATAATACGTAAAGCACCGTACCTACAGCTATAGACCAAACAAGCGAAGACATTTTTTGCGCATTGATGATCGGAGGCAATTCAACCCAAGGTGTCATTTTGTCCGGCGTCATCGCTTCATACTCATTCATCCCGAATAACGGAGGAACGTGATACGTAATTTCAGCAGGTACTTCATCTTTATTTATATAAGTGAATTCTGCTTCATAGCCCATTACTTTGAATGTCGTAGAAGATACGACAAAACCAAGAACTAAAATTAACGTATACATCACTGCTTCTATCCAAAAACGTGATTTGGATTTTTTCGTCATATCAATATTCTTCACTAAGAATACAAGCCCCGCTATCGCACTGATTGCAAGTATAGATTCACCAATAACCGTTGTGATTACGTGAATAAACAACCATTTACTTTGAAGTGCAGGGATTAGTGGAGTAACTTCTGTCGGAAACATCGTTGCATATGAAATAATAATAATCGCAACGGGTAACGCGAACAATCCAAGAGATGGTGTTCGGTAAATAATATACAGCATGATGAATGCCCCTACGAGCATCATGCCGAATGCAGTCGTAAACTCGAACATATTACTAAGTGGTGCGTGACCTGACGCAGCCCATCTTGTAAAGAAATAGCCTAAGTGAGTAAGGAATCCGATAATCGTGATAATTAGACCAATCGTTCCCCACTTACTATTATGATAGGCTTTTTCGGATTTTGATTTTTTAATAGCGCCTCCGAAAAACAAAGTAGCTACTAAATAGGCAATAAATGAAACTAATAATAAGTTACTACTGATGGCTACTAAGTCCATATTTCCTCGTCCCCTTCCTGTTCTGGCTTGTCCAACTCAGGATCTTGACGATCTATATAAGCAGGCAAGTCTACAGTTTCTCGTAATGTATCCAGCTCTTTACGTAAAGAGAACCAGTTTTTATTCGTGTGTGCTGCAATCAACAAATGTCCTTTTGTATCTTCTTGGATCCATACTCTGCGGTGTTGCCAATACATTCCTTGAATAACACCAATCATAAATACTAGACCACCGAATAAGAGGATATATAACGTTTTGTCTTTACGGATTGTTAAACCTGAAATATTTCGAGTCTCAGCAGCAGCAAACTTAATCGCGTAGTCGTTCTCTTCTACTTCCAACGTTTGACGAATGGCAACAAAACTCTTTTCACCTTCAGGCTTATCCGGTGTGTTCATTTGGAAAATAAACGCTGGATTATTCGGAACGGGCGACTTCGAATACGGCTCGCCGTCCTTTATTCCATCATAGTCTGGATAGAAACCGAGCATATTGACAGTGGAGCCGTTCCCAAGATCATATTCCTTTTCTGGGTCACTTAAATCAACTGTGAATTCCCCTAGAGAGTCTTCAGAAGACTTATTTACCAAATGGAATGTCATGTTTTTAAGCTCGTCCAGTTTATAATCCATCTGGAATACATTATACCCATCAAATTTCAAAGGTTCGTTGACATTGATGGCGTAATCCTTCACTTTTTCTAGACTATCGCTACCAGGTAGTGCTTCCTCATCTTGTTTATACAACGTAACATCTGTCGTATACGACTTCACGATTGCGCCATTCTTCTCCAAGGCCTCGCCGAATACTTCTTCTGCTTCTTCTTTAGTGTAATTCTCTAATGTGAACTTTTTATTTTCAAGTACATAACCCGGTGCACCAACAATATTACGTGTTTCCCCTTCACGGAGCCACATCGCCTCGTCAACGTAAAAACCAGGAATTCCTCTAAGCAGAACACCCGAAATGAAAATAATTAGTCCGACGTGGTTGACATATGGGCCCCAACGTGAAAATCGATACTTTTCAGCTAAAATCGCGCCATTTTCTGTTTTCACATTATAGCGCATGGCTTTTAGTTTCTCTTCCGCTTTCGCAAGAGATTGTTCTGTATTTTGGACATCACCTTCTCCAAAAATCCGCTGACGCTTCATAAAGGATGGATGACGACGTGTACGTTGCTTTTTAAGCGATTTATAAAGCGGAATCACACGGTCTATACTTGCGATGATAATAGAAGTAGCAAGCATACCGACTAGGACTTTAAACCACCAGCTATTATACATATCATAAAAGCCGAGTTGGTAATACAGTTTTCCTACCGTACCATATAGACGCTCATAGTATTCCAAATAGCCTTCCGGCGTAGTGGCAGGCACATAGAACTTCTGCGGAAAGATTGTTCCAATAGCGGACGCGATTAAGACCGCCGCAATAATACTGACACCTATCTTTACACTGGAGAAGAAATTCCATATTTTATCGACAATGGAACTCTTATAGGTTTGGGATCTTCTAGAAGATCCCTCGTAACGCATATCTACAATATCACTTTTCTTCGCTTTTTCAGATAAGGGACGACCACACTTCTCACAAAGCTCTGTACCATAAGGATTTTCATGCCCACATTGGCATTTGATTTTGCTCATTGAGTAACAATCTCCTTACTTTGGTTGAATGCTTTCCAAATACTCATAAATTTGTTCTTCTGTCATTCCCTGTTTAATGACTTTCGTAATCTTTCCTTCTGGATTGATCAAGAAGGTCGTAGGTAATGGTTTTATATTATACAAATCCATGACGGTTTTGTTTTTATCCCATAACATGGGGAATGAAAGGTTCATGTCGTCTCTAAAGAGCTCTATTTTCACTTTTGGTTCTCCTACGTTGACTGTCAGGATATGTACACCCTTCGCTTCAAAGTCTTTATAGAGATCCTCCATATGAGGCATTTCCTTTTTACAAGGTGGACACCATGTACCCCAGAAATTCAGGAATACACCTTTCCCTTTGTAGTCCGACAACCGATGTTCATTTCCTTCTAAATCTACAAGCTCGAAATCAGGCGCCATATCACCTTCTGCCAAAACTTTTACTTTATCTTTTGAAGTAATTGCGTAGATTATAATTGCAGCTAAAATTACTAGAAGGGCTGTTCTGCTAATTAGCCTGATAGTCTTTTTGTTTTTCTTTTTGGCCAATCATGTAACCTCCTGTCTAATTTACGTTCCAATTGTCATTATACCAAAACATAAAATCAGTTGGCACGGCACTAGTGATAGGTTTGTGAACTTTTGACTTTTTGTTAGCCGATCTTTCCTGTTTCTGCTAATACACGTAATTGTTTCAATTCATGCGTTGTTAGTTCACGGGCTTCTCCGGCATTCAATCCACGTGTAGTCAAGTTCGCAAACTCTTCACGTTTCAATTTTTGCACTGGACAATTAATCGCATCGAACATTCTACGCACTTGGCGATTACGTCCTTCATGGATTGTGATCTCAACAATAGCAGAATTTGTTTTCTTATCCGAACTTGTCATTTTCACACGAGCAGGAGCCGTACTCCCATCATCTAATTCAATTCCTGTTTCCAACTTTTTAAGATCATCACGGGAAGGAATTCCTTTTACTTTCGCTACATATTTCTTTTTAATTTCGAATTTCGGATGAGTCATTAAGTACGAGAAATCTCCGTCGTTCGTCATTAGCAATACACCTGACGTATCGTAGTCTAGTCTACCAACTGGGAATATTCTTTGGCTCACTTCTGGAATTAAATCCATTACTGTTTTACGACCTTTTTCATCATCTACCGTTGAAATATAACCACGTGGTTTATAAAGCAGATAATAGACAGGTGTTTCTTTTGTCAATTGAACGCCTTCTACTTCAATTGTGTCCATTCTGCTAACTTTCGTACCCAGTTCCGTTGTGACCTGACCATTCACTTTAACTAAACCGTCCAATATTAGTTTTTCTGACTTTCTTCTTGATGCTACACCGGCCTGTGCCAGTACCTTTTGTAATCTTTCCATGGGTTCCTCCTTGATGTTACATACTGAAAAAATTATGTCACACTTTCGGACAAATGAAAAGAAGACTGACCTATGTAGGACAATCTTCGAAATAGTATGTTTTTGATTCACTGATCGGACACGATATCTACTGCCACCGTCTTAATTGGTTCTGTACCTAAATAGATAGACCAATACCCTTTTTTCTGTTGTTCATCTGCTTGTGGAATCTGTAACACATTGGACAGCATTTTCTTCTCTTCTTTCGTTACGAGTAACTTAACGGATTGATCCAATTTTGCAATCATATGAGGAAACACTTGATACTTTCCTTTTTTTACCGCTGTATACGATTGATATTCAGAGAATACTCGCTGGGATAACTGTTTATGGACTTGCCAATCATCTCCGTTATTTAACGTAACGACAATGACGGACTTTCCATTCTGTTCGAAATAGGTAGCCAATGTACGTCCTGCTGCTTTTGTGAAGCCTGTTTTACCTGCTACGGCAGTCGGTTCAGATATTACTAGACGATGCTTGTTTTGCCAACTGTTTTTACCTTGTTCCGTTTCAAAAGGATAGTTCTTTGTGGAAGCTATTTCACGGAACTCTGGGTTCTTCATAGCGTAATACAACATTTTAGCTGTATCATACGCTGAAGACAGGTGATGTTCACCGTGCAATCCGGATGGATTCATAAAATGCGTTTGTTCCAAGCCGTGACTTTGCGCTACTTCATTCATCAGATAAACAAATCCTTCAAGCGAGCCACCCGCATGTTCAGCGAGGGCTTGAGCCGCATCATTCCCTGAACGAAGCATTAATCCATACAGCAGATCTTTTGTTTTCATTACTTGACCTGCTTCAAGATAAATGGAAGATCCTTCCGCTGTAGCCGCTTCTGCGGAAATGACTGTCTCTTGCTCACTAGGCTTTAGCTCCAAAAAGGTATAAGCCGTCCACATTTTAGTTAAACTTGCGATAGGGAGTGGTTCATGTTCATTTGAGCCCAACAACAATCTACCATTCTCTGCGTCTATCACTGCAAATGATGAACCTGCCGCCTGGCTCTTTGCGGGATGTATCAATAATCCGACTATGAGTAGAGCGATGACCGAAATTTTTCTCAAGCATCATGTCCTCCTTCTTCAGTAATGGAAAATGCTTCTTGGAATTTCGTCATGAATAAATCTGTTTCTTCCGATGTTTCTTGTTCTTCTTCAAGTGTCAGTGGTGGCATATCTTCGAGTGATGCCAGTCCAAAACGATCTAGAAAGAAAGTTGTCGTGCCATATAAAATAGGTCTGCCAGGTCCATCCATGCGCCCCACTTCCTCTACAAAGCCTTTGCCAGCCAATGAAGCCAATGCTCGCTCGGACTTTACACCGCGCAAGTCATCGATCTCCACACGCGTTACAGGTTGCTTGTAGGCAATGATGGCAAGTACCTCAAGCGCGGCTTGGGTAAACGTAGACGGTTTCGGATCTTCTAGCATTCTTTTAATATCATCTGCCCATTCACTCTTCGTCACTAAGCGGAAACTTCCGCCATAACTTTTCAATGTTATGCCACGTGTGTCATCTTCGTCATACGTGGCTTGCAATGTGTTCAATACTTGTTCTGCTTTTTGCTCTTCGCATTCCAACAGTGCGGCTAGCTGTGCAAGAGATAATCCTTCTTCACCTGCTACGAATAAAAAACTTTCCGTCATCCCGACGAAACGTGTTTCGATATCCATTCCTATCATCCCTTCACATCAACGAGATTCGTAATTCTTCAAAATTATTACTTTGTCGCACTCGAACTTCTTGTAATTTCATCAGTTCAAGTAATGATAAAAATGTTAATACGAGCTCGGGCACAGTCGTCGTTTCAAAAAGTGTATGGAAATCACATTCTCCACCACATAGCTCTAATTTGCTCATGATCGATGACATCTTATCCCCGACAGATTGCTCAGATTTTGTTATACTCGCTGTTAGAGGCAGTTTCAGCTTCTTTCTGTGTAGCATTTTTTGAAATGCGCCAATTAAATCAAACACATTCAGCTGATCTTCTGTCTCTGTTACAAGTGGTTCACCGTAACCCGTTAAGTCTTCAGGCTCTTTGGTGAAATGCTCATCGCGATGTGCAGCGGACTCACGAAGCGAGTTGGCCGCTTCTTTAAATTTCCGATATTCCATTAAACGGGCTATCAATTCTTCACGTGGATCTTCTTCATAACCGAATTCTTCGATGAATGCTTCCTCTTCATTGACTGGCAACAGCATTTTGCTCTTCACTTCTAGCAACGTCGCTGCTAGTACGAGGTATTCGCTTAATTCATCCAATCGAAGAACACGCATGGCATGCAAATGTTCTATGTACTGCTGTGTTAGCTCCGCCATGGGGATGTCGTAAATATCAATTTCGAGCCGATTGATCAAATGTAGCAACAGATCAAGTGGCCCTTCGAAGACTTCGAGTTTTACACTATAACTCATTTTACCAACCTACCTAACCAGAAAGGAATGATTTGAATGCACCCTTACTACCATCCTCTTTTTCTACAGTTTATTGTGTATTTCAATGACAATCAAGATTATTTCGAGTGTCACGAGGTGCTGGAAGAATATTGGAAAGAACAAAAAAACTTTTCAAAAGATCATCCACTAACCGGCTTCATTCTCATGGCTACCGGATTATATCATTGGCGAAGAGGAAATACATTAGGTGCTTCGCGTACTTTCACTAAAGCTATCACACGCTTCCGCGAAATGCCTGTACAATTTGGCGACTATCTCGAAGAAGTGTCCATTGATGAAATCATCCTGCAACTAGAGCATTGTCTTACACGCATTAAAGCAGGTGAAGGTTTCTATACATTCCCACTTCCCATCTCTCCAGAGTTGCAAATTGAGGCAGAGAAATCCAAGCCTCTACTTTCATTACTCCCCAAAAACAGCGCATCTGTTATTCATAAGCATATGCAACGGGATAGGTCAGATATTCTTTTACAACGTGAAGAAAAGAAGAAGGGCAGCCGTTAAAGATCTGCGCCTTCTTCTTTCCTTAAACAACTTTGTATAAATGGTTCGGTAAAATCGGTACCTTTACAACCGTATCCTGGATAGATCTCTTGCAATTCCTTCATCATCTTAAATGCAATTCCTTCTCCACGAAACGATGGATTGACCGATATATGCTGAACGGTGTACATCTTGTCACTGTCGTTGACTTCTACCCCTATTAACCCGATGTAATCTTCTGCTTCTTTGTAGAGATATAGCTGCCACTGTTCAACGCATAGATATTGCTGAACAGTCTCTTGCAATTTGCATAACATCTTTTCACTAGGGATATAAGATAAAAAGCCCATAGCAATTTTCTCTTGTGCCTTCTTAAAACGAATAAGATTCAATAGTAACCCCTTCTTTTCAGAAATCCTTTATACAGTTTACACCAATGTCCCGTTTACTTCAACTCGCGAATTATTTATAACGCGGATCGATTACAGGAACAACCAAATACCAATAGATGACTCCCCAAATTATAGCGACAGCAACAATCGAAGCAAAAAGAATAATGTTTTTCTTTTTCATTAGAAATTCTCCTTCTCATCTGATTGCAACGGAAGGTCCAATTTAATGATGTCTTCGTAGGTTTCGCGTCTTACGACTAACTGATGTTGCCCTTTTTCCACAAACACAACGGCAGGTCGAGGTAATCTATTATAGTTGCTAGCCATGGAATATGTGTAGGCTCCAGTACAAAAGACAGCCAGTAAATCGCCGGTTTCTACATTGGGGAGATCGGCTTTTTCAATTAATTTATCACCGGACTCACAGCACTTACCTGCAATTGTCCATTGCTGGTCATGTGGCTCGTTCATCCGATTAGCAAGCGCACTGGAATAGTGTGCGTCATATAGAGCCGGACGAATATTATCAGACATTCCGCCATCTACTGCTACGTATGTACGGACACCCGGCACAACTTTCGTACTGCCAGCAGAATAAATAGTCGTTCCTGCATCTCCGACAAGCGAGCGGCCGGGTTCAATCCAAACTTCAGGAATTGGATACTCACATTCCTCAGCCATCTCTTTCACTACATCTGCCATTTCTTCAACATAGACAGCTGGCTCAAGTGGCGTATCTTCCTCAGTATAACGAATACCAAATCCGCCACCTAAATTCAGGACAGGACAGATAAATTGATAATTCTTTCGCCATTCCACCATTCTCTCCATCAGCACTTCAGCCGCGAATTTGAATGCGTCGGTTTCAAAGATCTGTGAGCCTATATGACAATGCATGCCAAGGAAATGAATATAGCCATGATCATATAAAGCTAGGAACGCTTGATCCGTTTGTCCATTTTTCAAATCAAAACCAAACTTTGAATCTTCCTGGCCTGTTGTAATATAGTCATGGGTATGTGCTTCAATTCCTGGTGTGACACGAACTAAGACATTCATCGTTTGCTTTCGCTCATCTGCAATTTCTTTAATCATGTCGATTTCCAAGAAATTATCGATTACGATGCACCCTATTCTCTCTTCAAATGCATATTCTATTTCTTCTCTGCTCTTATTATTGCCATGGAAATGAATCCGTTCGCGTGGGAATCCAGCCGCTACTGCCGTATATAATTCTCCACCTGAAACCACGTCAAGTGACAACCCTTGCTGTTCAGCCAATTGATAAATTGCAATTGATGAAAAGGCTTTACTCGCATAGGCAACTTGTGCTTTAATATCTTTTTTCTCAAACGTTTCTTTAAATGCTTGCGCACGCTCTTTGAATAACTCTGTATCATAGACCATGACCGGAGTTCCATACTGTGAAGCTAGTTCTGAAACGTCCACTCCACCGATGGTTAGATGACCGTTTTCGTTCACTGCCTGTGTTCCATAAAGATGCATGTCCCATACCCCTTCCGAATTCTCTCAAATAACTTTATCACAAGAAGATGGAAAGTGGCAACGACATGCAAAATATTGAAATACCTTTATGACATCCTGTCACGGTTTGGTGAGTCCGTGATAAACGGCCGCGGATCGTCGATTGTCATAGGGAAACGAATCAATACACGCAACAAAGCCTTCGGGAAGAATGGCGTGAACGGCCACAAATATGGCACATTCATCGGCTTTAATGAGCATAAATAATAATAAATCACAGCAAGTGCTATGAAGAAGCCTGGAGCTCCAAGCAATGCGGTTGAGACAAGTAAGAAAATCCGAAACACTTTTGTCGTAATACTTAATTCAAACGAAGGTATCGCAAATGTGAAAATAGCACTAACCGCCACATATAATACGACTTCCGAAGAAAATAAGCCTACATCAATCGCTACTTGCCCAATGACAATGGCAGCCACGAGTCCCATAGCGGTCGATAGCGGTGTAGGTGTATGAATTGCGGCCATTCGCAATACTTCTATTCCGACATCAGCCACTAATAATTGGACAAATAACGGAACTTCTCCCCATTCATTCGGACCAATATAGTTGATCGCCTCTGGAACGAATTGATTTTCAACCGACATTAAATACCAAAATGGCAACATCACTAAACTAAAAAATGTTCCTATGAAACGTACCATTCGTATAAATGTTCCGATTAAAGGTGCTTGCCTATATTCTTCCGCATGTTGTAAATGATGCACAAGTGTAACAGGGACCAATATAACGGACGGAGATGTATCGACGATGATCGCAATATGTCCTTCGAGTAAATGCGCTGCACAAATATCCGCGCGTTCCGTATACCGTACGAACGGCATCGGGTGAAACCCTTGTTTAAAGAGAAATTCCTCGAGTGATTTATCGGTCATCGTCAAGCCATCCGTTTTCAACGCATCTAGTCGTTCTCTCACAAAATCCAAATGCTCTTCATTGGCAGCACCTTTCATAAAGGCGATCGCAATGTCCGTTTTACCTTTTACGGACGTCTCATGCATTTCAAATCGTAGCTCCGTTGTACGTAAACGCCTTCTGATTAATGCCGTGTTTGTCAGAATGTTTTCTGTAAATCCATCCCTTGAGCCACGTATGACTTTTTCAGTATCTGGTTCCTCAGGAGTTCTGCCTGGATATGACCGCACATCAAGCGCGAATGTAAAACCGTCTTTCATAATGAATACAGCTAACCCACTTAAAATAACTTTCGCGAGTTGATCTTCATCCTTCACAATTTCTAGCGAATGATACGGAAAATAATCCATCATTGCGCGGTCAAGATTTTCAACAGATTCACCTGTAAATAATTCATTACGATACTGCATTTCCGTCATTAAAGTAGTTAAGACCTCGCCGTCCACTAAACCGTTCATATACAAAAGAAGTATTTCTTTATCCCATAGGTGGATCAACCGTTTGGTCGCATCGTATGTTTCGTCTTTGCCAAACTGGTTGACAAACCACCTGTCCCCTTCTCGTATGGACGTAAATAGTGTATCGGTCAAATTAGGGTCTCCTCACCTTCTCGAGCGCTTCTTCTGCATCCGCGCCCATCCATGTCTTCATTTGGGTTAGAATTTTCTTTTCCAACCGTGATACTTGAACCTGTGATATGCCAATTCGTTTCGCAATATCACTTTGTGTGTAATCTAAATAATAGCGCATATAAATGATTGTTTGATCGCGTTTATTCAACCGTGTAATGACATCTCGTAACGGAATATGATCGAATACTCTCTCCGATCTATCGTCCTGAAGCTGATCCATTAGCGTTAAGCTATCCCCATCACTCTCATACAATTTTTCGTGCAGCGAAGCGGGATCACGAAGCGCATCAGAGGCTAGAATAATATCTTCCTGTTTCACTTCTAATATTTCCGCCATTTCTGAAATGGAAGGTGAACGTCCGTTTTTCTTAAAGAAGTCATCGGTTGCGTGACGAATTTTATAGCTTAACTCACGAATAGTGCGACCTACTTTCACCATTCCATCATCACGTAAATAACGTTGAATTTCTCCTACAATCATCGGTACCGCATACGTTGAAAACTTCACCTCATAGGATAAATCGAACTTATCTATTGATTTCATCAAGCCAATGCAACCTATTTGAAATAAATCTTCTAAATCCGCACCACGCGAAGCGAAGCGTTGAACAATGGACCACACGAGCCTTGTATTGCCTTCCACCATCATTCGTCTAGCTTCTTTGTCACCCGCTTGTGATTCTTTGATGAGTTCTCGCATTTTTTCTTGTGACAATAGAGCGTGTTGCTTCTCAACAGATGCTTCCATACGTCACCTCATTCTACTTACTTCTGTGACCGGAGAAAAATTTTTCTCAAATGTCACGATTGTCCCATTTCCAAGGGTAGAATCTACACGGATACCGTCCGAGAAACTTTCCATGATGGTAAAGCCCATACCGGAGCGCTCCATTTGTGGTTTGGTTGTGAACATCGGCTCCATCGCTTGCTCTATATCGAAAATTCCCATTCCTTCATCTGTTACCGTCATTTTTACTGAGCGGTCATCAATTGTCGCATGGACCTTCACCATACTTTTACCGTCGCATTCGTAACCGTGGATAATGGCATTAGTAACAGCTTCCGAAACAATTGTTTTAAATTCCGAAAGTTCATCCAATGTCGGATCCAATGGTGCAATAAAACAGGTGAGCGCCATTCTGGCAAGTGCTTCATTTTGTTCTATCGCTAGAAACGACAAGGTCATTTCATTTTTCATGTACAACCCCTCCGATTTCGTCGATTGCTTCTTCGACTGTACATATTCTGACGACATCACCAAGACCCGAAAATTGGAATAGCTTCTGCATTGTCGGAGATGGATTCAATATGAGCGTTTCTCCGTTTACAGGGACTAGATCGCGCATTCTGCCGAGTATAAGTCCGATTCCCGCGCTGTCCATGAAGCCTAGTTGGTAGAGGTCCCAGATTATTGCACGCGTCTTTCCTGTGAATATAGCAGTAGATACTTCTTCTCTAATTTGATTGGCTTCGTGGTTGTCGAGTTCTCCTGCTAGCGTGATTAGGACAATGCCATTTTCCAGTTGTGTAATAGTTGCCATGTGTGGATACGCCTCCTTCATGAAGGCATTGTCGCACATTTAGAACCACTATCCTTTAGTTTTGACAAAACTAGTCAGCCATCCCTAAAACTTCTTACGTTGTGACAAGGTTTCAAGATGACTGGCTGACCCCGTTGATCTGAATTCTAAACTGACACTCTCTTGCAGGCATGGCAATGAGACCATGATGCGCACTTCCTATCTGGCTCATCATGCTAGCGATCCATAAATGTAACAGGAGCTACCTTATCGACACCTATGTCGCTCTTCACTCGAGCTACACAAGAGTATGTACAGTTGAATTTGTTTTTACACATGAACAACAAAAAAGCCATATGCTCCGAAGTAGACCAATTTCTTGGAGTACTTCAAGCACATGGCTTTTATGGATTATACGGCATGTATAAGAGATGGTGCTGCCGTTTTTTCTTTTGAGATATGCATATGGGATTGTAGTAGTTTGATCGAGTCGTCCACTTCTTCAGTGTTTGCATGAAGTATCGCGAGCGCTTCTCCTTTTTCTACAAAGTCACCTATTTTCTTGCGCAAGACAATCCCGACTGCAAGGTCAATCACGTCTTCTTTTGTTGCACGACCTGCGCCAAGAAGCATGGCGGCTACACCTATTTCATCCGCGTCGATCATGGATACATAGCCACTTTCGATAGCTGGAACTTCAATTTGATACTGTGCTTGCGGCAATAGATTTGTATTCTCTATCACTTTCTCGTTACCACCTTGTGTTTTGATCAACTCACCGAACAAGCGCAGTGCCTCACCGTTTTCTATGACGCGTTGCAATTGTTTACGTGCATCTTCTTCAGTTTCCACTTTGTTCGCCGCTAACAACATCTTACTGCCGAGGACAAAGCATAATTCCGTTAGATCAGCCGGTCCTTTTCCTTGTAGCGTATAAACAGCTTCTTTTACTTCAAGAGCATTGCCAATCGCAAATCCAAGCGGCTGGCTCATATCCGATATCACAGCACTTGTGTTTCTTCCAACTTCATTTCCGATTGCCGTCATGGCGTCTGCTAATCGCTTGGAGTCTTCCAACGTTTTCATGAAGGCTCCCGCGCCTGTTTTGACGTCCAAAACGATAGCATCTGCCCCTGCCGCAAGCTTTTTGCTCATAATAGAGCTTGCGATAAGCGGAATACTATTGACTGTCGCCGTGACGTCCCGTAACGCATACAGCTTTTTATCAGCTGGCGTCAAATTACCGCTTTGACCAATGACAGCGATTTTCAAATCGTTGACCTGTTGAATAAATTGTTCCGTAGAAATCTCAACATGGAAGCCGTCAATTGCTTCAAGTTTATCAAGTGTACCGCCTGTATGACCTAGTCCTCGACCACTCATTTTAGCAATCGGCACACCGCATGCTGCGACAAGTGGAGCTAAGATAAGTGTCGTAGTATCACCTACTCCACCTGTCGAGTGCTTATCTACCTTCACTCCTTCAATGGCAGATAAATCGATTTGATCACCAGATTCTGCCATTGACTTCGTTAAGTATCCTTGTTCCTCTGTTGTCATACCCTTAAAATAAATGGCCATCAAAAAAGCACTAGCCTGATAGTCAGGGATTGAGCCATCCGTATAACCCGTCACGAAGAACTCTATCTCTTCTTTAGTTAGCTCTACCCCGTCCCGCTTATTTTCAATGATATCTACCATGCGCAGCATAGAATTAATCCTCCTTAACTAGTGCGGACAAGAAGCTTTCACCGTGTTCGGGCTGATCTACTTGGAAATTCTCAGCAATTGTCGCACCGACATCAGCGAATGTTTTACGAATCGGCAGTTGTCCTGCTCCTTTATTTGAAGGTGAGTAGACTAATAATGGTACATATTCTCTTGTGTGGTCCGTTCCTTCATGCGTCGGGTCATTCCCATGATCTGCCGTGATGATTAATAAATCATCCGGTTGCAGTGCATCCATAATCTCAGGTAAGCGCGCATCAAATTCCTCAAGTGCATTACCATAACCAATCGGATCCCGACGGTGACCATATAATGCATCAAAGTCTACTAGATTAACAAAACTGATGCCTTCAAATTCTTTTTTCATCACCGTGACAAGCTGATCTACACCATCCATATTCCCTGTTGTACGAACGGCTTCCGTTACACCCTCACCATTGTATATATCAGCAATCTTACCAATTGCGATTACGTCATAGCCTTTATCTTGTAATTCGTTCATCACCGTTTTACCGAATGGCTTCAATGCATAATCATGACGATTGGTTGTGCGTGTGAACGTACCGGGTTCGCCAACAAATGGACGGGCAATGACACGACCCACTAAAAATTCAGGTTGCAACGTAAGTTCCCTTGCGATTTCACAAATACGATATTGTTCTTCAATAGGAATGATTTCCTCATGTGCTGCAATTTGCAATACAGGGTCGCCTGACGTGTAGACGATGAGAGCGCCTGTCTTCATATGCTCTTCACCGAGCTCTTCAATAATTTCTGTACCGCTTGCCGGCTTATTTCCGATAACTTTTCTACCCGTTTTCAATTCCAATTCATCAATTAACTCTTTTGGAAACCCATTCGGATAAACTTTGAATGCATCATCAATACGCAGACCCATGATTTCCCAGTGTCCCGTCATCGTATCTTTCCCAACAGACGCTTCTTGCATCTTAGTATAATAGCCTTGCGCTTCTTTTTGAGGTGCTAGACCTTTGATGGGTGCGATATTCGCAAGACCGAGGCGTTCCAAGTTTGGTAGTTTCAGACCATCCATCTCTTCTCCGATATGTCCAAGTGTATTGGATCCCACATCGCCAAATGCTTCAGCGTCCGGAGCTTCACCGATCCCTACTGAATCAAGTACAATTAAATGAATACGATTATAACGAAATTTTTCCATATGAAAACCTCCAGTAATAGTAGTCTACGCTCTAGGATGATGTTGACTATAGACATCTTTCAAGCGCTTCTTGCTGACATGCGTGTAAAGTTGTGTGGTGGAAATATCGGCATGACCTAGCATTTCCTGAACTGCGCGCAAGTCGGCTCCATTTTCGATTAAATGTGTGGCGAATGAGTGACGTAATAAATGCGGTGAAATCACTTTTTGAATTTCCGCTTTCACACCTGCCTCTTTTAGGATCTTCCAACACCCTTGTCTCGTCAAACGTCTACCATGCATGTTGAGGAATAAGGCCTCAGTATCTTTAATGGACTTAGGACGCCCTTCATTTAAATACAGAGTACAGGCATCGATTGCGGAACGACCAAGTGGTACAATCCGTTCCTTACTTCCTTTTCCGAAGACTCGCACAAAACCCATCGTCAAATGAAGATCCGCCAAATCAATCGCTATCAACTCACTTACCCTCATTCCCGTCCCGTATAACAATTCTAGCAGCGCAATATCACGCATTCCTTGTGGAGTATTGCCATCAACAGCATGAATCAGTCGTTCGATTTCAGGTATAGAGAGCACATCCGGTAACTGCTGTTCAATTTTAGGCAATTCGACGTGAATCGTGCAATCATGTGTCGTAACTTGCTCTCTCACTAGAAATTGATGAAACGAACGAATAGAGGAAATATGCCGAGAAAGTGTACGACTGGATTTACCACTATCTTTCAACTTCTGCAAATATTGAAGAACCATCGCACGTTCAATCGAATTAACTGTATCCACATTCAAACTTTCAATGAAACGTAAATAGGCAGTTAGGTCGCGATGATACGATTTCACTGTGTTTTGAGCCAACTGTCTTTCAACCGTTAAAAAGTGCACATAATCTTCTAATGCAAACTGGGCATCTTTCATAGACTTTCCTCCTTTCTTATGTAAAAAGTAAAAAAGGACAGCGCTTAGGCCATCCCATTGTCTTTCTGTTCTTCCTGTTCTTTCTCTCCGTCTTTCGCTTTACAACGTTTACAAATACCATGGAACGTCAGCCAATGATCTTTGACTGTAAATCCATAACGGCCTTCTACGACTTTTTCTACTTCGCCAAGTAGGTCCTCCTGAATTTCATCAACCGTCCCACATTCTAGACAAATTAAGTGATGATGGAACCGCGCAGCGCCTTCTTCACGCAAATCATAGCGTGCAACACCATCGCCAAAGTTAATTTTATCGACAACTTTTAGTTCAGTTAATAACTCTAATGTACGATATACAGTCGCCAGACCAATATCTGGCGCTTTTTCTTTTACTAACAAAAACACATCTTCTGCACTTAAATGGTCTTCTTCATTTTCCAGAAGAACTGCTACAGTCGCTTCACGCTGAGGCGTCAACTTGTAGCTGGCCCCGTGCAATTGCTTCTTGATTCGTTCAATACGGCTTTCCATACGACGCCCCCCTCAAATTGTTTCTATTATACCAAACTGTCGTTCCAGATGACAATAGAAAGGAAAGGTTCAGTTCATTACAGTGTGTAGTGGATATTATTTTATAAAATGGAAGATCGATAGTTCCAGTATTTGCGTGATCAACAACAGTGCAATCAATGGTGGCACGGCAGTTAATGGACGATCTCTCTTACTAGCCGGTGTAGCGAAAAATGGCGGGCTTAACACCGAACATAAAATCAGGAACAACAAGCAGCTGATTAATTGAAATGGGAACCACCAAATCGTATAGGATACCAATTTTAATCCTGTTGATAATAAATAGGTGGATGACAAACCAAAAAAAGCACATTTAATCGCACCGAGAAACATAGTGATAAAACGGACTCTTTTATATTTAGACAGAATGATGGCTACTAGAATAAAGCTCAACGTCACCACGATAGGCGACCACAGAGCCGCTTCAGATCCTTTCACTACGCGTTGGTCATATAAGCCGATAATTTGCTCCAATGACGTGACCGGCCACTCCCTGAATAATAAAGCCCCTCCTATGTAACTGATTGCGAGTATAACGAATAAATAAACAAAAGACAATGATCGAGCCATAAATAGGACACCTCCGCATCGTTTTTATAACATATGCTTGTCCGTCCTGAAATAGCTCAATCCTTTATAGGTTTTTTACATACCAGACAGCAGCAACCGTCTTGGCATCATAAATCCTTTCATTCGCAATGAATTCCTCAGCCTCTTCAACTGTTACCTCTAGTACATCAATGAATTCATCTTCATCTCCTACAACAGGCTGCTCCACTTTTTCAAGCTCTTTTGCTACATATAAGTGAATGATTTCATCCGCGAAGCCTGGTGAAGTGGAGAAAGTCTGCAAATATTCGAATGTATGTGCACGATACCCTGTCTCTTCTTCCAGTTCACGAATTGCTGTCAGTTTAGGTTCTTCGCCATGCTCGATCTTGCCTGCAGGTATTTCTAGCATCGTTCGTTCCAAAGGCTTTCTGTACTGTTCAACTAATACGATTTTTTTATCTTCAGTCAAGGCGATAATCGCCACAGCTCCTGGATGTTTCACTAATTCTCTTTTCGCTAGTTTTCCATCAGGCAATTCTACTTCGTCTACTTGGACCGAAATGATTTTACCTGTAAATATCTGTTCTGTTGAGAGGGTTCTTTCTTCAAACTTCATCCAGCACTCAACCCTTTCCATTGGTTTTATATCCCGTTTTCATTGTACCATGAAACGAAAGGAGTGAGGCACATGAAAAAGCGTACAATAGGCACTAGCAAATTGTTAGTTTCCGAACTTGGATTGGGCTGCATGTCATTACCTACCGAACTGGAAGCGGCTCGTTCTGTACTTGACGAAGCAGTTGATCATGGCATCAACTATTTTGATACAGCCGACCTATATGATAAAGGAATAAATGAGGAACTCGTAGGAAAAGTACTGAAAGAAAAGCGTCAAGACTTGATCATCGCGACGAAAGCCGGTAATAAGTGGGAGTCAGGAGAAGATTCTTGGACATGGGACCCATCAAAAGCACATATCATGGAAGCTGTAAAACAAAGTTTACAACGTTTGCAACTGGATTATATCGATTTGTATCAACTTCACGGCGGTACAATGGAAGATGATGCGAGAGAAACGATTGAAGCTTTTGAAACATTAAAGAAAGAAGGTGTCATACGCGAATACGGTATATCAAGTATTCGTCCTACTGTTATCGAACGTTTCCTAAGTAATAGCAACGCGGTGTCCGTCATGATGCAGTATAACTTGCTTGATCGACGTCCAGAAGAATATTTTTCTATGATTGCAAGAAAAGGTGCATCTGTCGTCACAAGAGGTACATTGGCAAAAGGTTTGCTGACGAATGAAGGTGTGGAGCGTGCGAAGAAATTAAATGGCTTCGTATCGTATTCGCCTTCTGAGTTACAGCAGACAGTTCACTCACTATCTAAAGAAACGAACGACGTACATGCCTATGCTCTTGCGTTTGCACTTAAAGAACCTGCTGTAGCTTCGGCTTTGATTGGTTCGAGAACACAACAACAACTTCGTGAGTCATTGAATGCTTATGAAACGCAAATTGATCCACAACTACTTACACTCTTGATAAACAAAACAGAGCAACATCAGTATGCACAACATCGAGTGTAAACATAGAAAAAGAGCAACTGCATTTTAGCAGTTGCCCTTTTTTATTTATGGTCAGCTGTTGCACTTACCAAGACAGAAGATGGTCCTTCTTTGACGCTAAGCCGTTTAGCTTTGTTATCAGCTGCATGTTGAGCAGTTTGCTTCTTTTTTGACGGAATCATATTGAAAATGATATTCAAGAAAATGGCAGTGATACTTCCGAGTACAATACCATTACTTGTTAAGATCTGTACACTTTCCGGCAACTCTTTAAATAGATCCGGTACAACTGAAACTCCAAGACCAATACCGATAGAACATGCTACGATCATTGCGTTATCTTGAGTTTTTGAAATTACAGGGCTTAACATTTTAATTCCTTGTGAAACCACCATGCCGAACATGGCAACCATCGCGCCACCAAGTACTGCTGGAGGGATAATCGTTGCCAGAGCTGCTATTTTCGGCAAGAAACCTAATGAAATTAGCATAATCGCTGTAACGAGTATTACCCGTCTTGACTTCACACCAGACAACTGCATCAAGCCAACGTTTTGTGAAAATGTCGTGTAAGGAAACGCATTGAAAATACCTCCAATGACAGAAGCTAACCCTTCTGCACGATACCCTTTTTCCAACATTTTCTGATCGATTTCTTCCTCACAAATATCCCCTAATGCAAAGTATACCCCCGTAGATTCTACGAGCGACACCATCGCCACCAAAGTCATAATCGCAATCGGCAATAAATGGAACGTAGGTGTTGCTAAATAAAACGGCATGACCATATGAACATAAGAAGCATCATGCACATTTGAAAAATCTACTACACCCAGGAATATCGCTGCGATTGTACCACCGACTAATCCTAACAAAATAGCGATAGACTGCATAAAACCTGAAGTGAATCGGAACATCAAAATAATGAATAGCAACGTTCCAAATGAAAGTAAAATATTTGTCATCGAACCGAAATCTTCCGCACCTTGTCCGCCACCCATATTGTTGATCGCTACAGGAATCAATGTGATTCCAATAATGGTTACAACAGAACCGGTAACGATTGGCGGAAAGAATTTTACAAGACTTCCAAAGAAACGGCTAATGAAGAAAATGATTACGCCTGAAGCAATAACCGCTCCGTAAATAGCCGAAATTCCATAATCATTGCCGATCAATATCATAGGGCCGACTGCGGTGAATGTACATCCGAGAACTACAGGTAAACCAACACCGAAATATTTATTACGAGAGATTTGTAAGATCGTCGCAACACCACACATTAAAATATCAATCGACACAAGATATGTCAGCTGCGTTGGCGTTAACCCAATGGCATTCCCCACGATAAGTGGTACCAATACTGCGCCTGCATACATAGCTAGTAAATGCTGGAAGCCTAGCAGTGTAGTTTTCATTATTTCGTTTCCTCCCCGACAAACTGGACTTGACCATTTTGTAACGACTGAAGCTCAGCTAGCGATTCCAAACGGACGCCCTCTTTGCGAATTAGATCTCCGCCTGGCTGGAAGCATTTTTCAATCACTATTCCAACACCTGCGATCGTTGCGCCTGCTTGTTTTGCGATATCTATAAGTCCAAGTGCAGCTTGTCCATTCGCAAGGAAATCATCAATGAGCAATACCGTATCTTCATTTGAAATAAAATCTTTAGAAACCGAAATATCATTTGATTCTTTCTTAGTGAATGAATACACTTCTGCGGAGTATAAATGATCTGTCAATGTAAGAGATTTACGTTTTCTGGCAAACACTACTGGAACGCCTAATATCATTCCTGCCATTGTCGCTGGAGCAATACCTGAAGATTCAATCGTGATGATTTTCGTAATGTGTTGATCGCTGAATCGGCTAACAAACTCTTTCCCGATCTCCTGCATCAATAATGGATCAATTTGATGATTTAAAAATGAATCCACTTTTAGTACCTCTTCCGATAATACTTTACCTTCTTGTCGAATCTTGTTTTTTAGCAACTCCACGCTGATATGCTCCCTTCATTTTTTCGAATAAAAAAAGCGTATATGCCATACTCCCATATAACAACTATGAGAGAGCGGCATGTACGCTTGTAAAAATGAAAAAGCAATTTCTTGTCGAACGACAAAGAAAGCTGCTTTTCATTCTCCCCATAGGCGGTCTATTTTCGGTAGACCGGTAGAAACTTACGGGCCATATCCCCGTGATTATATGAGTCTTATTTAACTGAATGCTAACAGTATAGCACGATTCGACAAATTTTCAATACGAATATATACCAATAAATTTGAAAGCTTTAAGCGAGCAAGCATATGGACATATTCTAGACAAAAAGTTAGAAGCGATTGACTCTCCAGTTCAAATACGCAATTGATAACAATCCTATGTCCACTGTACGTACAGCGTTCCCCTCATAGCGTGAATCCCTTACCCAACAACCACGCTGTGTTAAATTACCATTTTTATTGTTTACCCGAATAATAGTGAAGAGAGATAAATCACTACGCCTACTGTAAAGCTACTAGCTACGGTATTGAACAAGACGATTTGTGCTGCTAGCTCGGATTCAACATCGTATTCCAGTGCCAGTGTGGAGCTATTCCTCGACGTTGGGAATGAGCTGGCGATCCATAGTGATTGAGCCGTAATTCCATCTATCCCAAGAAGTAAAATCAACAATAACGCCACGGTTGGTGAGATAATTAGTCGGCCGATAGCGCTTAAATAGATTAATCGGTTCCATAGTGTCTTTACCCTAATCTGCGCTAACTGCGCACCAAGTGTGATGAGTGCGATCGCAATAAAAGCATCCGATAAATGACTGATCGGCAATTCGATAAACTGAGGCAACCGAATATCTGCCAAGTTTAGCAAAGCGCCTAGCCACAAAGCATGAATAATCGGCATTCTTAGGAACTGTTTCACAATGTCTTTCCCTGACTGCGTAGAAGATACAAGATTATAAAGACCATATGAATACGTCAGTAAGTTCTGATAGACAATCAAAACAATTTGAATAGAAACCCCAAGTGGATTCGCATGAAACACTAGCTGACTGACAGGTAATCCATAGTTTCCTGAGTTGATTAGAACAATACTGTTTTTCATAACGGCGGTCTGCTGGCGATTCAAACGCAAGAGTTTGCTAAATAAATGGCCAGTAATTATTAAAGTGCTCGTGAATAATACAACAAACAGTAATACGTCGATCAGGATTTCTACATCTATGACAGTATGGTATAAGTTCATGAAAACGGCGGCCGGTATCAAACAATATGTCAGAATATTCCCCAGTGCCTTAACATTAAAAGTAAACTTTAATTGTAAAACTACGCCAATTGTTAATAAAATAAGCATAGGTGTGATAACATTTATAAAGACTATGAGTAAGTACTCCACAAAGGAATCTCCTTTCTGCTGTTTCGGCTGCATACTTCTCAGAACAATCTTCAAGTAATTCAGGAGGCTTCATAATGGAAAAAGAACGACCAAGTAAACATTTACATTTCCCTAAGAGTCAGTGGGTGTTATTAGCAGGTATTTTATTTTTAGCCGCTACCATCCGTTCCCCACTAACTTCTGTCGGGCCTATTATTGGAAACATTCGTGATCAACTGCAAATCTCTAACTCGTTGGCTGGATTTCTAACAACTATCCCATTGCTGGCATTTGCTATTGTATCACCTTTTACACCACGTATTGCCAAACGGTTCGGTATGTCGAGAACACTTTTCTATGCAATGATTATTTTAATGCTAGGAATTATTATGCGTTCTGTAGGCAATAGTCCTTTGCTATTGATCGGTACATTTTTAATTGGGGTAGGAATCGCTTTTGCAAACGTCCTATTACCAAGTCTTCTTAAACTGAGCTTTCCCTTACATATCGGATTGATGACAGGACTGTACTCCGTGTCTATGAGTATATCTGCCACACTCGCTTCTGGTATCGCTTCTCCAATTGCCAATGAAACAGTTTATGGCTGGCAGGGCGCGCTAGGCATTTGGGGAGTCATTACGTTGTTAGCCATTATCGTATGGATACCGCAGATTCGCAAAAAGAAAGAAGTCATTAAATCAGTTCAGAAAAACATGAAGTCAAAACCTGCCCTGCCTATGTGGCGTTCCCCACTAGCCTGGAGCATCACGATTTTCATGGGTCTGCAATCATTCCTATTTTATACGACGGCATCGTGGATTCCTATTGTGTTACAAACGAATGGGATGACTGCTGATGCTGCTGGATGGATGTTAGCGCTTGTCCAGCTCGCACAATTGCCTATGATGTTTATCATACCAGTGGTCGCTGATAAAGTACGCGATCAACGCATCCTGGTCGCAGCTGTTTTCGCTTGCTATTTAATTGGCTACGGTGGTGTACAGTTTGGAAGCGAAAGCTTGACTGCACTTTGGATGATTTTCATCGGTCTAGGAGGCGGTTCAGCATTTGGACTCGCTATGATGTTCTTCACTTTACGTACCAACACACCAGACCAAGCGGCTTCCATTTCTGGAATGGCGCAGTCGATCGGCTACTTACTCGCAGCGATCGGCCCCGTGTTGTTCGGTATTCTTCACGACTATACGGGTTCATGGACGGCACCGCTTTATACCTTCTTAGTTGTTGCGGCTATAATATTCATCAGTGGAATGTACGCAGGGAAAAAGCGTTACATTTTGCTTGAACCTAAACAGAATATGTCGTAATGAAAATGCATGTCAACAATAAAACGAAGAGCCGCAATTCGCATGTAAATTGCGGCTCTTCGTTTTATTTATGTATCAATCTAAGGTTATAAGACGCAAACAGTTTTATATGGCTGATCAGCGAACCGTTTACTAGGCATTCATTTACTGCTGTCAATATAGGAAGTATACCTGCCAATCTCGGTGCCCATCATTTTCTCAATCTGGACCTATTATGTTACAGCGTTGTCTTACATTCGCCCTCGATAACGAGATAATGGTTGCAACCCGTTGACCTGCGCTCCAGCCGGACGCGTGTCCTATGGGCGGGCGGTGAACCACACTCCTCGCTTCGCTCGCAAAAGCCGTTCTTCGTTACAGCTCTCGCTGATCCTCCCGGGAGTCGCCGGCTGTAGCGAAGATCAACTAAGCGAATACATAGAATATAAACTACAATCGCACCCGATTGTTTAACTTTTATAACGTATCATCATTTTGTAAGTAAAGATGTTTTTCTTTCAATTGTAGCTTTTATTGCAGAAACGCTTTCTTCTGTAGATTGATTTGTTGTATCAATAATATTGGATTCATAGGTACCCAAATTGTTAAATTGATCCCACATTTTTTCTACCAATTCAATGTTGATATCGACGTCTAATTTGGTACGATTGATTGCTTTTTTCATTGTTTCTTCTTTAGTTGCTCTTAAGATGATGTAATGTACTTCATAATTATCTTGTGCAACATTCAACCACGGCTTTAAGAACCAAGGACCAACAATCCCATCTACAATCACGTCATACCCTCCACGTGCAAAACGTGTTACAGCCTCTAAAAAAGCTTCAATAACAATTAGGTTTTGTTCTTGTGATTCAGGTAAAAACGGAGGTATTGCCCCCTTTTGAATATAGCGATAAAAATCATCAGTGTGCATATGTACAGCTTTTGATAAGCTAGATTCTTTAGCAATAAGAGAAGCCGTTGTACTTTTACCAGTTCCAGGAGAACCAGTAATTATAATAATTCTACCTTGTTTCATAAATATCCCCCTAGTTCCAGATAAGCGCCCATTAGTGAAATAAGCAAATTGCTTACTTAGTCTGAGTAAGAACCTCCTGGTAATGTAAATAAATAGAATCCATTGTCTCCTCTTAACTGCCACCCTTCAAAAAAACTACTATCGTGAAACAATTCAAGAAAAGTATTATCTTCAAATTCCAAAACTAAGTCAGATATTTCTTCAAAATGATAGACATTCATAACCTTTTTCCCTATAAGAATACTTTCAACATTCTTATAGGTGAATTTATCAGAGGCTTGGGTACAATCTGAAAACCCAATTAAGACTTGATTAGCAACTAGTAATCTCCAAGGACATTCAATTATTAACCCACCATTACTAAACCCCAATCCCAATGGTAAGTTTTTTTCTGTATTCACCTCGATAACACTTTGTCCAAAAAAATAATTAAAATCAATACTACTTTGTTTCCTAAACATTTTGAGCACCACATTTCCATCCTTATTTCTACTGATAGGTTTATTCAAGTAATGGACCGATTGCGGTATGGGAACAATTCTTTGTACAGCAATCGCCCCCGATTGCTTATCTTTCCCCTTGCACAGAATCTACAAGCTTCTTAGCATCCACCATTGACATTCCCTTTTCTTGTCTCAAGAATTTTACAGTTTTAACATCGCCAAGTGTTTGTAACTTTTGTTTTGTTAACGCCACTAATTTGTCCTTTGGTTCATAAGCCAATATCTTTTGATTTTGTTGCTTTAAAGCATTTATTTGCCGATGTTGTCCAAAAACTACGAGTAATAACCCAAAGATCAAAACTATTAAGGCAACCAGTCCAATATTAATATCCAATTGAGACACCTCCTTTCTCAATTGTTTGCTCTACCCTAGTTACGAATGACAGTCTACTATGTTTCATAGTTCAACAAAATGGCCCTCGATTCTAGAACACCGCTATGCTACAAACGCGCCCGATAGTATAATAAGGCTAATTTAAAAATGGCATAAAATTTAGATATTTCCTTTTCAATAAGTCTTCCAATAAAGCCCCGATACCTTTCTTCACGAATTACTGTTTAATAATTCGTTAGCTAATTCATTTTTACAATCCAACGAGTGTATTTTCTTGGCAATTTCCCTAGCTTCTTCATCACTAACTACTTTATCTGGCACAATGTTTAAAAAAAGCAGGTTTTCCATGTATTTAACATTTTTATAATCAGTTAATTCTACCGCTTTTCTTGCATGGTATACAGAAGCAAAATAAGCTCCTTCTGTGTGGCAAAGCGGTTGGGCTAAAAGAGAAAATGCTAATTCATGTAGCTGAGCATTTGCTTCTTGGAGTAATAAACTTACTACCAATGTATAGTTAGATATATTCTGATTATCAAAAGCAGTACTTATTAAATCATCACTAAAACTTTTAAAAATTGTATTTTGATAATATTTTTTAGCTTCTTCAAAATCACCCGACAAAACAAAGTTGCTTAATTTATCACTCATTGTTAAATTACGCACCCCTTCAAATTTCTTCCTTCTAGTTTCAAGTCAATCTAAGGTACAATTCTTCTTCAAGAATTTGGCCCTATTCTTGAATACATACTCTATGATAACTACTCTCCGTTGCTTGGAGTGCAGGTGCCGACTCCCGGAGGATCAGCGTGCGTCTTGAGACCCCGCAGTGTCGCGCTTTTTGCGACCGAGGAGGCTCAAGCCACGCCCTCGGGAAAGCGTGCGCCGGAACGGAAAGCAACAGTTCGTATGCGACGATCTTGCCCTATTCTTGAATACGTACTTTATGATAACTGCGCTCCGTTGCGTGGAGCGGAAGATGGCCGACTCCGGAGGGATCGATGCGCTCCTTGATACCTCGCAGGACGCGTTTTTGCAATCGAGGAGGCCCAAGCCAGGCCTCTCGAAAAGCGTGCCGTCTGGAGCGCAGAGCAACATTTTGTATACTGTATAGTGACCCATTTCCTAAACACTGAGCCTACGCTTTTTAAAGTTAGTAAAGCAGAGTCACTTCAAAAGTATAAAAAAACGGCACGGTTAATCACGGTGCCATTTAATGTTCTACTTTAATTATAATTCGCTAACTAAGCTTTTGAATCTTTTATCTGAACAGAGTAACTTGAAATGCACTTACTCGTTTTATATTTCTAACTCTGCAGAAATCGGACAATGATCACTGCCCATGATTTCTGAATGAATGTCTGTTGTTTTCAGAGCGGACTGGAGACGTTCTGAGATGATAATGTAATCGATACGCCAGCCGATATTTCGTGCACGTACGTCGCGCATATAAGACCACCACGTATAGCTTTCATCTAGATCGGGATTCATAAAACGAAATGTATCAATGAATCCAGCGTCTAATAACCGTGTCATTTTCCCGCGTTCTTCATTCGTAAATCCTGAATTACCAATATTAGATTTAACATTCCGAATATCGATTTCTTCATGCGCTACGTTCAAATCTCCGCAATAGATAACTGGCTTGATGGCATCCAGCGACTGTAAATGCTTAAGTAAATCATCTTCCCAAGTCAGTCGAAATAATAATCGTGCCAAGTCCCGTTGTGAATTGGGCGTATAACAATTGACGAGAAAGAATTTTTCGAATTCTAGCGTCAGCACACGCCCCTCTACCTCGTGATCTAGATCATTCAATCCGTAGCGTACAGAAAGAGGCGTTTCCTTCGTAAATACTGCCGTACCAGAATATCCTTTTTTCTCTGCATAGTTCCAATAGGATTCATACCCATCGAAAGAAAGATCGATTTGTCCTTCTTGACATTTGATCTCCTGGACACAGAAAATATCTGCCTGTACTTGTTCAAAAAAGTCACTGAAACCTTTTTTCACACATGCCCTAATACCGTTTACATTCCAAGATACTACTTTCAATACTACACAACCTATCTTTATTAATTGCCGTTAAAACTCACTGCCAATTTTGCCGCAAGTTCGGCGTTTGACTTCACTAATGCAATATTGGCTTCCAGGCTTTTACCACCCGTCATTTCCTGAACTCTTTTTAACATATGTGGTGTTAGATTTTTTCCGCTAATGCCTAATTGTTCAGCTTCTTTAAGCGCATCTGACACCAATCCATCTATATACTCTTGATCCATGGCATACTCTTCAGGGATTGGATTGGCAATAATCGCACTGCCTTCCAAGCCTAAATTCCATTTAACACGTAGCATCTCTGCCAACATGTCGATTTCATCTACTCGATAATCTACAGGATGTGCACTGTTTCTTGTATAAAAGGCAGGGAATATATCTGTCTGATACCCCATCACCGGCACACCTTTTGTTTCCAAATACTCAAGCGTTTTTCCAAGATCCAAAATAGACTTCGCACCCGAACAAACAACTGCTACACTTGTGCGCGCGAACTCTTCAAGATCAGCAGAAATATCCATCGTATCTTCCACGCCTCTATGGACACCGCCAATGGCCCCGGTCGTGAACACACGAATTCTCGCCAAGTCAGCAAAGAACATCGATGCAGCAACCGTCGTTGCACCCGGTTGTTTAGTAGCAATCAAGTAACTAATATCGCGCCTAGATGCTTTTATCACACCCTTGCTGTCCCCAAAACGTTCTAATTCTTCATCAGTTAGACCGATTTTTATTTTACCGTCCATAATCGCAATGGTTGCCGGAACCGCTCCATGATCTCGCACTATCTGCTGAACTTCACGTGCAGCTTTCACATTTTCAGGGTACGGCATGCCATACGTAATTATCGTAGATTCCAATGCGACTAGCGGCTTACCGTATTTCATCGCCTCTTTTACTTCCTCTGAATACGAAACGTATCTTCTCATTCTGAATCTTCCCCTTTACCGATCAATTACTATATATTCATACTAATCATTATACGCGCTTTATTCAATGTTCATCGGCAATTATTTGGTTAATAGAGTAGCTTTCCAAATCCCATCCAGTCTCATGGTCTAGCACTAACTGAGATAAAAGCTTGCCGAGAAGAGGTCCGACTGTTAAACCAGATGAACCAAGTCCATTAGCAATCCAAATCTCCGGATAATCAGGCAGTTGACCAATCACCGGCATGAAGTTTGGTGTATGGGGACGAATGCCGACCCGAACTTCAGTTAATTCTGCGCTACTCAGTGCAGGTGCAATCGGTAGAGCATGCGATAATACTTCCAGCACCCCACCTGTTGTCGGTTGAATATCGAAATCATCCGTATCTTCATGTGTTGCGCCCGCCACGAATCTACCATCTTGGAAAGGTACAAGATACTGAGTACTTGGCGGCATGATGACCGGCCACTCACCCGACGCTTCATGTGTTGACTGTAAATGAAGTATTTGCGCTTTCTGTCCTGCTACCTGTAGCTTCTTACCTAATGGCTCTGTAAATTCGCTAGCCCATGCACCTGCCGCTACGATGATTTGATCTCCTTCAATTATTTGTCCTCCCACGATAACACCACAGACTTTCCCTTCTATTATGTACGGTGTAGCAGAGCCTTTAATAATTTGTACACCACGTGTAACTGCTACACGTTTCAACGCATCAAGTAGTTGATCACCTTCGACTTTGGCGGCGCCAGAAATACGGACAGCTGAATGACCATCAGAAAGCACTGGAAAATAACTAGCTGCCTGCTCTGGAGATAGTAATTCTACTTCTCCGATCTCAGGAGCTTGTTCTTTTCTTTTATTCAATAACTCGACTTTCTTCTCTAAACGACTTAAATCCGTGTGAATAGCTAAAGCTCCCACTTTCTTGTAACCTGTTTCCAGCTCGCCCTGCTCTTCCAATGAACGAATGAATGCGGGATAATAAGCAGCTCCAGCTGACGCTAATGCATACCAAGCCTTATTACGGCGCTGAGATGCCCACGGACAAATAATGCCTGCTGCAGCTTTTGTGGCCTGTCCTGGCTCCTGTCTATCGATTAGCACGACTTCTGCATGTTCCATAGACAAGTGGTAAGCCGCAGAAGCACCGACTATTCCGGCACCTACAATCAAGATTTTTTTCATGAAAATCCGCTCCTTTTTACAATAGTTTTGAATATCGACAAACTTTTCACTTTATTTTTTCTGAAAAAGCAGTATAATTACATTATTCGGAATCGAAGTTTCGGAATATTCTATATCTTAAGGGGTTTTGATGATTATGACGAGAATACCTATGCAAATTCAACTTGCACAAAATAAAAAAGAAAAGCCAGATCCTAGCACGCTAGTTTTTGGGAAATCATTTACAGACCACATGCTCATTATAGACTATGAGGAAGGCAAAGGTTGGCATAATCACCGCATTACTCCTTACGCTCCTTTAACACTGGACCCAGCTGCAATTGTTTTGCATTACGGACAAACGGTTTTTGAAGGAATGAAGGCGTACCGGTCTGAAGAAGGAACTATACGTTTGTTCCGCCCCGATCAAAATATGAAGCGCCTAAACTATTCTCTTGATCGTCTATGTATGCCACGTATTGATGAAGAAAATGCACTGTACGCACTTAATCAGTTGTTGCAAATCGAGCAGGACTGGATTCCGACACTAGAAGGAACCTCATTATATATCCGCCCATTTGTCATTGCAACAGAAGCATTCCTAGGTGTAGCACCCGCTAAGAATTATCAATTTTACATGATTCTCTCACCTGTTGGCTCGTACTATAAAGAAGGAATTCATCCAGTAAAGATTCTCGTGGAAAATGAATTCGTCCGGGCTGCAAAAGGCGGAACAGGTAGCGCTAAAACTGCCGGTAATTACGCATCTGCTTTAAAGGCACAAGAGACAGCAGACAAACAAGGCTACTCCCAAGTTTTATGGCTCGATAGCGTCGAGCGTAAATATGTCGAAGAAGTTGGTAGCATGAATATCTTCTTCAAAATCAACGGTGAAGTCGTAACACCCGCAATCAACGGCAGCATCCTCGAAGGTATTACACGGAAATCAATCTTGCAGTTATTGCGACACTGGAATATGCCAGTAGCAGAGCGTCAAATCTCGATGGATGAAATTCGATCTGCCTATGAAAGCGGAGAACTGGAAGAAGTATTCGGTACAGGTACAGCTGCTGTCATCTCTCCTGTAGGTGAATTGAATTGGGACGGATATAAAATGATTATCGCTAACGGTGAAACAGGCGAATTATCCACTCGTCTTTATAACACATTAACAAATATCCAAACAGGCAAAGAAAAAGATCCATTTGATTGGGTATACGAAATCAAGAAACATATAGCGCAGTTGGCTTAATACGACGAAAAATCCCCTATTTTCCGTAATTGGAAAACAGGGGATTTTGTTTATACAGAAAGTAAAGCTGCATCACTTGTAAGTTGTTCTCCACGAATACGTTGGAATTCATCCATCAACTTCGCAATCGTTAAATGCTTTTTCTGTTCTTCTTCCACTTCTAGAATGATTTGTCCTTTATCCATCATGATCAAGCGATTACCAAGGTCGAGTGCTTGTTGCATGTTATGCGTTACCATCAACGTCGTTAGTTGATCTTGTTCAACTAAACGTTTCGTTAAATCGGTGATCAGCTCCGCGCGAGATGGATCAAGTGCAGCGGTATGCTCGTCTAGCAACAATATAGATGGTTGTGTAAACGTCGCCATTAACAATGATAACGCTTGACGCTCACCACCCGACAATAAACCAACATTCGCTGTCATCCGATTTTCGAGGTTCAAGTGCAATGTTTCAAGAGATGTACGGAATAAATCTTTCCGTTTCTTATCTACTCCACGATGCAATGAACGACGTCGGTTGCGAGAATACGCCATCGCCAAATTCTCTTCAATCGTCATAGTAGGTGCTGTACCTGACATAGGATCTTGGAATACGCGTCCGATCATTTTAGAGCGTTTGAATTCCGCCAAACGTGTAACGTCTTTTTTATCGATATAAATAGAGCCAAAATCCGGTGTTAATGCGCCTGATATCATATTCATCATGGTGGATTTCCCAGCACCGTTACTACCGATCACTGTTACAAAATCACCCGGTTGTAAGTGCAAGTTAATCTGGTCTAGCGCTACTTTTTCATCCGGAGTCGATTCATTGAATACTTTATTAACTTGATCCAGTCTCAACAACGCTATGACCTCCTTGTGAAGATTTCATTGCCATTCGTTCCGCTTGCCTTTTCACTTTTCTCGATTTCTCTCGTCTCTTTTCAAGAATCTGCGGAATAATCAATGCTGCAATTACGATGACTGCAGTGATCAATTTCATATCACCTGAATCGAGAATTTTCACACGTAGTGAGAGACCGAGTACAATACGATAAATAACTGCACCGATCACTACAGCTAATGTAGTACGGAAGATAGTTTTCGTTCCAAAGATTGCTTCACCTATAATAACAGAAGCTAATCCGATAATAATCATACCAATTCCCATACCATTATCTGCAAACTTTCCGTACTGTGCGATTAATGAGCCTGAGAAAGCTACTAGTGCGTTAGAAATTCCTAAGCCAAGAATAACGAGAGTATCTGTATTGGCAGAGAAACTACGAATCATTTTTTTATTATCGCCGGTTGCACGGATAGCCAAACCAACTTCGGTTTGCAAGAACCAGTCCGCGATGAATTTAATGATTACCACAACTAGAATCATTAAAACTACCGTTCCCCAAGTCGAAGGTAAATGCTCCAAGCCAAGTCCTGCTAAGAAGCCATTGATTGCTTCATCAATCCCAAGATTACTCCAGAAACCTTGAAACTTGCTAAAAATTGTTTCGGAATTTAAAAGCGGAATATTTGGGCGGCCTACTGAATTTTCGGTAGTCAGTCCCATTATCCGAAGGTTTATCGAGTAAAGAGCTATCATCATGAGGATTCCGGATAGTAGTGGATTGATTTTTCCTTTGGTATGTAATAAACCTGTTACACATCCAGCAAAAAAGCCGACCAAGATCGCGGTAAGTGTTGCAACAAGTGGATGATAATCAAATACAATCATCGTAGCCGCTACTGCGGCACCCGTAACAAAACTTCCGTCCACTGTTAAATCTGGAAAATCAAGCACCCGAAATGTTAGATACACTCCGAGTGCCATAATCGCATAGATGATACCCTGCTCAACTGAGCCAAATACAGCTGAAAACATGCAAGATCATCTCCTAGTTTTATTTATTCTGCAATCTCTGCATTCCAATCGTCTTGAATCTCTAAACCAATTGCGTTTGCAGTCTCTTCATTCATCACTAACTTTAAGTTCTGGGGTAATTGCACTGGTAATGATTCAGGCGTTTCTTCACCCTTTAGAATCTTTACTGCCATTTCACCCGCTTCATAGCCGATATCATAGTACTCAAAGCCGTACGCTCCAAGTCCACCACGTTTCACAGAATCGAACTCACCGACCATCATCGGGATCTTGTTGTCGTTCGCAACAGAGATGACTGATTCCAGTGCGGATACTACTGTGTTATCCGTAATAATATAGAATGAATCTACTGAACCGATCAATGATTCAGCTGCTTGCTTTACGTCTGCTGAAGTTGCAACAGATGCTTCAACCACTTCCATATCCATATCTGCAAGAATTTCTTTTACATGATCCACTTGCAAGCGAGAGTTTTGCTCTCCTGAGTTGAAGATCATACCAACCTTTTTTGCACCTACGTTTTCTTTCAAGAATTTCATTGTATTTGGAATAGCATCCGGATGGTTATCGGTTGTTCCTGTAACGTTTCCACCTGGCTCTTCATTAGATGCAACGAGTTCTGCAGCTACTGCATCCGTAACTGACGTAAAGATGATAGGAATATCTTGGGTCGCGCTAGCTGCTGCTTGTGCACTTGGTGTAGAGTTCGCAAATATTAAATCTACGCCTGCGCCTGCCAAGTTGTTCGCAATTGTTGAATTGGAACTATTATCATTTTGTGCATTTTGTTTATCATATTCGACATGTAAGCCAGCATCTTCAATTGCCTTTTGGAACCCTTCAAACGCCGCATCCAATGATGGGTGTTCAACGATTTGTGTAACACCAATTGTATATTTCTCTTCAGTGCTAGCTTTGTCATCATTTTTATCATCTGTTGCCGGATCAGATGACTCCTCTTTTCCACCGCACGCAGCGAGAATGAGCACAATACTAAATAGTGCTGCTGCATAAGTCACCCAATGTTTTCTCATGTAAATCCCCCTCAACTATAATCTACTACCTATTCGATATATTCGAAAAAGGTATAATTATACGTAATCGTACCCTTTACCAAGTTATTCGTCAATGCATTATTCAATATTTTGCGTGAATTCTAACAAGTTCATGAACTACCTGCCTTAATATTTCATATATTGCAATAATTTGGTCGAAAAATGAGTATTCAATAAAAAAAGTGATGCGAACATTACATTCGCATCACTATTTTTAGTTATTTGCTCAACTCGTAATTCAGGAATCTCTTAGTACGTAATTCTTTCGGTGATTTGATTACTTCATCTGGAGTACCTGATTCAACAATCATTCCCTCGTCCATGAAAATCACATGGTTCGCGACATTATTTGCAAATTCCATTTCATGGGTCACCACAATCATCGTCATATGCTCATCTGCAAGATTCCTCATTACTTGTAATACTTCTTTCGTCAATTGCGGATCCAAGGCAGAAGTTGGTTCATCGAATAATAATATTTCCGGATCCATCATCAATGCTCTCGCAATCGCCACACGTTGTTTCTGGCCACCTGATAGTCTTGAAGGTAATTCATCCGCTTTTGAAGCCAATCCGACTTTTTCAAGTAACTCGATACTTCTATGGCCATAATCACCGGCTGTTTCTTTCTTCACTAATTTCGGTGCTAGTTCCAAATTTTGCTTTACAGTTAAATGGGGAAATAAGTTAAATTGTTGAAATACCATTCCCATTTTGGAATTGATTATTTTACTATCGTTTGGATTTGTGTAAATGCCATCTTTCACTAGGTAATCCCCGTCAACTCTAATACTTCCGCCACCGATTTGCTCTAATTGAATCAAACTTCTTAACATCGTACTTTTTCCAGAACCTGAAGGTCCGATAATAGCCATCACATCGTTTTTTTGAACATCAAACGATATATCTTTTAATACTTCCAATGGGCCGAATGATTTTTGTAAGTTGCGTACTTCAATGAACGACATAGTTTTCTCTCCTCAATCGTATTGCAGCTTTCTCTCTAAATACTTGAACACTACAGTCAATCCGAACGCGATTAACAAGTAGATCCCCGCAGCAATGAAGAACGGAATGATGGTGAAGTCTCTGTTCACGACTGTTTGTGCATAATGTAGCAGTTCAGGAACAGCTACTGCATATAAAAGCGCTGTATCTTTTACTAAAGATACCGATTCATTTGCAATAGGTGGTAGCGTTACGCGAAACATCTGTGGCAAGATGACTCGCACAGTCGTTTGCCATTTCGATAAGCCAAGCACTTGAGAAGCCTCATATTGTCCTTTATCGATCGAGAGCAATCCACCGCGGAATATTTCAGCAAAGTACGCTGAATAGTTCAAAATGAACGCGATTGTAGCTGCGACGAAACGGTCAAATACTAAATACTCACCAATTACCGGCAGAAGTGGTAAACCAAATACAAAGAACAATAGCTGTAATAACAAAGGGGTCCCACGCATGACGTATATAAAGGTCTGCGCCAAATAAGAAATTGGTTTAATACTACTTCTTACGGCAAGTGTCAGCAAGAATCCGAGTGGAATGGATGAGACAATCGCTAGTACAAATAATAGGACAGTCGCTTTAGCACCCTCCAACATGGGGATCAGCATGGACATAAAATATTCATAACTCATTAGTCAATTCCTCCAAAAAACCATTCAAGGTTTTATGTACTTCTCTTACAATACAAATACCAACGGAAGCCACAGCTGGCACTTCCGCTGATATCAGTTACTCTACTTCATTAACGAAGAACCTTGTCTTCTCCAAACCATTCCGTGGAAATATCAGCTGAAGTACCGTCTTCATTCATAGTATCCAACGCGTTCTGAAGATTTCCAAGCAATTCTTCATTGCCTTTTTTCACTCCAACACCGTATTCTTCCACCGCCAAAGATCCATCAAGTTTCGTGAAGACACCTTCTTCAGTTGTCATATAGTAATCGATAACGACTTCATCTAGTACAACTGCATCGAGACGACCTGTTTTTAAATCCGTCAATGCCAAAACATTGTCTGCGTATTCAGTAACATTTTTCACTTTTTCATGAATTGGATGACTCTCTAGTGCTGGTCCAGCAGATGACAATGCTTGTACACCTACTGTTTTTCCATCTAGATCTTCAATTGCTTTCACATCAGAATCTACTAACGTTACAATGACTTGATTATTATCCAAATATGGCTTTGTGAATAACACTTTTTCTTGACGTTCTTTTGTGATCGTATAGCCGTTCCAAATTAAATCGATTCGTCCGCTACTAAGTTCCGTTTCTTTCGTCTTCCAATCGATCGGTTGGAACTTTGCCGTAGCCCCCATATGCTCAGCCGCTGCTGTTGCCATGTCAATATCGAAACCGACTAAATTATTTTTATCATCACGGAATCCCATGGGTGCAAATTTGTCATCTACACCGATGATAATTTCTTTCGTCCCTTCTTTACCTGTGTCCGCTGTAGATTCTTCACCGTCAGATGACTTGTCCGAACATCCGGTCAGTACTAGGAATAATGCTGCAAATAATAGAGCAATAGTCGTCTTTTTCAATGATCTTCCTCTTTTCTTTACTCTTTAGTACGTTAATGAGTTAGTATACTATAAAAATAACATTAGATGCACGAAATGAAAAGTAGTAAAGTAAAAAAACTGAAGGCAATCTCCATATTACTGGAGTTGTCTTCAGTTTAAGAATAAGCTGTACCTACTGTCTTACGTTATTTACTTCTCCTAAACACTTTGTGTCCATCGTATGAAAAGACTAAAGGTTTATTTTCAAGTACTGTTTCGATATGCACAATGCGTCCCCAAAGTTGATGGATATGGGGTAGAACATGTTCTAAATACGGCAAATCAAGTTCAGTGTCTTCGTAGCGGTGAATGAGATACAGTTCACCATTACGCATGTAGTCACCATCGTCTACTACTATATAAGGAAAGCCACCGTTCACTCGCTGTCCAATAAGTTGGTTCCGAACGGCTTCCGTCTGTTTGTCAGAAACTTTGTATTGGTCTTCTTGCTTTTGAAATACGTACAGATCCTCTTGTTTAATCAGGTCATCCGTCAAATAATTGCGGATGAAGGATGTGTCATTTTCAATTTCACGTGCTTCAAATATTTTTTCTCGTCCTGTCATCGCCTCCTCACCACGTCCACTGGCTTCTTTAGCTAATATGTCGTAGCGTTTCTCTATATCTTCATATATTTTAACACCGAGATAATATGGATTAATTGAGGTCTTGGAAGGCTGCAGTACGCTGGCATTAAGTTTTGCGAACTCAATTGTCTCAGAAGGCGTCAAATCCATTTGACGAAGGATGGTTTGATGCCAATAAGATGCCCAACCTTCATTCATAATTTTCGTCTCTAGCTGCGGCCAGAAGTAGAGCATTTCCTCGCGCAACATCGTCAAGATGTCTGCTTGCCATTCCGTTAGATTGCGACTGTTTTCAAGAATAAATAATAAGATATCTTTTTCCGGTTCTTCTGGATTCTTTTTGTGCATTTCAATCGCTTGCTGCCCAGGTATTGTCCGTTGATCTAGATCCCATAAATCTTCGTATGCGGATTTTCGAGGTGGCCGGACAATAGAAGGTGATGGAACAATATCACGCATCATACTTGGATCTACGTGTTCTTGGATGGCTAATACTGCATCAAGAAATGTTTCCACACATTTCTTACCGTAGCGTACCTCATAGTCTACAATCCGTTCGGCTGTAGCTGCCATGCTTTCCACCATGTCTTTACGAGTCTTTGAGAAATACGTATTATTTTTGAAGAAATCACAATGCGCCAATACATGTGCGATGATTAATTTATTTTGAATCAGACTATTTGTATTCAATAAAAATGCATAACACGGATTTGAATTAATCACCAACTCATAAATCTTGCTCAATCCGATATCATATTGCAGCTTCATCTTATGAAATTGTTTACCAAAACTCCAATGTGTGAAACGCGTAGGCATTCCATAGGCACCAAACGTATACAGTATGTCTGCAGGGCAAATCTCATAACGCATCGGATAAAAATCTAATCCGAATCCACTGGCAATCTCCGTGATCTCATCAATCGCATAGTGTAATGCCTGTTGATCAGTCAGCGTAATCCCTCCGTTCGCTTTTCGAAGAACTTCTTGAGCGCAAAGTAGACATCGCGATTTTTTTGTAAAATATAGTAATTGAATTTGGGATGTTCAATTGATTTATACGCAGACATTAACGTAGACATTCTACGGTGTTCATTGACTTCGGCATATCCAAACATGTTCGATATCGCCAATAATTCATCCACGTGTTCTAAGCATTTTTTATTGTCACTCGTCATATTCTCTCCGTCTGAGAAATGTACTGGATAGATATTATAACTAGTTGGTGGATAGGATTCTTTAATAACTTCAAGCGCTTTTCTGTAAGCAGATGAACATCTCGTTCCACCACTTTCTCCTTTGTTGAAGAAATTTTCCTCTGACACTACTTTCGCTTCCGTATGATGCGCAATGAACTCAATTTCCACCGTTTCATACTTTGTCCGTAAAAACTTCGTCATCCAAAAGAAGAAACTTCGCGCCATATACTTCTCAAATTTCCCCATTGAACCACTCGTGTCCATCATGGCAATGACAACGGCTTTAGATTGTGGTTTTTCCACAGGATTCCACGTTTTAAAGCGTAGATCATCTTCCAGAATCGGTGCGATTTCAGCTTTTCCATTCATCGCATTACGTTTAATGGCAGATAGCAAAGTCCTTTTTTTATCTATATTACCGATTAACCCTTTCTTACGAATGTCTGTAAAATCAATGTCTTCAATCGTTGTGACAGATTGTTCTTTTTGTTCCAAGTCTGGTAGTTCCAATTCTTTAAAGAACATCTCTTCCAACTCTTCTATCGAGACTTCTGTTTCATAGATATCTTGCCCTGGCTGGTCACCTGCTTCTTTTCCTTTTCCTGCTTGCGCCTTCTTTTCTCCTTGCGCCACAACGTCGCCTACCGCACTGTCGCCTTCACCTTGGCCAACGTGCTTGGACTTATCATGATTGTAGCGAATTTTAAATTCATCTAATGAACGAATTGGTATTTTGACCATGTCTTTTCCATTTGAAAGTATAATATTCTCTTCACTAATTAAATCAGGTAAGTTACTTTTTAACACTTCGTTTATTTTATCTAAGTGGCGTTGCTGATCCTGGTGGCCTTTGCGATGGAGAGACCAATTTTCTTCAGTGACAACGAATCGACTTTTCTGGTTTTCTTCCACTCGTATCCCCGCCTATCTCTCGAACAATTTGTTTCCTTATCATATGCGATAGCTGATTGAATATTGACAAAACGGTAACAAAACTAAAAAGAGACCTCATGATTTGAGGTCTCTTAGTTTTAACTTCCATATACCTGCTGTATTTCTGAAACAGAAATTTCCATGCAACGTGAATGGATGATACTGATTAATAGCCATTAAAGTTAGACCTTAATTTACACATAAATAACTTACATCACTATAATAGTGGCAACGCATAACTACGTAGAAATTGCCGTGTCTACTGGCAAGTGTACCTAGTCACGAGTTGCCATTCCGTTACAGACACCCATTTTATTCACATTTTTAATTTACCGATTTAACAAACTTCCAACGTAGCGCAGCAAGTCGTTGGCCGAAACGGAGTTGTAGCCGTGTTCGTCCACTAGCCGTGCTACGACTTCATTCATTTTCTTCAGTTGTGTCTCGTCTGGCGTTGTAGAAGTTGTAGTGATTTTCACAACGTCTTTTAGATCAGTGAACAATTTTTTCTGTATTGCTTCACGCAAACGATCGTGGGAACGGTAGTCAAAGCGTTGGTGTTTTCTCGCGTATGCGGAAATACGGATTAGGATTTCTTCTCGAAATGCCTTTTTCGCATTTTCTGAAATTCCTATCTGTTCTTCTAGCGAACGCATCAACTTTTCATCAGGATTAATTTCTTCCCCAGTTAGCGCGTCCCGTAATTTATTTTTATTGCAGTACGCTTCAACATTATCCAAGTAATTATCCATTAACGTTTTTGCAGACTCTTCATAGGAATAGACGAAAGCTTTTTGGACTTCTTTTTTCGCAATTTCATCATACTCTTTTCGTGCCATCGAAATATAGTTCATATACGTATCACGATCTTCACTCGAAATGGAAGCGTGTTGATCAAAGCCGTCTTTTAATGAACGCAGTACATCCAGTGCATTGATGCTTGGTACTTCTTTTCGAATAATTGCAGAAGAAATACGGTTGATGACGTAGCGTGGATCGATTCCGTCCATGCCTTCATCTATAAATTCGTTCTTTAGTTCTTCTGCATCTGCATCGTTGAATCCTTCCACATTCTGTCCATCGTACAGGCGCAATTTCTTCAAACGATCAATGCCCTGTTTTTTGGATGCTTTCAAGCGTGTTAAAACAGAAAAAATAGCGGCCACTCGCAATGCATGCGGCGCAATGTGGACATGTGCCATATCACTTTCACGAATCATTTTTTCATAAATCTTTTCTTCCGCACTTACTTTCAGATTGTACGGAACTGGAATGACAATCAATCTTGAGTGAAGCGCTTCGTTCTTTTTATTACTAATAAATGAACGATATTCCGTTTCATTCGTATGCGCAACGATCAGTTCATCTGCACTTATTAGCGCAAATCTTCCTGCTTTAAAATTCCCTTCCTGTGTCAGGGACAATAAATGCCAAAGAAACTTTTCATCGAGCTTCAGCATTTCTTGGAATTCCATCATACCGCGATTCGCTTTATTCAATTCCCCATCAAAACGGTATGCACGTGGATCTGACTCTGAACCATATTCAGCAATAGTCGAGAAGTCTATGCTTCCTGTCAAGTCGGCAATGTCTTGCGACTTCGGGTCGGATGGTGTAAACGTTCCAATCCCCACGCGGCGGTCTTCTGAGAACAAAACACGTTCCACTATTACATCTTCAATCTTTCCTTCAAATTCTTCTTCAAGACGCAATTGATTTAAAGGCGATAAGCTGCCTTCAATTCGTATTCCATACTCTTCAAAAAACGACTTCCTCAATGATTCTGGAATTAAGTGCAATGGGTCCTCATGCATAGGACATCCCTTGATAGCATACACCGCTCCCTCATCCGTACGGGAATAAGCTTCTAATCCACGCTTCAACATTGTTACAATGGTAGATTTACCACCACTAACAGGTCCCATCAATAGCAGTACGCGCTTCTTTACATCTAAGCGCTTTGCTGCTGGATGAAAATACTCTTCTACTAACCGTTCTATAGACTCTTCCAGACCAAATAACTCTTCATCAAAAAAATTATAGACTTTCTTGCCATCTTTCTTTTCAATTCCTGCGCTTTTTATCATTTCATAAATACGTGAATGAGCGGTTTGTGCCACTTCTTTACGCTCTTTTATTAATTCTAGATACTCCAAAAATGTACCTTCCCATTTCAACTCGTTTTCTTCTTTGCGATAATTATGCAACTGACGAATAATATCCAACATATCTCCTCCAATTAGGCTATGATGTATTATCTTATGTCCGTGCAGAGTAAAAGATTCATCGCGTAATTCAGAAGTAAAATTGAAAACCTTATAATTCTACTACTTTCTTTACAAAAATTCCGGTAAGATAGAATAAACACGTTTCCAAAAGGGGAGTTTTATGAACAAACAACATAAAAGAGAGACTATAGGGCATTTACTAAGACGCTATTTATTCATTTCGATTGGTGTAGTAATTACAGCAGTAGCGCTAGATTTATTTCTTATCCCTAACTCCGTAATCGATGGAGGTATCATCGGGATCGCACTAATATTAAATTTCATTTCAGGAGTACCTTTTGGGATTTTGATTTTGATCTTAAACTTGCCTTTCCTGTTCTTTGGGTATAAACATATTGGCAAGAACTTCTTCTTCTCCTCTTCCTATGCGATTGCCTTACTTGCTCTCGTGGAGTTTCCTCTTAAAAAATTAGGACCGTTTGTAACCGATTCATTGCTCGCGACAGTCTTCGGAGGATTATTGCTGGGGGCGGGTGTAGGAACCATCATACGTAACGGTGGGGCGCTAGATGGAACGGAGATTCTCGGGATCTTACTAACCAAAAAAATCCCATACAGTGTCGGGGAATTCGTCATGTTCTTCAACCTCTTCATCTTTGGATGGGCAGGGTTTGTACTTGGGCCCGAAAAAGCGATGTACTCCATCATTACATATTATATCGCTTCAAAAGCAATTGACATTGTCATTCAAGGGCTAGACGAGACCAAAGCGGTCTTTATTATCTCGGATGAATATGAAGAACTTGGTGAAGCGATTCGTTTACGGCTGGGCCGTAGTATTACGAAGTTGCACGGTCGTGGTGGGTATACAGATAACGAAAAAGATGTCATTTATGTGGTCGTGACAAGGCTGGAAATTTCAAAACTCAAGCAAATCACTACCGATATAGATCCGTCTGCATTCCTGACCATCATGAACACACAAGAAACGCACGGAGCGACTTTCAAGTCACCTATACATTAAAAAACCGCCACCCATCCGGGTGGCGGTTTCGTGTCTTTTATTGGAAGACAATCGTTTTATTATTCTCTACAATCACTCGATCTTCAAGATGCCACTTCACTGCACGTGCAAGAACACGTCGTTCGATAGTACGACCAATCTTCTTCAATTGAACAATATCGTCACGGTGATCCACGCGCTCGATGTCCTGTTCAATGATCGGACCTTCATCCAAATCATTCGTTACATAGTGTGACGTTGCACCAATCAGTTTTACACCGCGTCCAAAAGCTCTTTCGTAAGGACGCGCACCGATGAAGGCCGGTAAGAATGAATGATGAATATTAATAATTTGATTCGGGAAGTGACTAACAAATTCAGGAGTCAGTATTTGCATATAACGTGCTAACACGAGTACATCCACATCGTATTCTTCCATTAACTTCACTTGCTGTCTCTCCACGTCTTGGCGAATATCTTTGTTCGCTGGAATGTAATAGAAAGGAATACCAAGTGCTTCGACCATTCCGCGCGCGTCTTCATGGTTACTGATCACCACAACGATGTCAGTATTTAAATCGCCATTCTGCCACTCCCATAGTAATTCCATTAAGCAATACGGTTCTTTTGAAACGAAGATTGCTGTACGTTTTAATTCTATTGCGTATGAAAAATGATAGTCCATATCATATCGCTTCGCAATATCATTAAAATTCTCTTCCAATTCCTCTTTTCTCTCCAATAGATTGTCTAAATGGAAAGCGATGCGTAGATAGAACATGCCACCTTCTGGATCAGTTGAATATTGGCTAGACTCTACGATATTTGCTTCGTATTTCAGCAAAAACGTGGAGACTGCCGATACGATTCCCGGTTGATCCGAGCATTTCACAAGCAGTCTTCCGATGTTTTTCTGTGCTGTAGATTGTTCTTCTAAATGTGATGCGATTTTATTTTGGGCCGACATGTTTTCATCTCCTACAAATAATGTTACGTAATGAATACGTCCCCCAGCCAGAGAGGCTAGGGAACGTATGAACTCTTCTAATACATTATGAAGCAAAGTGATGTTTTTCGCAAAAATCTTACTCCGTAGGTTTTTCTAAACCTTTGCCCATCCCTTTTAGGAAGTTCATACCGAATGTTAACGCACGATTGATATCAGGATCATTAATGGATTTCATCAACTGGAGAAGGCCTGTTTTCTGACCTTCTTCATTCCCTTGCTCCGCTTCAGATAATCCTTTTTGTACACTTTTTGAAAGTTGCTGAATAGTAGCCGGATCTAGAGCAGTTAGAATTCCCGCTCCTGCCATCACATTATTGAGCAGGTTTGTCATAGGTTCTCTCGATACTTGACCTAACGCTATGCCCGTAATCTTCTCTTTTGAATGAAGCATTGCTTGTAATGCGTCTAACGCGCCAATCTTATGCAATTCACCTGTAATTTCCATGATTTTTTGTAAAGAAGCTTCTTGTTCAGCAATTTGTTTCTGTAATTCAGCCAACTTTTCTTGCTGTATTTCCAGTTCTGATCGTTCAGTTCTTTTAATTGAAGTTATAGGGGCCGCCATTGATATTCACCTCACTAATTATTGATCTGTTAATTGGACATATCCTGGTCGATTCCATTTCCGTTCTACTTCTACACCATTTTGAGGATGGCGTTTCTTATCACGGTGGTTGCTCTTAGGTAGTGGATTATCTCCCTGCTTCTCAAGCACTTCCATACGAACCTTCGTCTGCTTGTACGCGGGCGTATTCGTCCGTTCATCAGTAGCAGGTCCTGTTAGGAAGTTGATTGCAGATTGCTTATCAACGGAATTCATTGGTAAAAATAATTCATTTTTCCGTACTCTATCTGTGACAAGTGCAGGAAGTTTCACTGCTCCGTATGGAGAAATCAGTCTTACATAAGTACCTGTGACCACACCACGTTCTTTTGCTAATTCAGGAGAAACCTCTACAAATATATTGGGAACTTTCTCTTGGATCCCTTCAGATTTATTCGTCATATTTCCTTCATGGAAATGTTCAAGCATACGGCCGTTATTGATGTGAAGATCAAATTCATCAGCGAATTTTACTGGTTCAATCCAATCCGATAATGCAAAGCGTGCTTTCTTATCGGGGAAATTAAAGCCATCAGTATAAAGAAGTGGCGTATTCTTCCCTTCTAGACTTCCCCAAAGGAAACTACCCCAACCTTCCAACAATTCGTAAGAAGCTTCCCTAAACATCGGGCTCAAGCTTGTCATTTCAGCGAAAATGTCACTTGGGTGCGTGTAATTCCAGTTAGCGCCTAAGCGATTTGCAACTTCTTGGATGATCCACCAATCTTGACGAGAGTCACCTTTATTCGGCAACGCTTTATACAGTCGTTGTACACGGCGTTCCGTATTTGTGAATGTACCGTCTTTTTCGAGTGAAGGGACTGCAGGTAAAATGACGTCCGCATATTGTGCTGTACGTGAGAAGAAGATATCTTGTACAACTAGGAAATCAAGCTTCGACAGTACATCATGGACATAGTTTGCATTGGAATCCACCAGTGCCATATCTTCTCCTACAATGTACATCCCCTTCATCACACCTTCATCAATGGAGTGAAGCATTTGAATATTGTCAAGACCCGGCTTACCTTCAATCTCTACACCGTAAGCCCGTTCAAATTTTTCTCGTGCTGCATCATCTGTAATATGCTGATAACCAGGTAACCAGCCAGGCAAGCTTCCCATATCACAGGCACCTTGTACGTTGTTATGTCCGCGCAAAGGATACGCACCTGCGCCAGGACGACGGTAATTTCCTGACGCTAGCAATAAATTGGAGATTGCCGCTGAAGTATCAGAACCGCCTGTATTTTGCGTGACACCCATTCCCCATAAGATACATGTACCATCTGCATCACGAATCATTTCAGCTGTTTGAATCAATACTTCTTTGGAAACACCTGTTACTTCTTCTGCATATTCGAGTGTATAGCGCTTCAATACTTCATTAAAGTCATCAAAATGAAGAACATTTTCTTCAATGAACTGCTGATCATGCCAACCTTGGTCAATTAAGTATTTCGTCACTGCCATTAGCCATACTTGGTCCGTTCCTTGTTGAGGTGTCATAAAGATATCTGCGCGTTCAGCCATTTCATGTTTTCTGAGATCGGCTACAATTAACTTTTGACCGTGTAGCTTATGCGCGCGCTTTACACGTGTCGCAAGAACAGGATGACCTTCTGCAGGATTTGCACCTACGATGATGACCAAGCCTGCTTCAGCAATATCTTTAATCGTTCCAGCGTCGCCACCCATCCCTACCGTACGGAATAATCCGTCTGTCGCAGGTGACTGGCAGTAACGGGAACAGTTATCTACGTTATTTGTTCCGAACACTTGTCGAGCAAATTTTTGAATGACATAGTTCTCTTCATTCGTAATTTTTGATGAAGAGATAACGCCAACTCCGTCTTTACCATGTTCATCACGAATTTGACCTAAGTTTTTCGCCACTACATCCAACGCTTCTTCCCATGAAGCTTCAACAAAGTCGTCACCTTTACGGATAAGAGGAGTAGTGATGCGTTCTTCACTATTCACAAAATCCCAACCAAATTTCCCTTTGACACAAGTAGAAATCTGGTTGACTGGCGCTTCGGAAACCGGTTGAATTTTTAATATCGTACGATCTTTCGTCCAGACTTCGAATGAACAGCCTACACCACAAAATGTGCAGACAGTTTTTGTTTTATTGATTGTAGATTCTCTCATCGCGGATTCCACATCGGAAACTGCCATGATACTGCTGTAACCCGGCTCTACATCCTTGATCAAATCAACCATGGGCTCCATCAGCTCGTCACTCATCTTCGTCATAAATCCAGCTTCACCAAGCATCGATTTTTCCATCAAAGCATTACATGGACAAACCGTAATACAATGGCCACAACCTACGCAAGAAGAATCATTAATCTTCGCCCCGCCATCCCATAGAACAATCGGCCGATCACGTTCCCAATCGATTGATAGTGTCTCGTTTACTTGTAAGTTCTGACAAACTTCCACACACTGACCGCAAGCGATACATTGATTCGGATCATACCGATAGAATGGATGAGTGAAATCCACCGCATCTTTAGAACATTTCGGCTCGTATGGATATTTTTGTTCTTCCACTTCCATAAGTGCCACGGTATTATGTACTTTACAGTTTCCATTATTATTATCGCAAACGGTACAATATAATAAATGATTTTCTAAAATCCGATCCATTGCTTCCGTTTGTGCTTCTTTTGCACGCGGGGACGCTAACTTAACATCCATACCGTCAACTGCTTGTGTAGAACAAGCACGTGTTAATTTACCATTCACTTCGACAATGCACGTATCACATGTCTGAATCGGGTCGACTTCTGGTAAATAACATATTTGTGGGTGCTCCATCTTATTTGCATTGATGATTTGAATAAGTGTTGACCCTGGTTCGAAGTTGTAAATCTTATCATTGATTGAAATTGACATACAGGCGCCCTCCTTCTCAAATAAAAAATCCACCATAAAAAAACCGTCATAACGGTGTTTTTTTATGGTGGAATAGTTTCTTAACAGGACTTGCTAAAGAACCAATCCATACTTACTATTACAAGTAGGTTGATGAACCTCTAGCAATCACATACTAGATTTCCATCTATTATGTATTTAGTATAAAGTAATAAAGCGTATAATACAATGGCTATTCTCAAATAGTTAGATTATTCTGTAAAAACGATAAGGAAGTGTCCTATGAAGAAAATTCACGAGTTTAATGATATCATCCGTAAATTACGAAAAGACTTATTTGGCAAAGGTCCCGAAAGAATTCATACAATATTTATTGATAATATGGTAGTTTCTACACTCTACGGTAATTTAACTCCGACAGAGAAGTTTATAGCGGGAACGCCAGAAGGGAAAAAGATGGTCCACCGTGCACGAACAAGCATGATTCAGGCAGTCTATGCACAAAAGCCGCCAGAAGAATTAGAGCGATTAGTCGACGCAAAGTTCCTGCATTTATTCAGCGATTTTAAAATTGATGATGATATTGCAGTTTCAGTATTTTTATTCGATCGACCGATTGACTAAAAGGGAGGAAGAATTATGGAACAGCAACAACAACGATCCATTATTCGATTTCAAGATGGAAATGTCTTTGAAAAAGAAGATCCGGTCGCCGTTGAATATGCAATCACCATTAAACTAAACAACAAAGAATTTGCAACGATTGTATGTACTCCAGAATATATCGAGGATATGACTGTAGGATTCTTGGCTTCAGAAGGAATAGTGCCGAAGTGGGAACAAATCAAAGACATTCGACTTGATCTGGACAATGGCTTTATTTACATTGATACAGACAAAGTCTATCCCTTCTTTGAACAATTGCAAAATAAACGGTATATCACTTCTTGTTGCGGCATGAGCAGACAAGGATTTATCTTTGCCAACGACGCATTGACAGCGAAAAAGATGGACAGCATTTCTGTTCAACTAACGCCTGTACAAATATTTTCCTTGATGAACCAAATGGAAGAACAGGCGGAAATGTTCCGACATACTGGTGGCGTTCATAATGCTGCATTATGTGCGCCTAATCAATTGCTAGTATCTCGGATGGATATCGGTCGTCATAATGCATTAGATAAAATTTATGGTCATTGTTTGAAGAACAATATTTCCGTTCGAGATAAAATCATTGTATTTAGTGGACGAATCTCCTCTGAAATTTTACTTAAGGTCGCTAAAATTGGTTGTGAAATTGTGTTATCCAAATCTGCACCTACTGAATTAGCTTTGAGCTTAGCGGACGATTTGGGAATAACGACTGTCGGATTCATTCGTGGAGATTCTTTTAACGTCTACACACATCCTGAAAGAATTGTCATGGATGCTATTAATTGTTTTTCGACTACTGAATAAAATAATATTGACAATTTTGTGAAACGTCATTATTATACTCCTTAATCCTAGGTTATATTCCAAGTCATTCTAGCTGTGATCTATACGTGCTACGGAGGAGGTTTCTCTTCTATACCAGCGTATATCGGTGATATTTTTGGAACGAAACAACTTGGAGCGATCCACGGTTATATTTTGACGGCATGGATGAAAGATACGACAGGTAGTTACGAAAGCAGCTTATTGTTCTTCGCTGGCTTATTCGTAGTCGCTTTAGTGATTTCGTTACTCATACGAGTGGATATTAAAAGACTACGCAATGAACAACAAGAGGGTTTAATTCCAGCTGAACCTGCTATAGCCGCAACGAAGTAAAAAAATCGCGAAGAGGCTGGGATATAACTATCTCACCCCGTTACCCTGCACTCCGAAAGGTACGCTTTCCGAGGGGCGTGCCTTGAGCCAAGCGAACAACGTAGGGTTCGCTTTGCCGTATTTCTGTGTACTTTGCAGAAATTAAGGCACCTGTCCAGGGTCTCAAGACGCACGCTGATCCCTCAGGAGTCGGCCTTTCTCCGTTCCGGCACACTCTGTTACTCTAAAAAAATATTTACTGATAAGAACAGAAAAAAGCGTAAAGGACTCACTATTCCCCTTACGTTTTTTCTGTTCTGTCCCAACCTCTTCGCGATTTTTATTTTTCCGTTTGATTAAATGTGTCACCACCGTCAATCGTTCCTAATTCAAAACCATGTTCGAACCAGTAAATTCGTTGCTTTGCTGTACCGTGTGTGAAACTCTCTGGAACAACATACCCTCTTGCACGTTTTTGAATGGTGTCGTCACCAACTGCACCTGCGGCAGTAATCGCTTCCTGTAAATCTCCTTGCTCCAAGTACCCGCGACCTTTTGCATGATGAGCCCATACACCCGCAAAGTAATCTGCCTGTAACTCGAATCTCACTAAATATTTGTTAAATTCCTCTTCACTCATCTTTTGACGAAGTGGCATAACTTGATCTGAAATACCAAGTAGCGTTTGCACGTGATGCCCTACTTCGTGCGCTACTACATAGGCCATTGCAAAATCGCCAGGCGCTTTAAATGTACTCTGTAACTCATTATAAAATGCTAAGTCAATATATAATTTTTGGTCACCCGGACAATAAAACGGTCCTGCAGCTGCACTTCCGTATCCACAGGCTGTATCCACTTGTCCTGAATAAAGAACTAGTGTTGGGTTCTCATACTGAATTCCTTGTTGAGCAAATAACTCAGACCAAATATCTTCTGTATCCGCAAGAACAACCGAAACAAAGTCTGCCAATTCTTTGTCTTGTTCAGTTTCCACATACGGCTGATCGGGTACTGCTGAGCTATTATCTAATAAATCAGTTGGATTTCCGCCTAAAATAAGAAATAATATAATACCGACAATTCCAAGACCACCACCGCCTAATGCGATCGCACCTCCGCCTCCCTTCCCTCTTCGATCTTCTACATTTGAACTTTTTCTGCGTCCATCTGTTTTCACATGATCTCCCTCGTTTCGGCTTTATGTGAGCTATACTTTACATAATTATATAGATAGTACTTGATTACAATTTACCCACTTTCTTAACGAAACAAACAAGACGAATGTCTTACCAATTTGAGTAATTTATTGTGAATTGGCAGATAGCTATTCCCCATGTATGATTTTTCATATATACTTTACTTTAGAGTTGTAAACTAATGAAGGAGTGAGTTTGTTGAGTAATCAAAAATCTGTCTATAATTTTAACGCGGGTCCATCCGCTCTTCCACGCGAAGTTCTAGAAAAAGCACAAGCTGAACTAGTGGATTTCAAAGAATCAGGAATGTCTATTATGGAAATGAGTCACCGCAGTGCTACTTATGAACAAGTACATAATCAAGCAATTGAACGTTTGCGTTCGTTATTCGCAATACCTGAAAACTATGAAGTTCTATTCCTGCAAGGTGGTGCCAGTTTACAATTTGCGATGGTACCAATGAACTTTTTAGCCGAAGGTAAAAAAGCGAGCTATATCATGTCAGGCTCATGGTCAGACAAGGCACTTAAAGAAGCAAAAACTATCGGTGAAGTATACGAAGCAGCTTCTACAAAAAATATGAATTATAATCGCGTCCCATCTTCTGAAGAAATGACATTTGAAGATACGGATGCATACGTGCATATTACGTCGAATAATACCATTTTCGGCACACAATTCCATGATTTCCCTTCTACAGGAAATGTTCCGTTGATCGCAGATATGTCAAGTGATATTCTGTCAAGACCAGTTGATGTCAGTAAGTTCGGTATGATCTACGCTGGTGCACAAAAAAACTTAGGTCCTTCAGGGGTTACAGTTGCGATTATTCGCAAAGACTTGTTGGATCATGCGAATAGCGGAATTCCAGCTATTTTGAAGTATAGTACACATTCGTCAAGTAACTCTTTATATAACACACCACCATCTTTCGGCATTTATATGTTGGGTGAAGTTCTGGATTGGATGCAACAACAAGGCGGCTTGGAAAAGATCGCAAAGCGCAATGAAGAAAAAGCGAACTTGATCTATGACGTGATAGACAACAGCAATGGCTTCTATACAGGACATGCTGAAAAAGACAGTCGTTCATCTATGAACATCACGTTCCGTGTAGCGGATGAAGACTTAGAAAAACAATTCTTGCAAGAAGCCAAAGAGGCTGGATTCGTCGGTCTGAACGGCCATCGTTCCGTAGGCGGATGTCGTGCATCTGCTTATAACGCAGTACCAGTTGAAGCATGTCAGGCCTTGCAGAAATTCATGCTCGACTTCCAAGAAAAACATAAATAAGCCTTAAAAAAACCAAGTCACTTTATAAAGTGACTTGGCTTTTACTGTTCTATGATTAAAAATTCTTTCGATAATGCTAATTGCAAGGAACTAAATGTTTGGATATTCGTAAAATCTAAACCAAGCTCTGTCGAGGCTTGAGCAATAGCCGGTAAGATCCCCGTTATTGTACAATTCGTTCCTAATAAAGATAACACTTTTGTCACTTGGAAAATTTGTTGGGCTACCAGTGTATCAATTACGGTTACTCCCGATAAATCAATGAATAAATGTTCAATGTCAGCCTCTAAACATTTTTCAGGAATATTTTCCAACATAACACGTGCCCGTAGTTCATCCATTTCTCCAATTAGCGGTACTACTCCAATTTTATCGGTAATTTTGATGACCGGTGTGCTCAATTCATTAATCAAACTTTGTTGAGTATCGAACTTGCTATTGATATATTCATTATAGGTTTCTGCAAAGTCAATATAAATCTGATCGAAAGCATTATTAAGCGTTTCACTCCACCGCATATAATCTTCAAGTTTAATCTCATCTGCATTCACTAGCTGAAACTTCTCAATGAGGTGCCAGTAAGTTATACGAAGCTTACTCAAAGCCTTTATTACTTCTTCTATGGGGGTATTGCTGTTTACTCTGCTGAGTGCGACAACGGCTGCCCATTTCATTTTATTTTTCTCAAATATCTCCGGATCATCAAGTAGACTGCTAATGACTGTTAAATTCGTTAATTTATTTTGTTCCCGAAGTGTTTCTTCCATTTCCGGATGAGCACTAAGCGAATAAATTGAGTTTTTTTCCACTTTTCTCATCGCTAGCCAAGAAGTAGTAATTTCAGGAAGTTTTTCTAGTAAATACTCATAAAGCTTAACATCAATCTGTTTCATTTTACATCCTCCTGGATATGTTCTTCGTTCTCATTGAATGTATATAAGTAATTGATTAGCCTTAAAGTCAAAGATATTTAATATGACCCCGAGAACGGTTATGTATTTATAAATTGATTCATAATATGTGATTCCATATTCTTTTTCATATTGCGCTATCGGGAAAACATACTGCTCTCCTGTTGGGATCGGCAAATACTTCCAAGGTCTTGGAGAGTTCTTGGATTTTTCCGCATGCACATCTAATAAAGTATTATAAAGAGTCTCTACCTTTTCTTTAGGTACGTCATAATATATAACAGGATCGAGTTTTTCAACTGTTTCTAAATTCCTTTGCACCCAATAAACTATTGGATGCTCAATAGGTGCTGAATGAACACGTTTCAAAAGATGTTCGGAAGTAAGTCCTAATTGAATATCCAGTTTATTACGATATGTAATATACAAAAACTTCATTGATCCCTCTCCTTTGTAAAAGGTTTTTTATAGCACCTATTTTACTAGTATATCCAATCCCACGCCTATTTATATAATTTTCTTAATACTTTGTTCCATCATATCCATATTCCTCTAGTAATTCTTCAAAGCTTTTATTTTTTTCACGTTCTTTGCGCTCTTGAATACGTTTTTCTTTTTCTTGTTCCAATTTCATGTCTTCTTCCGCTTTCATTTCCTGCTTCATTCCTTTTAATTTAGCTAACATATCATCGCTCATTAGATCTGAAAGTGAAGTTGCTGAATCTTCTACCGTACTGTTCTTTTGGTTACTTGGTGCTTTTCGATGTTTTTTCGCCATAATAATCACTACTTTCTATTTGATAAAAGAGTTGCATTCTATTGTTTTTATCCAATTAATTGCCAAGGGTTTTACATTGCTCTTATTCGCTTATATTACGTACAATAGATTGAGGGAGAGATGCGTATGTATAGTTTACCAAAAAACGTGACGTTAATCGAGGTTGGACCGCTTGATGGTTTACAAAATGAAAAAGTAGTATTTTTACTGATCAAAAATTAGCTTTTATACATTCTTTACAGCAAGCAAGTATACAGGAAATGGAAGTGAATTCTCTTGTATCACGTAAGTGGGTTCCGTAAATGTCTAATTCCAAAAAGATTATAGACCAGATACGCAAACAAGGCAGGCAACTTGTTCTCACGCCGAATGCACGTGGGGTTGAGAATGCCCTAAAAACTGACGTAAATAGTGTAGCAGTCTTTGTAGGTGTAAGGAATACCTTGAATCAACATACTATCAATCGCTCTACTGCAGAGAGCGTGGAGATGCTACGACCGATTGTTAATCACCTCAAATTAAATCATCATTTTGTCAGAGCCTGTATCTCTACAGCATTTCACTGTCCGTATGAAGGATTTATTTTGCCTGAGCAAACTCTGGCCCTTTGCGAAAAGTTTGTCGAGATAGGTGTAGATGAATTAAGTGTGGCAGATACTGAGGGTATAGCAAATCCACTAGCAAATTTTACTCTACTTAAAAAACTAAAAATTCAGTTCCCAGATAATTTGATTACAGTATATTTCCATGATCCCTATAAATTAGGATTAACTAATATTTACGCCTCTTTACAAGCGGATGTTGACCGATTCGTTCCTCTAGGCGGACTTGTCGGTTGTCCTTTTGTACCCGACGCTACAGGGAATGTCGCAACGGAAGACGTGTTATATCTATTGCCATCTGTCGAGATAGATACAGGGGTTGTTATGGATAACATATGTGCTTCAGTAGAATAGGTCGCACATTATTTGTCACGTCCTGTTGAAACCGCCATGTATAAGTTATATAAAAAGAAATAGGAAGGGGGATTTTGATGAAACGTAGAGTAATGTATATTATTGGCATAGTATCAAGTATTATTACAGCGTTTCTAACCATTTTCGGAATTCTTGTCACAAATCGAATGATGTATTTAAAAATAAAAGATTCGGAGTTTATTTTGCAGCGCGAGATGATTGCTAAACGCTTCGATCATCAATGGTTTGAAACCGTAAGAAAAGATAATATTTGGATTCCATCACCTAATGGCTATAACTTACGCGCGATTTTCTTGCGGCCTTTAGATACAACGAGAACGGTGGTTATCTGTCATGGCGTAACGGAAAACAAAGTAAATTCTATCAAATATGCCCGTCTTTTTGAACGTTTAGGATTTAATTCCGTTATTTTTGACCATCGGCGGCATGGTGATTCAGGTGGAAAAACAACAAGTTTTGGTTTTTATGAAAAAATGGATTTAAAAGAAGTCGTGACAGCTGTTCGGAAACGCGTCGGGAAGCGTGCATTGATTGGCATTCATGGGGAATCCATGGGAGCAGCCACTACGCTGTTATATGCAGGTACGTACGAAGATGAAGCAGATTTCTATATATCTGATTGTCCATTTTCAGATTTCTCAGAGCAACTATTGCATATCATTCGCACAGAGATGCCGTTTAAAACTTCCATGAGCTTGCGAATCGCCAATTTATTTTTGAAGATTCGTGATGGCTATACTTCTGCAGCTGTTTCTCCTCGCGAAGTGATGAATTTCATCGATAAGCCCGTATTATTTATACACAGCATGGAAGATACCTTCATCTTGCCGCGAATGACGGAAGAGTTATACGAATTAAAAGAAGGCGATAAAATGATGAAGCTGTTCGCCAAAGGGGCACATGCCAAATCGTACAATGATAATCCCGATGAATACTTACAAACAGTTCAGAAATTTTTAAATCGATTCCGTTTATACTAAAATACTATTATACAGCAAAAACTAAAAAAGCTCCGTGTTAGCAAATTTGCTGTTCACGGAGTTTTACTTATTTTTTTTTAGCAGGCTTATCTTGAACCTTGTTCATCTGAGCCATCATTTGATTAATTTTCTTTTGAGAAGGTTTCTGTCCCATTTGCATCATCATCATACGTAACATTTGCTCATTAATTGGCGGATTTTCCTTCAAATAATTCATCATATATTTACGTGCTATGAAAAAGCCGAGTGCTACTCCGCCGATCAAAGCGACGACGATCAATAAAATTGCTATCCATAAAGTCATTACTGCCAAACCTCCCTCATAAAAATAGTTCGATTACATACTACCAAGAAGGATTATACAACATAGCGGCAGTGAATAGCAATGACTGTACGCAAATTGTGCGGAAGTTTTTACATCATCGTATTTTCTAGAATCATGCGCTCAGAGTGTTTAAGTGGTTTGAGCCACCCGCATTCTTCCTGTTCATTCATGACTGCAAAAAAACGATCTGTAGAAGATGATAATGCTACAAATAAATCTAAGTCCAACATTCGTGAACCTTGACAGTACACTTCTATACTGTGTGTACCCATTTTAATGAAGACCTCTCCCTTGATTAAGTGTGTTAATCGATATTCATTATGATATGAATCCAGTTCATCAAAATTTTTCCCTAGGGTATTCTGAATGATGCTATCCAGTTCCCTCTGATTCAACTGATCACATAAATATTCAATTTCTTGATAATTCGTAGAAGGGCCTACTGTTAGTAGCTCAAATAATAAACGTTCACGCCCCATTATGAAGGATTGATACGCTGACTTAATCTTAAATATTTCATACTTCCTCATAACGAACACCTCCTACTATCTATCATAGAACTTGTCTTAAGTAAATCGTGTCAGTTTGCGGAAAACTTCATCACTATTATTGTCGTAAAGCTGCGCAAAAAAATACACGGCTCTGACATAGTAAGAGCCGTGTATTACGTATAATTAATTATTTAATAGATTTGTCATTTCTTTTACAACATTGTCTACAGTAAAACCATACTTTTCAATGACTAAGTCGCCAGGCGCACTCGCACCGAATGTATCGATTGCCATGACAGTTCCTTCATCGCCTGTGTATTTATGCCAGCCGAGGGAAGCTCCCATCTCGATTGCTACTCTCTTTTTGATGTTCTTTGGAAGTACTGAATCTTTATATGCTTGATCCTGCTTCTCAAACAAATCCCATGAAGGCATAGAAACAACACTGACGTCAATATCCTGTTCTTTAAGTGCTTTCTGGGCTTCAACCGCAAGACTTACCTCTGAACCGCTTGCAAGCAGTAAACCGTCCGCTTGTTCTTTAGTAGCAGGTGATACGACATACGCACCTTTTGGTACATATTCCATCGCAAGTTCTTGTGATGTCGGTAATACTTCAAGGTTTTGTCTAGACAGCACTAGGACTGTCGGCGTGTCTTTCGAAGTGGCAGCTATATGCCATGCTGCAGATGTTTCGTTTCCATCTGCTGGACGGATGATAGATAATCCAGGCATTGCACGTAATGAAGCCAATTGTTCAACAGGTTCATGAGTAGGTCCATCTTCTCCAACCGCCACACTATCATGTGTAAAGACATATGTTACAGGCAAGCCCATTAATGCTGACAGACGGATAGCAGGACGTACATAGTCGCTAAACACGAAAAATGTTCCGCCAAATACTTTCACTCCACCGTGAAGCGTCATGCCGTTAAGAGCAGTACCCATCGCGAATTCACGCACACCAAACCAGATATTACGACCCGAATAGTTTTCGGCAGAAAAATCTTCCGCGTTTTTAATCGTCGTCTTATTTGAACCGGCAAGATCCGCACTACCACCGAATAAAGCAGGTATTGCTTTTGCAAGGGCATTGATTGATTCTCCAGATGCTGAACGAGTCGCAACAGAAGCACCTGCTTCATAAACTGGCATTTGTTCTTTTAAATCGCCTGGAAGTTCATTTGCAATTGCTTGTTTAAACTGTGCTGCCAATTCTTTATGTTCATTTTCATAGCTTGCGAATAATTCATTCCATTGTTGCTCTGATTGAACACCCAATTGATCAGTCGCTGAATTAAAGCGGTCATAGACTTCTTCAGGTACATAGAAGTCCTCTTCGAATGTCCACTTATAATACTCTTTCGTAAGAGCCATTTCATCTTCACCTAATGGTGCACCGTGTGCATCTGCTTTACCAGACTTGTTTGGTGAACCATAGCCGATCACAGTTTTCACTTCAATGATTGTCGGCCCGCCTGTATTACCTTTTGCTTTTTCAATTGCATCAGAAACGGATTTTGTATCATTGCCGTCTTCTACACGTGCATAGTTCCAGCCATATGATTCAAAACGCTTTCTAATATTTTCTGAGAATGACATATCCAAATCGCCATCTAAAGAGATGTCGTTACTATCATATAGCACAATCAGTTTATTTAATTGAAGGTGACCCGCCATAGAGATTGCCTCTGCCGCTACACCTTCCATCAAATCTCCGTCTCCGCATAGTGCATAAGTGTAGTGATCGACAATATCAAAACCAGGTTTGTTATATGTTGCGGCTAGATGTTTTTCAGCCATTGCCATGCCTACAGCCATACCAATTCCTTGTCCAAGCGGCCCTGTCGTCGCTTCAACTCCTACTGTATGTCCATACTCTGGATGTCCAGGGGTTTTTGAATCCCATTGTCTGAAATTCTTTATGTCCTCAATTGTCAAGCCGTAGCCGCTTAGATGCAGCAAGCTGTAGAGTAACATCGAGCCGTGTCCTGCTGAAAGTACGAACCGGTCACGATTGAACCATTGAGGGTTTGATGGGTTATGATGTAAATGTTGCGTCCATAATGTGTAAGCCATCGGTGCTGCACCCATCGGTAATCCCGGGTGACCAGAATTCGCTTTTTCAATCGCATCGATTGATAATGTTCGGATTGTCGTTATTGCCAGTTGATCGATTTTTTCGGTCATGCTGTACATCCTTTCCATCCTGCCTCTTATGAGTGTTTTATAGTACGTATTCCTTCTCTAGTGTAGTCAATTCCAGAGTTAATTACAATGTTAATCCTTTACCTATCATCAATTTAACGGCTTTTGGTTCTCTCTTGCCTGTTTGACTTTTTCAGGTGTTACATCATTACCTTCTGGATCTACTACTTTGACTGATTCAATGGTTTCACGCATACTTGAACGGAATGTTTCCAAGTATTCCTTTCTTAGATGTGTCTGTTCTTTTGCTTCCTCAATCGATAATCCTGTTGTTTTCTTTTTATTCGCCAATTCATTAATACGTTTTATTTTCTTTTCCGGTAGCATCTTTAAAAACCTCCATAAGTTAGTCGTTTAATAAAATGTAAACAACCTGAAGGAAAAGTGCAACCTATTAGTGTTCCTGTGCGATAAACTCTTTATATCTTCTATGAACTGTTGCTTTGCTAACCGAATGACCTAACCCATTTAATACGGTTGCAATTTCTTCGTATGTGAGACCTTTGTTACGAAGAGAGACAATTTCTTCTATCGGAAGCTCTAGTCTTTCACGTCCCGGCCCTTGGTCAATATTTCGCAAGTTTTTCGATGGATCAAAGCCTCTGTCAACAGCACGCTTCATTCCTCTACGTATCTTTGCATTATGTAGTTTTCGTTGATATTCTTCTACGATTGCGAGAATTTCTAGTAACATTGAATCCATTTCATTCAGTTCTATCGTACCATTTGAATGATTGGTAATTACAGTCGCTTCACTTTTAGCAATTACATGCAAAATCGCAACCCTAGCATTCCCACGTCCTAATCGCGTTTCATCCTGAATGAATACCGCATCCACAGTATCGTTTTGGATTTGATCCAACATGGATAGAAGACCTTCACGATCCATATCATATCCACTTTGCCGATCAGTATAGACTCCCACACATTCATAAGATAGCTCAGTAGCTAATTTTTCAAGTTCTTCCTGCTGTCTTACAATAGATTGTTCTTGTGTTTCTTTTTCTGTACTCACACGGCAGTATATTACACATTTCTTTTCTGTCATTTAGATCCCACTCCAATTTCAGCTACCCGGATATCTGTTTGTTTATTAACTTTAACAGGCACACGTAGTAATTCACCTGAAACGATTTGATCAGTAGGTAATTCGTTTAATGAACGCACTTGTTCGATCCAGTGGGTGGTCGGTATATCTTCTGAGTAGTTAGAAGCCAGCTGCCATAGTGTATCTCCTTCATTAATAACGATTTCCATATAGTGGTCTTCCTCCGCAATCTTATCGAATTGAACCCAAGCGAAAGATACACAAACTGCTATTAATACTGCGAAATAATAATTGTTTTTGATAAATTCTTTTATAAACTCCATTGTAACTCCTCCTCTAATTCGTACGTTAAGAATACATGTTCGGAATGCTTGTTCTTAATTATAAGAGAACGTATGATTCCATGTCAAGTAAAATTAGAACCTTTGTTTGATTAGTAATCGAACACATGTTATACTATATTCAAAATAGTGGTTCAGTATACCATTGCTCGCAAACTAGTAGAAGAGGTGAATTTGTTGAAGAAAATATCAAAAAGACAAGAAGAAATACTTGCTTTCATAAAAGATGAAGTGCGTTTAAAAGGTTATCCCCCTTCCGTTCGTGAAATTGGAGAAGCTGTGGGACTTGCATCAAGTTCCACGGTTCACGGTCACTTATCACGGCTCGAGAGTAAAGGTTTTATACGCAGGGATCCGACAAAACCTCGCGCTATCGAAGTTTTGGATCCAGAAGGGTTAGATGAATTAAAAAATGGCGTTATGCATGTTCCGTTGATTGGTAAAGTTACAGCAGGCAATCCCATTACAACGATTGAAAATATTGAGGAGTACTTCCCATTGCCGGATACATTTGGTTCTTCAGAGGATGAAATTTTTATGTTGGAGATTGTAGGAGACAGCATGATTGAAGCCGGCATCCTAAACGGAGACCGTGTGATTGTTAGACAAACGCACTCTGCAAGCAATGGTGAAATTGTCGTAGCTATGACAGAAGAAGATGAATCAACCGTTAAACGTTTCTTTAAGGAAAAAGATTATTTTAGACTCCAACCAGAAAACTCTTCTATGGAGCCGATCATTGTAGATCAAGTGTCCATTTTAGGAAAAGTAATCGGTGTATTCCGGATGATTCATTAATGAAAAAAAGTGTATCGAGAAACCTCAAGAGGTTTTCGATACACTTTTTCTTTATACCAACTTCTTTTCAAGCAATTGTTCCATCGAATCTAGTACTGCAGATTTCACATGCTCATACGTCAATCCGCCTTGAATATATGCTGTGTATGGCGGTCTGATTGGGCCGTCAGCTGTCAATTCAATACTGGAACCTTGAATGAACGTACCCGCGGCCATGATGACGTCATCTGCATAACCAGGCATGTAGGATGGCTCTGGGGCATATTGCGCGTTAACCGGTGAGTTTTGCTGGATCATCTGACAGAACGCTATCATTTGCTCAGCGTTTAAAAAGTTCACTGATTGAATTAAATCCGTTCGGAGCTCACTGTAATGCGGTGTCGTATCCATACCGAAGCTACCGAAAAATGCCGATGTGAATAACGCGCCTTTAACCGCCTGACTGACTGTGTGTGGTGCTAAGAAGAATCCTTGATACATCTCAAGTAACGTATCAAGTGAAGCTCCTGCTTCAGCTCCCAGGCCTGGAGAAGTCATGCGATAAGCACACTTCTCAACCAAGTCTTTCCTGCCTGCAATGTAACCACCTGTTCTGGCAAGTCCACCACCTGGATTTTTTATGAGTGAGCCCGCCATTAGGTCTGCTCCAACTTCTACGGGCTCTTTCATTTCCACGAATTCTCCATAGCAATTATCTACAAAGACTACGACATCTTCTTTTATTTTGCGGATTTCTTTAATAATCGCTTCAATTTCATGAATTCTGAATGATGGATTGCTAGAATAGCCCTTAGAACGTTGGATTGCTACGACTTTCGTCTTCGCCGAAATTGTCTTTTTTGCTTTCTCGTAATCGACAGAACCGTCTTCTTTCAAATCAATATGCTGATAGGAAATGTGGAAATCTTCAAGTGAACCCGTATCTTTACCGTTGCCAGAAATGATAGACTCCAACGTATCGTATGGTTTACCTGTAATATAAAGAAGTTCATCACCTGGTCGCAATATCCCAAACAAGCTGATCGTAATAGCATGCGTGCCCGAAATAATTTGATTTCTTACAAGGCAGTCTTCCGCTCCGAATGCATCCGAATACACTTGCTCTAATACATCACGACCACTGTCATCATAACCATAACCTGTTGAACCTGATAAATGAAAATCGCTTACTTGATTTTTTTTGAATGCCTGTAAGACTTTTCTTTGGTTAAAAAATGCAATTTCTTCTACTTTCCTCACATATGGAGCGATTAGTTCTTCCGCTTTTTGTGATGTAGTGAGTAATTCTTCATTAATGGGTGTAATTTGCATATGTAATACCTCATTTCATTTGATCATATTCTATTTTACCAGATGAAGTCTATATACCAAATGAAAGACAACAAAAAAACAGGCAAGCGCCTGTTTATTGTTCATCTTTTAAAATAACTGGTTTTGTAGGAGCATACGTAGAAATAGCATGCTTATAAATAAGCTGTTGTTTACCGTCTGTTTCTAACAACACCGTATAATTATCATACGACTTGATAAGACCTTTTAACTGAAAACCATTTAGTAAAAAAATTGTAACAAAAGTGTTGTTCTTACGTAAAGAATTCAAAAACGTATCTTGCATGTTTCCCTGTGCCATTCAATTGCCTCCTTGTCTATGTTAATTAGTTATTCCATACTTACTTCTGAAAATCCTTTATTATCTGACAAGTTGTTCGAAAAATTTCTTCACTCGATTGATTCGCATCTACCCACTGGACAGGCAATTTATTACGGAAGTAGGTCAGCTGCCTTTTTGCATAATTGCGTGTGTTTTTCATTATCGCTTCTATTGCCTGCTCTTTTGTCAATAGTCCGTCAAAGTAGGAAATCAGTTCTTTATAGCCTATCGCTTGTACGGATTGAGTTTGACGAATTCCTTTATTCCAGAGTTGCTGTACCTCATTAAGTAATCCCGCTTCAACCATTTGTTCTACACGCAGATCGATTCGTTCATACAGTAACTCCCTAGGAAGATCTAGTCCAATAATTAAGGAGTGATACATAGGTTGATTCCCTTGCTGTTGTTCATGGTCTTGTTTTGTTTGGCCCGTCACTTCGAGTATCTCCAGTGCACGGACTAGACGTCTATGATTATTCGGATGAATTTTCTCTGCACTTTTCAGATCCAATTCTGCTAGCCTCGCGTGTAATACATCTGCCCCTTCTACTGCAAGCTCTCGTTCTAAACGCGCTCTCACTTCAGAATCAGCTGCTTGTTCTGTAAATCGATAATCAAACAAAACCGACTGAACATACATTCCACTGCCGCCAACAATAATAGGTAGTTTTCCACGTGATCGAATATCGTCAATCCATTGCCTGACAGCTAGTTGATATTCCGCTACAGAAAATGATTCTGTCGGTTCTTTTACATCAAAGAAATGATGTGGAATCCCCTGCATTTCAGAATGATGAATCTTAGCCGTACCGATATCCAATTCTTTATATACTTGCATTGCATCACCGTTAATGATTTCCCCATTAAATCGTTTTGCAAGTGCCACGCTAAGCGCTGTTTTCCCTGAAGCAGTCGGTCCTACTACTGCTAGTACATCAACGGGTAAGTTCATGTCGTTTCATCCATTCCACGATAGTTGTATAAACTTGTTTATAGTTTGTTTCTTGTAGCATTTCATGTCTTCCACCTTCATATAGCTGAACGGTGACGTATTGTTGATTAGCTTTATCGAATTGTTTGGCTACTTTCCATACACCTTTAGCACGGTCCCCGACCAAGTCATCTGTGCCAGAAAGTAATAAAATCGGTAATTCATTCGGGATGTTTAGTAGGAATTCTGGCACTTCCAATGAATTCATTCCTTCAAGTAACACACGAAACAGTTGAGCAGTTGGCACAAATCCACATGCTCCATCCTCTTCATAATCAACTACACTCTCCACATCGCGTGATAGCCAAGCAAATTCACTTTCATCAGGAAATTGTTTCGAATAATTACCGAAGACCAAACTGTTCAAGAACTCATCCGGTTGCTCTTTTGGGAATTTATTTTCTCTATACGAAGCCAATGCAATCGCAGCATGTGCAGTAAGCTCAGAATTGGTTCCAGTACCCGACAGGATGACTTTGCTTAGCGTAGAGCCGTATAGCTGGATATAGCGCCTTGCAACGAAAGAACCCATACTATGTCCCAATAGCACTACCGGTAGCTCTGGGTATTGTAGTTGATACACTTGATTCACTTCAAACGTATCATCTACTAATTGGTCAAATGTAGCAGACTTACCTATATAGCCGTAAACAAAACCATTTTCCGTAGCCGTCTTACCGTGACCTCTTTGGTCATGCAACGTTACGACATACCCTTGTGACTGCAAGTACTCTGCGAATCGTTTATAGCGACCGCTATGTTCAGCCAATCCGTGAATGATATGCACACGGGCTACCGGCTTAGTATCAGGTGTATAACTCGTACTATACACTTTAGTGCCATCACGCATTTCAATCCACTGGTCTGTCATGAACTTGCACTTCCTTTCGCTTCTGCAATTGCATTTTTCAAATCATTAGCATGAATAGATTTCTCACTGTCTGTATAATGCAACAACTTTGCTATATAGTCGATTACTTGTGTCGCTAATGATTCCACAACATCGATCTGGAAATACAGATCCCCTTTTCTGCGGATAAAGAAATCACTTGGCGATGTGACCATTTCATGATGAATTCCATATAAGATCTCCGCACGCAAACTGATTGGCAAATTGTTCTCCTCTGCTGAAATCGCGTGGGCGAATCGGAAAACTTTTTCACTATTTCTTCCATAAAATGAAGCAAGACGCGTCCCTTGTTGTGGAGTTAGTCCGAACTGGGGTGCTCGCGCTGCCTGTAATTCAATAAATTGCCTTAAGGCTTCATCGTCTATGAAATCACTTCCTGATACAGGGATATTCTTCGTTTCACATGGCTTAATAGACGGCTTTTCTAGTTGTTCATTAATTCGATCCACTACAATTTCCGCCATTTGTCGATAGCCTGTTAACTTTCCCCCTGCAATCGTCAGTAATCCAGGAACTGTTTCCCACACTTCATCTCTTCTTGAAATCTCAGATGCATCCTTGCCGTCTTGCGCAATCAATGGTCGAATGCCGGCCCATGTGGATTCCACATGTTGGCGTTGCAAATGAATGCTTGGGAAAATTTCGCGAACTGCTTCCATGATGTAGTGTATATCATCTTCTGTCGCTATAGGATGCTGTTTATCATCCGAATAAAATGTATCAGTCGTACCGATATACGTTTTATTATCCCGTGGAATGGCGAATAACATTCGGCCATCCGAGTTATCAAAATAAATTGCTTGTTGCAACGGGAATATAGATTGATCTACTACAATATGGGCACCTTTCGTAATGTGTAATCGCTTTTTATGTTTGCTGCTGATTTTCTTTTGTAGTTCGTCAACCCATGGACCGGATGCATTGATTACCATTGAAGCCGCCACGGAAAATCGTTCACCCGTTAGTTGATCACTTAAGACTGCTCCAACGACACGATCTTTCTCAAAGTTAAATTGTTCGCACTTCATATAGTTCAGACAAAGCGCACCTTTTTCTGCCGCTTTCTTCAGTACCTCAATTGTCAAACGCGCATCATCCGTCTGATACTCCACATAATGACCGCCACCTTTTAACCGCTCTTTTTTCAGTAATGGTTCAAGTTCAGCCGTTTCTTCTTTCGTCAACATCTCACGGCGTTCTGCAGGCTTTACACCTGCTAGTAAATCGTAGACGAGAAGCCCAGCCGAAGTGGAGTACTTGCCATACGTTCCTTTTTGATAGATCGGCAATAGCATAGGTCTTGATTTCGTGATATTTCGAGAATTACGGAAAACGATTTCTCGTTCCTTTCCCGTTTCTGCCACTATTTTCACTTCTAATTGTTTTAAATAGCGCAAACCACCATGTATCAGTTTTGTTGAACGGCTAGATGTTCCTGCCGCAAAGTCTTGCATATCAATCAGGGCAACCGAAAATCCTCTCGCAGCCGCATCCAATGCGATTCCTGCACCTGTGATCCCTCCACCGACAACTAAAACATCGAATGAAAAGTTTCTCAAGTCCTGAATTCTGCTCGATCTTTCTAATGTAGAAAACATACAATCGCTCCTTTCTGATGTGCTATGTTACATCACTCGTTTAAACATTTTCTCTAATTCATACGTTGTAAAATGGATCAATACCGGACGACCATGCGGACATGTATATGGATTATGACAAGCCCCTAGATCCGTGAGTAAGCGTTCCATATCTTCTTGCCTTAAGTAATAATTTGCTTTGATCGATTTTTTACAACTCATCATAATCGCACTTTCTTCACGCAATTTCTCGACGTCGACTTTGCGTTTCTCGAGTACTTGCTCAATCATTTCTTCTATGATCGAAGTTGCTTGTCCTTCAGGGAACCATGAAGGATACTCTTTTACGGTATATGTCGCTGGACCGAACGCTTCTAAAAATACACCGACTTCTTCCAATGCATCTTTACACTCTTCTATTTTTACTTGTTCATCAGCTGAGTAATGGAAAACAAGTGGCAAAAGTAATTGCTGACGTTCACCTGCATCCACCTGGCCAAGTTTCACTTTAAAGTATTCATATTTAATTCGTTCTTGCGCTGCGTGCTGGTCGATTAAATAAAACCCATCTTCATTTTGCGCCACTATATACGTTCCATGAACTTGTCCGATCGGTGCGATTGAAGGGAAATGACTCTTCTCCTGCTGTTCCTGTTCATAGACAACAGGCTCTTGTGGCACGGGTTCTTCCTGCTGTTCAAAAATAGCTTCAGGAAAGACTGGCGTGGGTTGCTTTATAATAGGCTCTTCCGCAGGAACAATGGATGGTTGTATTTCTCGTCCTTCTAACGGAACCGTCACTTCAGGCCGACGATAGGAAGGTGTCCAAATCGTCTGTTGTTCTGAGTCTCTTTTAACAGGCTTCTCTTTCTTTACAGCGTCAGGGATAATAGTGACTCCTTGAATAGCCTCCCTGATTGCTCCCTTTATCAAGGAGAGTAATTCCCCTTCTTTACTAATACGAATATGCCGCTTCGCGGGATGTACGTTGACATCTGTCAAAATAGGATCTGCTGTAATATCAATAACTGCAATTGGAAACCTACCAATAGGCAAGTACGTATGCATCGCATCAATAGCTGCTTGCGTTCCTGCATAGCTTTTAATCCAACGTCCATTCATTAAAAGTGAAATATAATTTTTAGATGCACGTGTCATCTCAGGAAGTGTAATAAAACCCTTCACTTTGAAATCAGCATCTTCTTTTTGGAACGGTATCATTTTCCGCGCAACTCCGACACCGTATATATCTGATAATACCCGTAATATGTCTCCTGAACCCGATGTTCTAAGAACTTCATGATGATCGTGAGTGAGTGTAAAAGAAATGTCAGGATGACTCAGTGCTAATCGATTCAATAAATCTATCGTATGTCCGAGTTCCGTCTGAATGGTTTTCATATATTTTAAACGTGCTGGTGTGTTGAAGAATAGATGTTGAATAAGAAAGTCTGTCCCTTTTCGTAAAGCCCCCGCTTGATATTTCAGTACTTTACCGCCCTCAATCTCTACAACAGCCCCGTCTACGCCATCCGAAGTCCATAACGATACTTTTGATACTGCCGCGATACTTGCTAATGCCTCTCCGCGAAAACCGAGCGTACGTATTCGAAACAAGTCATGCTCATTAGTTATTTTACTAGTAGCATGCCTTTCGAAACAGCGGATTGCATCCTCTTCGGACATACCCTTGCCGTTATCGGTCACTCGAATGGAAGACAACCCTGCTTCGACGAGAGTTACTTCGATTTTGGTACTTTGCGCATCAATCGCATTTTCCACTAGTTCCTTGACGATGGAAGCAGGACGTTCCACCACTTCTCCCGCCGCAATTTTATTGGCCAGTGTGTCTTCCATGATGTGAATTTGATTCATCCGCTTCACCCCTTCTTCTCAGTTGTCAAACGTTCTTTCCACTCCATTATTTTTTGCATCGTTTGCATCGGTGTCATATTCATCAAATCTACCGCTTCAATTTCATCAAGTAATTTTTGTGTTTCCACAGAAACAGTCGGTTCACTATCCGTATCAAACAAAGCGAGCTGCTCTGACACAGAAGAGACGCCTTTCATTGTACTATCTTCTTCAAATCGCTGTAATAAGGTTTTCGCACGTCCCACAACGTCGGCAGGTAGACCTGCTAGCTCAGCTACATGAATTCCGTAGCTTCGATCGGCTGCACCGGATAATACTTTATGAAGGAATACGACTTTACCATTTTGCTCTTTGGCCGCGACATGGACATTTAATAAGCGATCTAATACATCTTCCAATTGTGTGAGTTCATGATAGTGTGTAGAAAATAATGTGTTAGCTCCGATTTCCTCATGGATATATTCCATCATGGCTTGTGCAAGTGCCATCCCGTCATACGTTGAAGTACCACGCCCGATCTCGTCAAACAACAAAAGGCTATGGGACGACGCATGAGCCAATGCATATTGAGACTCCATCATTTCCATCATGAATGTACTCTGTCCAGATGCCACGTCATCTGCTGCTCCTATTCGTGTGAAAATTTGATCTGTAATAGGCAGTGTAGCTGTTTCACAAGGGACGAAACAACCGATTTGAGCCATCACTACAGTCAAAGCTACTTGACGCATATACGTACTTTTACCCGACATATTAGGACCCGTAATAAGCAACATATTTTCCTCTTCAGCTAGCGTACACGAATTTGGGATATACAGTGAATGATTCATCATTTTTTCAACGACTGGATGCCGGCCGTTTTGAATGTCGACTGCCTTCCCTGTATGGAATTCCGGCCGAACATATTGATTCTTTTCGGACACTTTAGCAAATGATAGCAAAACATCCAGTTCACTAATCACAGAAGCTAATTGTTGAATTCGTTGTACATCATCCTTTACTTGTTCGCGAACCGACTGGAATAAGTCCAGCTCCAATGTCTGGCTGTCCGCTTCCGCGTTTAGAATTAGTTCTTCTTTTTCTTTTAGCTCCGTCGTTATGTATCGCTCCGCGTTCGCTAGTGTCTGCTTACGTTCGTAGCGAGATAAGTCAGCTAAATGAATATTGGATTTAGTAATTTCGATATAATACCCAAAGACCCGATTATAGCCGATTTTCAAAGTTTTTATTCCCGTCAGTTGTCGCTCTTTCTGCTCAAGTTGTGCTAGCCATGTTTTTCCGTTACGAGATGCATTTCGAAGCTCATCTAGTTTTTCATGATAGCCGTCCAAAATTAATCCACCGTCTTTACTAGATATCGGCGGGTTTACTGCAATAGCATCTGATAATAGTTGGAATGTTTCCCCGCAAGGATCCATACGATCAGCAAAACGCTGCAACATAGGACGCTTCGAGTCTTCAAGCAACTGTTTTAGTTTCGGTATATGTGACAAAGAATTTCGTAGTTGCGCTAGATCGCGTGCACTTGCACTGCCCATAGAAATTCTTCCTGCAAGTCGTTCTACATCGTAGACTTCATGTAATTCTTCTAATAACTCTTCACGCAAGAAATACTCATCAACTAAATTATTTACAGTTTCCAGACGTTCTTCAATCGCTTGGCGCTGCGCCAAAGGCTGATGAATCCACATCCGTAACTTCCTCGCACCCATCGCCGTAACAGTTTCGTCGAGTACCCAGAATAATGTCCCTTCTTTTTTGCCGGTCCGAATCGTTTGCACGAGCTCTAAATTTCGCATTGAGTTCGCATCAATTGATAACTTTGCATCTTTCTCTATATAAATGAAAGGTCGAATATGACCGAAAACCATTTTTTGCATACGAAGTAGATACGATTGCAATTTACGGCAAGCTTCCTGTAGTTCTTTTGGGAGATGATCATATGTATCGTGACCAATTGACCCCGAATGCTCCGTATCTTCAATTGAAAGCATAATTTCGCGGCTTTCGAACAGTTCTGCCAAAATAACATGAAGTTGTTGATCAACAATAATTTCCTTCATGCCAAGCGCTTCGATTTCTGCCAGTAGCGTTCGCTCACTTCCCTCAATCAACTCTACTTTTCCTTCCCCAGTACCAACATCAAGATAAGCTAATGCGTAACATTGATCGCCCAAGCTATCGATAGCACCGATGAAATGATTGGCCTCGACATCAATCGTTTTACCTTCCGTTAATGTACCAGGTGTAATAACTTTAACGACTTCACGTTTCACAATTCCTTTAACGTTTCGCGGATCTTCCATTTGTTCACATATCGCTACTTTATGACCTTTGTGGATTAATGTTTCAATATATCCGGTAGCGGAATGATAAGGTATGCCGCACATCGGTATACGTTCTCGTGCACCTGAATCCCTGCTCGTTAACGTAATTTCTAATAATGCAGATGCATTAACCGCATCCTCAAAAAACATTTCATAGAAATCTCCTAAACGGAAGAATAGAAATGCGTCTGTATATTGCTCTTTAATTTTCAAATATTGTTGCATCATTGGTGTATGTTCAGACATGGTAAACCCTCTTTTTCTCGCTCATTTTCTATACATTATACCAAACACCTTTAGACTTAACGAATCAAAAGGGGTCGATGTAGCTTAAAAAGGAAGATAGACATAGCTAGATAAATGAATCATTCTGTAGAAAACAAATAAAAACCATCCCCGCTTTTGATAAGCCAAGATAGTTTATTATTTTCTATATCAGTATTCTACTATTATGCTATTTCGTGCTTAGAAGTCACTGTAAATGGAACGGCGAGTATTACTGTATAATGGGGAGCTACAGGTTTCAAAAATATTTTCACTAGTCGATACTGACCGGGTACGAGTGTCACTCCAAGAGTCTCTACAGAAAATGATTGTTGAATATCCTTGCCTGGCGCGAGCAAATAACCCAGATTAGTAAAACGTGGATTTTCATAGAACACGGAATCAGAATGCGTTAACGTATACCATTCGTCATTTTTGAATACTTCTATTTGATAGTATTCACCATATTCATAACTGGTTTGGCTATCATTCTTCAATATCGTATGGAATAACGGCATGCCTTCCTCGTATTGATGTTCAGAGATCAAGAATGTCAAACCCCGCTCATGTGATTTCAGTTCCTGTTGCGGTGAAGGGGCTGTGAGAGTTTGTATTGTATTTCCTTTTCCACATGACGTCAGCAGTGTCAAGGCAAATAGAAGTATAAGCCATTTTAACTTTACCATAGGATCCCTCCTATCTATAGACTACATCTATTATTATAAAATTAACTTGACCCACATCATTTCTTCTACTGATTACAAAAGAAAAAAAGCCGGTGAATCTCCGGCTTTTAAAATGGTGAATCTTTACGTGGTGGTTGGTGAGGCCTCTCTTGATTCGGAACTTCTTTATTCGTTTTATCTTCCATCACAACAGATGAAGACTCTGATTCTAGTATTGGCCACTCTTCATCATGTGGATGAGGATGAATGGTTACAGAAACTTTTGTCTCACCGATCATCTCGACTAATAATTCTCTTTCAATAGAAATTGAAAAGTTTTGGCCACATTCAGAAATACTAGCCTCTGTACAGTTAGGATGCTGTAATACTGTGACAATCGTTTCTTCTTTAGCCGATGTCGGCTCATCGCGATAATGCAATGCGATCTTATCCTTATAAGGTACCGACTCAGTAAAGACAGATGTTTTGGAATGATCATGATGTGAGTACCAAACATTCACATCAAAACTACCTGTTACTTCCACATGCGAACCGACTTTCTTGGCTTGATGCGTGTGATTAATCACCCAACACCCTAATATGCTGGAAGGACGATTAGGTGGCTTCAGCAGCTCAGTAGTTTCTGATCGATGCTTCCCTTTGGCGATAACAGCTTTCGTCACAATTTGTCGTAAGTTTTTCAGTTTTCTTCCTCCTTCTTTGGCTTCTATCCATCCTATGCAACAGCAGCCCAAAAATTGAAAAAATCGGCAAGGAATTTTCTCCTTAGCCGATTTTATATTTAAGACAATGATTTTTTCTGTGTATTCTTTACATATGAGCCTGTTTCGCCGCGCAATAAATCGCCGCCTGTTGATTCAATAATTTCATCTGTTACACTGTTTGCGATTGTATTGGAAACCAGTTGCAGCAAGTCATTCACTTCGTCTTGAGACTGTTTGAATTCTTGTACCAATGGAATCGCATCAATTTCACCTTGAACTTGTTCGATTTTCTTTTCGATCGCTTTTAATGCACGTTCTTTTTCGTAGTTTTGGAAGTTCACTGCCTGTGTTTGAAGTGATTTCATACTAGCAATTTTTTCACGTACTTTTTGATTTTCATTGATTTGGGCTTCTGCACGCTTATAAAATTCAACTTCCTCTGTATTTGCCAACATATGTGCCAAATCACGTGCTTTTTCTATAATTTCGTCTTTCGTAAACTTCTTTTCCATTATGACATCACCTTTTCCTCTTTGACCACTCCGATGAATTCACCGTTTAGTGACCATGATTTTGCTTCTTTAATTTGAACTTCCACTATCTTACCGATTACAGAACGCGGCCCTACAAAGTTTACCAGCTTGCTTTTTTCTGTATAACCGGCGAGTACATCAGGGTTCTTCTTACTTTCCCCTTCAACCAGCACTTTTACAATCTGTCCTTCATATGGCTTCATCGCTTCTGCAGACAGTTCGTTTACCAGCTTGTTTAGACGCTGTAAACGCTCCTTTTTCACTTCCATTGTTACATTATCCTGCATCTTCGCAGCCGGTGTTCCTTCACGCGGTGAATAGATATATGTGAACGCCATATCGAAACCGACTTCACGATAAAGAGACATCGTTTCTTCAAACTGTTCGTCTGTTTCATTGGGGAATCCAACAATTATATCTGTTGTCAATGATGCAGTAGGAATCGCAGTTTTAATTTTATTTACTAACTCCAAGTAACTTTCGCGTGTGTATTTACGGGCCATAATTTTCAGCATATCGGATGAACCTGACTGAACGGGCAAATGAATATGATCGACAAGATTGCCACCTTTTGCGAGCACTTCAATTAAGTGATCATCGAAGTCACGCGGATGACTCGTTGTGAAACGAATCCGGGGTATATCAATCAAACGCAGGGCATCCATCAGGTCACCCAGCCGGTAATTGATATCATCAAAGTCTTTGCCGTACGCATTGACGTTCTGACCAAGCAAGGTAATCTCTTTATATCCCTCTGCAGCCAGCTGACGGACTTCCTGAATGATGTCATCCGGTCGTCTGCTGCGTTCTTTTCCACGTGTATACGGCACGATACAGTACGTACAGAACTTATCGCATCCATACATAATATTAACCCATGCTTTCACCTTGCCGTTACGAACCTTCGGTAAATCTTCAATCACGTCGCCTTCTTTTGACCACACTTCTATGACCATCTCTTTTGACATATAGGCTTCATGTAAAATGTTCGGCAAACGATGGATATTATGTGTTCCAAAAATCATATCTACTTGATCATACGTTTTTAAAATTTTATTTACAACGGATTCCTCTTGCGACATGCAACCACAAACGCCGATTAACAAATCAGGGTTTGTCAATTTGAGTGGTTTATAATGACCTAATTCACCAAACACTTTATTTTCAGCATTTTCACGGATTGCGCATGTATTGAGTAATATAACGTCTGCTTCTTTTACATTGTCAGTTGCATCATATCCTAATGCCATTAGAATCCCTGCGATCACTTCCGTATCGTGTTCGTTCATTTGACAGCCAAATGTTCGAATAAAGAACTTTCGACCTTGTCCCATTCCTCTAAAGCGTTGATCTATTTGAAAGTTATCGTGATATTCCACTTCTTCTTTCCCGCGTTTTTTTGCGTCTTTTAGAGAAGGCCCGCTATACACAGACTCGAAGTATTTGCTATAGTCTTTCTCTTTAATGTCTGGTTTTGAATTATTTTTTGTAGCGAGTCCAGCTTGCAAGCGCTGTTCTTCATTCATTGTAGAAGCCCCTTTCTATTACTTATCGGGAAATAAGCATACATGATGTTATTATACTGAAGTTTTGTCTGATATGACAGCAATGCGGGAAAATGTCGCTGGTTTGTCATGAAAAAAAGACCACGAATGAAGTGCTCGTGGTCTTTTGTATTCTACTTGCGCTCTTTTTTTTCAATGAAAAGTTTGAGTGCCGTTCTAGCTTCCCCATTGATTTCAATATCGGTGAAGGCAGGCGCACAAATTAAGTCGCCTCCGCTTGGTGCTACGAATCCTCTTGCGATAGCAATTGCCTTCACTGCTTGATTTAATGCTCCAGCACCGACTGCCTGGATCTCGGCATAGCCTTGTTCACGAATAACTGCAACCAATGCTCCTGCTACTGAGTTCGGATTTGAGCGAGATGATACTTTTAAGGGACTCACGATATTTCCTCCTTATTTTGCAATGTCTATGGAAAGCGTATATTCCATACAACATCCTATGATAAGCAAGGAGGATTTAGACACCTAGATATTTAGTTTTTGAACGGATGATCTTCGTTGATTCGAATCCGCTCAATTTTAAGTGCCTTGCCTGTTTTGTCATCCAATTCTACAAACATACCGTTTAGCTGAGGTCTTCCACTTTTCGGTACCTCAAAGCGTGTTGGCAAGTTAGTATAGAAACGATATAATACATCTTCTTTTTTCATTCCTAAAATCTCATCATACGGGCCTGTCATTCCTGCATCTGTTAAATAGGCAGTCCCGCCTGGTAAAATTCGATCGTCAGCAGTTTGTACATGTGTATGTGTTCCTACGACAGCGGATACTTTCCCGTCTAAATGCCAGCCCATTGCAATCTTTTCACTTGTTGCTTCTGCATGGAAATCAACAAAGACTAACGGCGATGTTTGCAAGGCTTCTTCCACCAATTCATCTGCTTTTGCAAACGGATCATCATGTGGAGGCAAAAATGTGCGGCCGTGTAAATTAATCACAGAAAGAGTAACGCCATTTTTTGTTATCGATGTCATGCCTTTACCTGGTGCTTGTTCTGAGAAGTTAGCAGGACGAATCAAGTAATCCACTTCATCTATAAAATCATAAATCTCACGTTGATCCCAAGTATGGTTACCCATCGTGATAACATCTACTCCCGCATGCAATAAATCATGATAGATGGATTTTGTAATTCCTCTGCCTGAAGCTGCATTTTCACCATTTGCGATGATCACATCTGCTTGATATTTGCGTTTCAAACGCGATAAATAATCCATCACCATTTCTCTTCCCATTGATCCTACGATATCTCCAATAAATAGTACTTTCATTTACAATAACCTCTTTCCAAAATGAAAACAGCTTCCAAACGAACCGGAAGCTGTTTTGTGTTAGGTATTATTTTGCATACTCGACTGCGCGGGTCTCCCGTATGACCGTCACTTTGATATGCCCTGGATAGTTTAATTCTTCCTCAATTTGCTTTCGTATATCACGTGCTAAGCGATGTGCGGTAATATCATCGATCTGTTCAGGGCGAACAATAATTCGCACTTCCCGTCCTGCCTGAATGGCAAATGACTTCTCAACACCTTCGTATGATTCCGAAATTTCTTCAAGTTTTTGCAGACGTTTTATATAGTTTTCCAGTGTTTCACTACGAGCACCTGGTCTCGCTGCAGATAATGCATCTGCCGCTGCTACAAGTACTGCTATAACTGAAGTTGCTTCTTCATCACCGTGATGGGAAGCAATACTGTTAATGACAACTGGATGTTCTTTATATTTCACTGCTAATTCTTTACCAATTTGTACGTGACTACCTTCTACCTCGTGGTCTATCGCTTTACCAATATCATGAAGTAAACCGGCACGTCTAGCAAGTGTAACGTCTTCTCCAAGCTCTGCTGCCAGTAAGCCAGTTAAATAGGCTACTTCGATTGAGTGTTTCAAGACGTTCTGTCCGTAACTCGTGCGGAAGTGCAAGCGACCAAGAATTTTGATCATATCCGGATGCAAGTTGTGAACACCTACATCGAATGTAGTTTGTTCTCCCTTTTCTCGAATTAACTCGTCCACTTCTCTTCTGGATTTGTCGACCATTTCTTCGATACGTGCAGGGTGGATTCGTCCATCCTGAACTAACTTCTCCAGAGCCAATCTTGCTGTTTCTCTTCGAACTGGATCAAAACCAGAAAGAATGACAGCTTCCGGCGTATCGTCAATAATCAGATCAATTCCTGTAAGCGTCTCGAGTGTGCGAATATTTCGCCCTTCTCGACCAATGATGCGACCTTTCATCTCATCATTTGGTAAATTAACGACAGAGACTGTTGTTTCTGCCACATGATCTGCCGCAAACCGTTGCAATGCCAATGATAGGATTTCACGGGCTTTACGTTCGGATTCCTCTTTAGCTCTTTGCTCGGATTCTTTTGTCATGACAGCAATATCAGTAGCTAGCTCTTCTTCTACATCTTCCAAGATAATGCGCTTTGCTTCATCTCTTGTTAACGAAGAAATTCTTTCCAGTTCAGTCTTTTGTGTAGTAACGAGTTGTTCCGCTTTGCGTTCCATCTCTTCAATATGCTGTTGTCTTTCTAATAGCGCATCTTCTTTGCGCTCTAGACCTGCTTCTCTTTTATTGAGCGCATCATCCTTGCGATCAAGGTTTTCTTCACGCTGTAAGAGACGGTTTTCTTGTTTCTGTAATTCCGTCCTTCTCTCACGGACTTCTGTTTCTGCTTCAATCCGCAGTTCGTGAGTTTCATCTTTCGCTTCTAACAGTGCCTCTTTCTTCACTGACTCCGCTTCACGCTTCGCCTCTTCGACGAGTTGGTTGGCAGTATGCTTGGCACCAGTTACTTTTGAATCATTCACATTTTTCAATATAAAAAAGCTAACAACTGCACCGACGATGAGACTTAGCAAAACGGAGATGAGTATTTCAATACCCATTGAGGTCACCTCCTTCTGCTTATTCTTTTCTTTTCAGTCGGCTCGTATAATCAATTTTGCCACGGCGAATATATTCACTTTACTTGTTATCGGAGCTTCCCGATAATGTCCCGACGATCTGTGAAAACGCCGAAGGCTTAACTTAATCCAACGGGTAGTAGAAAACCTGTTGTTTCGGGACTAAATTTCTATTGATGTCACTACTTTTTACTTAATTTTTCATATTGCTGAATTAAGTTAAAATCAATATACCGCCAAAAACAATTGATTGGTTTGTTAAATATAGGACGTATATAATACGCCACTTTAATTGTATAGTTGTATTTTTATTGTGTCAAGGAATGATAGAGGAAAAATGATTCTACTGAAGCTTTTTGTTTGGTTTACTCGAGTATCCTCACTTTACACTTTATCTATTTATTCAATTGCAATTCTAGTTCCATGACAAGACAAAGAATGCCATACTTATGCAGGTTGGTTATTTTTAACTTGTTAAAAAAACCGCCAATTTTTGAATTGGCGGTTTTACATGAATAGCTTACTTCTCTTCTGAAAGTGTTAGTAAGTCATCAAGTTCATCTTCTTCATCATGTGCTGCGATTACGTAGTTTGTAGCATTTAAACCGTATGATTCACGGATCTTAGATGCAATTTCATCACGCATTTTCAAGTTTTCTTTCAAGAATTGCTTTGCGTTTTCACGGCCTTGTCCTAAACGCTCGCCTTCATAAGAATACCAAGCACCACTCTTTTGGACGACTTCTAACTCCGAGCCTAGATCGAGAATTTCGCCCTCTTTTGAAATTCCTTCACCATACATGATATCTACTTCCGCTGTACGGAATGGAGGGGCTACCTTATTTTTCACAACACGGATTCTTGTTTTGTTACCCATAATATCATTAGCTTGCTTAATCGCTTCGCCTCTTCGTACTTCAAGACGAACAGAAGCATAGAACTTCAATGCACGTCCACCAGGCGTTACCTCTGGATTACCAAACATGACGCCTACTTTTTCACGAATTTGGTTAATGAATACAGCAATAGTATTTGATTTATTAATTGCACCTGAAAGTTTACGCAACGCTTGAGACATCAAACGAGCTTGCAAACCAACATGTGCGTCTCCCATTTCGCCTTCAATTTCTGCTTTTGGAACAAGTGCTGCTACCGAGTCCACTACGACAATATCTACCGCACCAGAACGAACAAGTGCTTCTGCGATTTCTAATGCTTGCTCACCCGTATCCGGCTGTGATAATAGTAAGTCATCGATATTAACACCTAATTTTTTTGCATAAACAGGGTCTAATGCGTGTTCCGCATCAATAAAAGCTGCAGTACCACCGCTTGCCTGCACTTCTGCAATTGCGTGCAACGAAACAGTCGTTTTACCAGAGCTTTCTGGTCCATATATTTCAATTACTCGTCCACGTGGATATCCGCCTATTCCTAATGCGGCATCCAAAGCCAATGAACCCGATGATGATGTATCAATTTGAAGATCTGTCTTTTCACCCATTTTCATGACAGAACCTTTACCAAATTGTTTCTCTATTTGTTTTAATGCCATATCTAGTGCCGCTTTACGATTGCTCAATTATAATTCCTCCTCAAACTCTTTTTCTACTCTTAGTATACCTTTTTTCAACGTAATACACAAGAATTAAACGAACGGGTATTCGATAAACTGAGTGTAGAAATTAAAAAACAAGCACAAAAAGCGGGGATAAATTGATTTTTGATAGCTAATTCAAAGGCAAAATTCAATACTTCAGTTCTTTTTTCTCTTTCATTTTTTGAATGAGATAATGTAAAGCAAATTGAACGGAACGTTTACGATTTGAATCACGAGAACTTGATAGCTGTAACTTATAAGATGCTGTCTTCATACCTTCTGCTGCAATGCCGATCCAAACTGTACCAGGTGGCTGTCCATCATGCGGTTCAGGACCCGCTGCACCTGTCAGACTCACTCCAAATGTCGTGGTAAATCGTTCTTTCACACTTTCAGCCATAGCTTCAGCACATTCTGCACTGACAATCCCATGGAAATCAAGCAAGGAAGGCAATATATCTAATTGCTCGATTTTCATCTCTTTATTATACACTACTACGCCACCTTTTAGCGCATTGCCGATTCCTGCTTCTGAACCAAGTTCCGCCATAAACATTCCGGTAGTTAGACTTTCTGCCACAGAAATAGTCCAATCATTTTGTAGCAAAAGTTCAGTCGTTTTGGAAGCAAGCGTATCTTCATCTACACCATAGATAAACTCCCCAACAATAGAGCGAATTTCTTGTTCTACAGGTAATATCAATTTCTGTGCTTCTTCTTCTGTTTTCGCTTTTGCAGTAATGCGTAAATTGACCATGCCGGGTGAGGCCAATGGTGCAATTGTAGGGTTCGTTTGCTTCTCTAGAACGGACTGGATACGAACTTCCAATTCCGACTCACCGATCCCTTGCAACTTCAATACTTTAGAAGAAATTACATCTTGTTTCCCGTATACACCAAGTAAATATGGAATCGCTTCATGTTCGAACATGGGCTCCATTTCATGAGGCGGACCCGGCAATAAAATGTACTGTTTATTATTTTTACCTATCGCCATACCAGGTGCCATGCCATTTCGATTTGGCAATACTGTAGATCCTTTTAACACAAGAGCTTGCTGTTTATTATTTTCTGTCATCACTTTGCCGGCGTGAGTAAAATAATCTTCGATCGTCTTCATTGCATCTTCATCAGATACAAGCTCACAGTCCAATTCAAGTGCAATAGTTTGTTTTGTCAGGTCATCTTTTGTTGGTCCGAGACCCCCACTAAAGATGAGAATATCCGCACGCTGCTGAGCTAATTGGATTGTTTGTGACAAACGTTTAGGATTATCTCCTACGACCGTATGACAATACACATCAATTCCCACTTCAGCCAATCTAGCTGATATGAACCTTGCGTTAGTATTGGTAATTTGCCCTAATAGAAGCTCGGATCCTACCGCAATTATTTCTGCTTTCATGAATACCGTTCCCCCTTACATGGACTCGACTAAAATTTTACGATTTTTAATGAAGTAATCAACACCTGACCAGACTGTAAACACTAATGCTATGTATAACATAATCGTTCCGAACGGAATACCAATCGCTTCGAAGAAAATATTATGCAATAAAAGAAGTGTGATCGCTAGAATTTGCGCAACTGTTTTAATTTTACCTAACTGGTTGGCTGCTACTACTTCACCACCACCTGCTAAAATTAAACGTAATCCTGTAACTGCGAACTCTCTACTAATAATGACGATGACAATCCAGGCAGGAGCCGTCCCCAATTCCACTAACAAGATAAATGCAGCTGAAACTAATAATTTATCTGCTAACGGATCCAAAAACTTCCCCATATTTGTCACTAGGTTGTTTTTCCTTGCTAAATATCCATCTAACCAATCAGTTGTAGAAGCTATGATAAAGATGATTGCGCCCACCAAATGTTCAATAGGCATTTCAGTTCCACCTAACTGAATCATCCCCCATCCGAAATCCACTGCAAGAAACAGGATGAAAACAGGGATCATACATACTCTGGAGAGCGTAATCTTATTTGGTAAATTCATTACATGTCCACCTTCCTAACAGCATATTCTATTTGTAAAGAATAAAATAGTCACCTTTTTAGATGACTATTTTTCTACGGTTTTTTTAATACGATATTTTGTGGGATAAGGTCTGTTGGGTAATCTATGCGTTGCCCATTAACGGACAACTCCGCGTTCTCGTAATTACCAACTCGTATTCTTAAACTTTCCGCATCGTTCGCTTCAATTTCAATAGTTTCACCTTCTTGAACTACTCGGGCACCGCTTGGTTCAGGCATCCGTTCTTTGCCATCTTGATCGGTTACTGAGATCCAAGACCTTCCTGTCGTTTTGACAATCAATATAATTTCGTCAGAATCAGACAGTTTGAATGTAGACGTTTCACCCACAGTCGAAGCATGTTCAAATGGCTGCTTAGGTTTCTCGACTTCCACAGAACCTGGTTCATCCGTCATGACTGATGAACCAGGTTCTGTTGATTCCCGATCTAGAGCCGGATCTGTCGCTTTGTCTCGTAATAAAGTATAAACAATAACAAAAATCATGATGATAAATAGTGCAACAATTATTTTTGGCATCGCTTCTCTTAACTCATTATTTTGCTTTGAACTTGCACTTCGTTGCATGGTGGCTGGTACAGTCTTCTCTTGTTTCTCTTGCACTGCATCTTCGTACTCATCTTGATAAAGATTGAGTATTTCATCCGCGTCCAAGTCCACCGCTTCTGCATACTGTTTAATAAAAACACGAACGTAAAAGGCGCCAGGAATAACTTGAAATTCTTCATTTTCAATTGCCGACAGGTAACGTTGTTGAATTTTCGTACTGTCCTGCAAATCTTCTAGCGTCAATCCTTTTGAAATCCTCGCTTCTTTCAAACGAGCACCAATTCCGATCAAACTCAACACCCACCTAACTCATTTCGATCAATTAAACATATTGAACCCGCCCATAGGATTACGGTTGGACATAGGATCATTCTTTTCTAAAATGTCGTAAGTGATCTCTTGATCCACAGTTGTGCGTAACTCTATGATAATATCAAAGTCTTCAATTGTATATTCAGATTGCTTCACGAACATATCCGGATGCTCGACCACTTTAATGGTCGGCAAGCCCATGATTTCACGCACTAATTGCATATGACGTTCGTCAGAGGTTTTTCGCGTCACGATTCCATCAAGTATAAAGATGTTATCGTCTGAGAACTCATCACCCATCATACTCGTTCTAATCGTTTGTTTAATCATTGTAGAAGACAAAAAGACCCATTTCTTATTGGCACAAACACTTGCTGCTACTACGGATTCCGTTTTGCCTACCCGCGGCATGCCGCGAACACCGATTAGCTTATGACCATCTTGTTTGAAAATCTCTGCTAAAAAGTCTACTAAAATTCCAAGCTCACTTCTTATGAACTGATACGTTCTTCGGTCATCAGTTCCGCGCTGAATATAGTGTCCGTGACGAACAGCCAATACATCACGCAACTTAGGTTCTCTGATCTTATGGATCACAATTGCATCCATAGTAGATGCGATTAACTCGAAACGTTTAATTTGCTGATCATGATCGGTGTGAACGAGCATACCACGGTATCTGCCATCCACTCCATTAATGGTCACAATATCTACTCGCAACATACCAAGCAACGAAGCAATATCCCCTAGTAACCCAGGCCGATTGACTTGTAACTCATATTCGACATACCACTGTCCCATTCAACACACTCCCTCATAAAGCCACTTTTTTCAGCATAACAAGTATGCACTTAGTTCTATAATAGCGGATAACGAAAGCGAATTAAAGAAGAAAAGAAAAGGACAACAGGCATTGTCCTTTTCTCAAGGCCTTACATATACCAGCCACCATTGATTTGAATTATTTCACCTGTCATATAATCTGCTTTGCCACTCAGCATAAATTCGACCATATTTGCTATTTCCTGCGGTGTTCCAACAGACAAAAGTGGAATTTGATCAAGTACCATCTGACGCTCCTCAGTAGAAAACTCCTGATTCATGCGGGTATCAATCCACCCGGGGGCAATCGCATTGACTCGTATGCCTGAATAGGCAGATTCCTTTGCATATGCTTTGACAAAAGCATGCTGAGCTCCCTTGACTGCCGAATACATTACCTCACCCGCAGCTCCCGCACTGCCCCATATCGATCCTATAAACGTAATATAAGAAACATCATGCTTGCGTAGTTTTTCAGATAACAGCGCAATTAACCGAGCTGGATTTTGCATATGAACCTGCCACAATTCCGCCATGTCCATTTCACTTGTATCCAACAGCAGTTTTACGACTGCCTGACCGTTGGCTACAACAATTGCTTGAACACTTTGAATGCTTGCCGCTAATTGTTCTGCCGCTTGCTCCACTCTAAAATCAGCTTGCACACTACGGAAATGCTGGGTAGGGTATGTCTCTTCTAACTCCACACGCAATTGATTGAGCTGATTTTTATTCGTATTATAATGCAAATACAAAGACCATCCCGCTTCAGCTAGTTGTTTACAGATCGCTTCTCCAATTCCTCCAGAAGCCCCTAAAACGAGAGCAAAACGCGTCATACTCATTGCGTTTTCGGTGGCAGTACTTTGAAGATTGTATAGCTACTGTCATCGGAGAAAGTCGCAAATGCTTGTTTTAACTTATCCATCGATAAGTTTTCCAAAGTCGGTACGACATCAAATAAATTCATTTTGTTAAATTCATATCGAGTATATTGATTTGCGATAAATTCAATGGAGTTCAATGAACGCATAAATTGACCGATTTTTTTTCTACGCATTCTGTCCAAATCTTCTTCTTGCACCGGCCAATTGGTTTTCGCATCTTTAATCGTATGACGAATTAACTCTTCTAAGCGCTCTGGCTCATCTGTATCAGAACCGACCATGGCAAAGCCGTAGCCTTCTTCCATAGAGAATTCATAGGAGAATGATTCATCAACTAAGCCCTCTGCATTCGCTTTTTCGTAAAATGCAGATGTACGACCGAATAGACTATCTAGTACGAGATTTGCTGACAACTCTGTTTCAAGCATTTCTTGGCCCTGTAGATCGATTTCATTACATTTCATACCAATATTCAATTTGGGTTTCGAAACATCCATTGTCAATGTACGTTCAGGCACATCCACTTTTTTGGATTCAGTCGGGAATTGACGTTCAATCGCTTCAGGTTTATCAAATGATTTCTTTGCTTGATCTTCTTTAACAAATGCCATCATTTCCTCTGGCTTCACTGCTCCAACAATAAACAATAGCATATTCGACGGGTGATAGAACGTCTCATAACATGTATATAAATGTTCAGCCGTAATATCCTGAATAGATTCGACAGTTCCCGCAATATCGATTTTCACTGGGTGGTTTTCATAAAGGTTTTCAATTGTCCCGAAATATAATCGCCAGTCAGGCTGGTCGTCATACATTGTAATTTCCTGGGCAATGATCCCTTTTTCCTTATCCACAGTTTGCTTTGTAAAATATGGTTGTTGAACGAAGTCGAGTAGTACCTTTGTGTTTTCTTTTAGTTTATTAGTGGCAGAAAAAAGATATGCCGTTCTACCGAATGTTGTATACGCATTTGCAGAAGCGCCATTTAAACTAAATTTTTGGAATACATCTCCGTCTTCTTTCTCGAACATTTTGTGCTCAAGAAAGTGAGCAATACCATCAGGTACTGTGATGAATTCATCTTTGCCGTGCGGTTTGAATGTACGATCAATGGAGCCGTACTTCGTTGTAAACGTTACAAATGTTTTGGAAAATCCACGTTTCGGTAGAATAACAACTTTCAGTCCATTATCTAGTGTTTCTGTATAAATCTTCTCTTGAAGTTGATCAAATTTTATTTCTTTCATTTGGAAACGCCCTCCTTACCTGACAACAAATACACAATTTCCAATTGAATTGTATTCGCCATTTCCTTTATGTCTTCCAATGTGACTGACTCCCACTTTTGGATCAATCTTTCAGCAGTGAAGCTCTCGTCTAACTCTTTATATTGATCATAAATCTCAATCTGACTGCGGGCTGAATCATTTGCACTCAAGATACTGTTTTCTAGAAGTGCAATCGTCTGACTCAACTCAACCTCTGTAATATCACCATTTTGTAATGCTGTCAGTTGTTCAAGAATTAGCTTAACAGCTTTCTCTTCTAAATCTGCATCAATACCTGCCGTGACGTAGACGATCCCGTAATGCGAAGCAAATGCGCTATTCGCATAGTATGCCATACTTTCTTTTTCTCGCACATTCATGAATAGTTTACTGTGAGCAAAGCCACCGAAAACACCATTTGTTATTTGCATTTTGTGGTAATCAGGATGATGGAATGATACCGGTGTATGGAAACCAAGATGAAGTTTACCTTGTTTCATGTCTTGTTTTTCTCTAACTGTATTCACAGAACCTGACACGTTTACATCCGGCAAGTCATTTTGTTTCGCTGCATCTCTTGCTTCGAACGGCAAGAATTGCTTAATTTGCTCGATGATTTCCTTTTCATCTACATCGCCTACTACATAAATATCAATCAAATCATTATTGATCATATCTTCGTATGTAGCATAAAGACTTTCATTCGTAATCTCGGACACTGCAGCTTCGGTTCCGTAAGCCGAAATGGAGGCCGGATGATCTGGTCTCATAATTTCAAGCATACGTTTTTGTGCAAAGCGTGTTTTATCGTCATAGATAGAACGTATCCGATCACGGACATTACGCTTTTCTCTTTCTGTAACATCTGGATCAAATGCTTTATTCGTTACATTCGGATCAAATACTACAGAACGGATCAATTGCCATAACTGTTTAAAAATATCTTCCCCTACAAAAAACTCATCGTTCACACATTCCGTATAAAGCGAAACCATATGTTGAGAGCTTCTTTTCGAGACGTCCGTAAATAATACCGTACCGTACAACTCATCGAGCGCCTTGCGCATTGAACTCAATGTGGGATACTGCTTTGTTGAATCTTCCATCACGTTCGCCAACACAGTACGTTCAGAAGCTTTCTTCTGATCCAATGGCGCTTTCCACTTAATTGTCACGTTCACTGTTTTAAACTGTTCCGTTTTCCGTATATACAAATGAACTCCATTTTGTAATTTTGTTTTATTGAACATACAAACACCTCGTTTACCTTATTATATGTATTCCTAGTCTCACTATACATTTTAGCCTGTCATTTGGAAAATGATACAACTTTTAAGTGCGGATGGTAGAGAATAACCACGACCAAAGCTAAATACGAACGAAAACTTCGGCTTTTTATCGCTACAACCTTATAAAAGCTACCTGAAGAGTATATATCTCCAGGTAGCTTTTATAACTTTTATCTATTTCCTTTAACGTAAGGCTTACCAAGTGCTTTTGGTGCTTTCGCTTTCCCAAGGAATCCGGCAAGAGCCAGGATAGTTAAAATATAAGGGAAGATATGGAAATACACTGCTGGAATATCTTCTAAGAATTTAATACTAGAAGAACTAATTGCTAACGCCTGTGCAAAACCGAAGAATAACGCGGCTCCCATAGCTCCTAATGGATGCCATTTACCAAAAATCATCGCTGCTAGCGCCATAAATCCTTGTCCATTAATAGTCGCATGTCCAAAATCATTTGTGATGGTTTGAGAATAAACTGCTCCACCTATTCCTGCAAGTCCCCCAGAAATCAGAACCGCGATATAACGAATTTTTGTTACTTTAATTCCCATTGTGTCTGCTGCCATAGGATGTTCACCTACTGAGCGGAGACGTAAACCAAATGGTGTTTTGTAAATAACAAACCAAGCAATAAACGCAACGGCAATCGCCAATATAGAAGAACCATAGACTAACTTAAAAAACATAGGGCCAATGATTGGAATATCCTCCAAAAAAGGCACATTGAATCTCGGAATTTTTTGTTGAATAAAATCAGTTTGACCTTTGCCAAAAATCATTTTTACTGAGAACAATGCAACAGCCAAACCTAACATATTAATCGCTACACCTGATACTACTTGATCCGCTCGGAACGAGATAGATGCTATAGCATGAAGTGTTGCAAATAGTGCTGAAACGAGCATTGCCACAAGTAACGCAATCCAAGGTGTCCATGCTCCAAAGGTATCCGCGAAAAATAGATTGAATAGGATACCGATGAATGCCCCCATAATCATGAGGCCTTCTAATCCGATATTAATAACTCCAGATCGTTCAGAGAATACACCGCCAATTGCTGTGAAAATAAGAGGAGCTGCAGAAGCAATTGTTATAGGAATGATGAAATATAATACATCTAACATGTCACTTTGCCTCCTTCTTATTACGCAAACGTATGAGTCCTACACGGATGATGTATCCACAGGCAACAAAGAAAATAACCAATGCAATAATGATCGAAACGATTTCTACTGGAATTCCTGCTTCATTTGGCATATTATTCGCGCCATATTTCAATGAGCCGAATAACGTTGCACCGAAGATTACACCAAGAGGCGTATTCGCGCCTAGCAAGGCTACAGCGATTCCATCAAAACCGATCCCTGTAAAGCCACCCATTGAAGACATGTTACCAAACGTACCAAGTGCCTCCATCGCGCCCCCAAGTCCAGCGAACGCACCGGAAATGACCATTGCCAGTACAATATTCTTATTAGCGCTCATTCCTGCATATCGCGCTGCATTTTCGTTATACCCAACAGATTTCAACTCATATCCTGTCTTTGTTTTCTCTAAAATGAACCACATGACGACCACCATAGCTAATGCAACGAATATTCCGTAGTGCAATGTAGAATAGTCCGTTAGATTAGATAAGAACTCTGAACGAAGTGAAGCTGATTCATGGATGCGTTCTAATTTAAATCCACCACCGGAGAGTGTTTTTATTAATGCGTTCACTACATGTAAGGCAATGTAGTTCATCATAATGGTGACGATAACTTCATGTACTTTCAATGTTGCTTTTAAAATACCAGGTACGAGTCCCCATAGTGCTCCTGCTGCAGCAGCTGCTATGAGTGCGAAAGGCAAGTGAATCATTTTCGGAAGATCGAATGCCATCCCTACGTAAGCTGCAGCAAACCAGCCAACGATTAATTGTCCCTCTACTCCAATATTGAAAAGTCCAGTTCTAAAGGCGAATGCTACTGCAAGCCCTGCAAGTAAGTATGGACTGATTTGACGAATGGTTTCACCGATTGCATAAGAATCACCAAAAATACCATTCCATAATGCCATATAGCCTGTGATGGGATTATAGTCACTGATCAGCATCACGATCGCGCCTACTAAGAGCCCTAAAAAGATCGAAACTACCGGAACCAGTATAGTGATCATTCTATTCGACATGCTGCTCATCACCATCCTTCTCAGCAGCTAGTGCTTTTTTCTCCGCAACATCTTTAGAATGACCCGCCATCATCAATCCTAATGCTTGTTCGGTTGTTTCTTGCGGAATTACCGTACCTACAATTTTCCCGTCATAAATAACTGCAATCTTATCTGAGACATTCATGACTTCATCCAATTCAAACGTAATGAGCAAAACCGCTTTTCCACTGTCACGCTGTTCAATTAGACGACGATGAATAAACTCGATTGCTCCGACATCCAAACCACGTGTAGGTAATGCCGCAATCAGTAAATCGGGATTTCTCATTATTTCTCTCCCGATGATCAGCTTTTGCTGATTCCCTCCGGATAAAGCTCTTGCTAATTCATGTGTCCCCTGTGTTCTAACATCGTACTCTTTGATCAGTTCTTCCGCTTTTTCATTGACCACTTTATAATTCATAATTCCACCTTTAGATAATGGTTCATGATAATACGATTGAAGCGCGGTATTATACCCCACTGAGAAGTCTAGAACAAGTCCATGCTTATGGCGGTCTTGTGGTATATGTCCAATACCGGTTTCAGTAATCTTCCGCGGTTTTTTATTTGTAACATTTTCATCATTGATAAAAATGTTACCGCTTTTCACTTTAGTCAAGCCCGTGATCGCTTCGATTAATTCGGATTGACCGTTACCATCGATGCCGGCAATTCCAACTATTTCACCGCGACGCACAGAAAGATTAAGTCCTTTTAATTTAGCAACTCCCCGATAGTCATTAACTTGTAGATTTTCTATTTTCAATACTTCTTCCGTCGGGTGGGATGGGCCTTTTTCCGTTTTAAATGTTACTTGACGTCCTACCATCAACGTCGCCAATTCTTCGGGATTCGTTTCTGCTGTAATAACAGTACCAATTCCTTTACCTTTACGGATGACAGTTACTTTATCTGACACATTCATAATTTCTGCCAGTTTATGGGTGATTAAGATGATTGATTTTCCTTCTGCAACAAGTTTTTTCATAATACTTAGCAATTCATCAATTTCTTGAGGCGTTAAAGATGCAGTGGGTTCATCAAATATTAGGATATCTGCGCCACGATAAAGTGTCTTAAGAATTTCGACACGTTGTTGCATACCTACAGATATATCTTCTATCTTCGCGTACGGATCGACATCCAGTCCATACATCTTTGAAATTTCAGCAACTTTTTTCGCAGAATCCTTAATGTTGATCATTCCGGATTTAGTTGGCTCACTACCTAAAATAATATTTTCGGTCACCGTTAAATTCTCTACCAACATAAAGTGCTGATGCACCATCCCAATACCTAGATCATTTGCTACGTTCGGGTCAGTAATTGCTACTCTTTCGCTTCGAACGCGAATTTCTCCACCATCTGGTTGATATAAACCAAATAGTACGTTCATTAAGGTAGACTTCCCGGCACCGTTTTCACCAAGCAGTGCGTGGATCTCGCCTTTCTCTAGTTGTAATGTAATATGATCATTCGCATAAAAATTTCCGAACTTTTTTGAAACATCTAGCATCTCTATTACATAATCCATCCCAATCACTTCCTTGCCCATAATTGAATTCCATAGAATGAAGTAGCATAAACTCTCATTTTCAATAATACGTGATAAAGTCCCCGTATGAACAGTTGAACGCTTTGCTATTTTAGTTTAAGTAGCCTGTTGATAATTTTTATTATAGTTAATTTATTAATCTTAGAAATTAATAAAATAAAAGTTCCAAATGAACTAACAAAGAACCTTTATTTTAGCAATTTAATGAAATAGAGGCCGGGTATAAAAACCGGCCTCCAATTGTTGTACTGACCTTATTTTTTCTTTTCTACAAACTCTGGCACTTCAATTTCACCATTTGCAATTTTTTGTGCATGTTCATCAATTTGATCCAATACGTCTTGTGGAATTGCGCCACGTGAATCAGCAAGACCTAAACCATCATCTTTAAGACCGTATACTTTTGTTTCCCCACCAGGGAAGTTACCATTCATTGACAACTCGGCAATATCTTTAACTGCTACATCAACGCGCTTCAACATAGACGTTAGCGTAATGTTGTCATCTCCAACTTTACCTTCTTCATATTGGTCAGAGTCAACACCAATTACCCAAACATACGCATCTTTATCTGCTTGTTTACGTTCTTTCGCTTCAGAGAATACACCGTTACCTGTACCGCCCGCAGCGTGGAAGATAATATCTACGCCTGAAGAGTACATACGGCCTGCCTCAGCTTTCCCAAGTTCTGCTTTATCAAATGCACCTACGTATTTTGAGTCTACTTTGATTTCAGGCTTCACTGCTTTAACGCCTTCTAGGAATCCAGCTTCAAAACGCTCGATGACAGGGTTGTCCATACCACCGATGAAACCAATCTTATCTGACTTTGTCATTAATCCAGCTGCTACTCCGGCTAAATATCCTCCTTCTTGTTCTTTAAAGAGGATGCTAGCTACGTTTGGAGCATCTACTTCCCCATCAATAATAGAGAATTGAGTGTCTTTTTGTTGCGCGGCAATATCTTCAATTGCATCTTCCATCAAGAAACCTACTCCGTATATTAAGTTAAAGTCACGACGAGCCAAGTTGTTAAGATTTGTTGTATAATCTTCCGGACCAGTTGACTGCAGATAATCGTATCCGCCAGTTCCTTTTTCCCATCCTTGATCTTCTCCGAATTCTTTAACGCCTTTCCATGCAGATTGGTTGAATGATTTATCATCGATTCCTCCAACGTCAGTTACCATAGCAATTGAGAATTCGCTTTTCTCACCGCTGTCTCCTGTTGCCGGCTTTTCCCCTGCATTATCTTTATCGTCTGAGCCACATGCTGCTAACATTGTACCTGCAGCTAACACTAAAGACATTGCTAGACCAAACTTTCTTTTCTTCATCGATCATGACCTCCCCTAGATTTTCTTGGTATTATGTTAGGACGCAATACGTCTTATACCTTTACTCACACTAACTTTCAACTAAAACCTTTACCCTGAAGATAGATCGCTGTTAATAAATTACTCAAAATTCATTACCGTGCACGTACTAACGTTCATGGCAGCAATGATTGTGTCGCATTGCGTGATAGCGCTTTCTGTTTTGCTAAATATTGGATGACATACTCCATTTCTATAGCATGGGATGATAATTTCCTTCTACCTTCACTATAACATTTACTTAGGTAGAAGGAAATATCTAGCCGAAATCACGAATAACTTTGACTTATCAAAATATCAGTGAATGACACCTTACATTTCTAGTTCTGATTTAGCGAGTAGTACGTGTCTTGGCTTACTACCTTCAGGAGGTCCTACCACACCACGCGCTTCCATTTGATCTACTATACGTGCAGCCCTGGCATATCCAACGCGAAAACGCCGCTGGATCATCGAAACAGACGCAGTCTGCATATCCACCACCATTTGTACTGCTTCATCATATAATTCATCGGTTTCTTCATGAGGTGCTACTACCTCTACTTCAGTCGGAATCATTTCTTCTTGATATTGAGCTTTTTGTTGCTCGATCACAAAGTTCACTACCGCTTCTACTTCCTCATCTGAAACAAATGCCCCTTGAATACGTGTCGGTTTTGAAGCACCAGCGGGAAGGAATAACATATCTCCTCGTCCCAATAACTTCTCAGCACCAGCACCGTCTAGAATAGTTCGCGAATCGATTGCGGAAGATACGGCAAACGCAATTCGAGATGGGATATTTGCCTTAATGATACCTGTAATCACGTCAACGCTTGGACGCTGTGTCGCTATAATTAAATGAATACCTGCAGCTCTTGCCATCTGCGCCAGACGTGTGATGGAATCTTCTACGTCACTTGACGCCACCATCATTAAGTCGGCCAACTCATCGACAATGACAACGATATACGGCATGCGTGGGTGTTTCTCATCATGATCTTCATTCCATTGTTCAATGTGGTTATTATATCCCTCAATATTCCGCGTACCAGTATGAGAGAATAACTCATATCTGCGTTCCATCTCCGACACAACTCGTTGCAATGCTTGCGCTGCTTTTCTTGGATCCGTAACAACGGGGGCTAATAAGTGCGGTATGCCATTAAATACATTTAACTCTACCATTTTCGGATCGATCATCATCATTTTCACTTCGTGTGGTTTTGCCCGCATGATGATACTCATAATGATCCCGTTGACACAGACACTTTTACCGCTACCCGTAGCACCCGCGATTAATACGTGGGGCATTTTATTGAGCTCTGTCATCATGGCTTGCCCGGTCACATCACGGCCTAAACCTACTAGCAACTTGGACTCAGGAGGATTATTTTCCTTAGATTCAAGCACTTCACGTAAACTTACCATCGCCACCGCATTGTTCGGAACTTCAATTCCAACTGCCGACTTGCCAGGGATCGGTGCTTCAATCCGAATGCCGCTAGCTGCCAATGCTAATGCTATGTCATCCGCCAAACTAACGATGCGACTTACTTTCACACCCGTGTCAGGCAGGATTTCGTATTTAGTGACTGCTGGCCCTAAATGGACTTGTGTCACGCGCGTTTTGACTCCAAAACTCAGGAACGTTTTTTCTAGTTTCTTAGCGTTTGCCTGGATTAAATCATATTCTCCAGATTGGTCACTTGCTACAGGTGGTTCTAGTAGTTTGGCTGATGGCAAAATATATGATTCGTTTTCTTGTTCTCCGCCCATTACAGGATAATCAGCCGCAGGATCTATGGGATCGAGTGTAGAATCCTCTTCAGGTTTCGACTCCGTTTCCTGTTCAATTTCTGGTTGCGTTGCCTGTTCAATTTTTGCTGTGAAGCTAGAAATAATCGGTTCACTGGCAGGCTCCGGATTTTCTTGTACCGCTTCTCTTTCAGAAGTGTCTACCGGTTTCGGCTTACTCCTTCTATTACTACGTGCACTTTCTTTACGTTTTTCTTCAGGTGACTTGACTGATTTCTTTTCCCTCGCTGCCCACTTTTTCTTTATATCATTCATTAAGATTGGTGTTTGCTCTACTAGGAACGGAATCAATGCCTTTCCTGTCAACAGGATGATACCAATGAGCAGTAACAGCACTCCAGCTACTGTAGCACCCGATGAATCTACCAATGAATAAAACATCGCAAACAGTACAGCACCTAGCATGCCGCCACCTAAAGTCCCTGTTTGGTCATGTATCCCATCATTTGTGATGAGTACTTTCCATGTTTCCTTTAATGCTGAATTTGACATCAAAACCTTGCTTTCATATAATGTTTGAAATAAATGAACATGACTGAACAGAAGCATACTGCCTAAAATGAATAAACAACCGATTACGACTCGATGCTTGTATCCACCAATCTGTCTTTTAATCATGAAAATCAATGCCTGCACAATAATTAAAAATGGCAATGCAACGTACCAGTTCCCTAATAAAAATCGAGAAAATGCCGATAAACCCCGACCGATAATACCAAATTCAAAGATCATTATTATTGCGATACCAATTAGGACGACGCCTAGAATTTCAAACCAGAGCGGTTGCATTTGACTTTGCTGTTTTTTCTGTTGTCTTTTCTTCGCTGGCGCTCTCTTTTTAGCACGTTTTTTCGCCATTTGCCAACCCCCTTTCTGCAAAAAAGATTTCCAGCCGTAAAGGCATGGAAATCCAATTGTTTTTGATTCGCCAACAAACGGTGTAGATCAGTACTCCATAATGATTGGAATAATCATCGGGCGACGTTTTGTTTGCTGATACAAATACGAACTCAATGTCTCACGGATCTCTTGTTTAATGTTTGTCCATTCGAACGTTTCTTTATTCACATATTTTTCGACGACTTTAGTAATCAGTTTTGTCGCTTCATCAAACAGTTCCTCCGATTCGCGTACATAAACAAAGCCTCTTGAGACCACTTCGGGACCCGCTGCGATTCGTTTTTGCTTTCTGTTCAATGTCACAACGACTGTGAAGATTCCATCTTGAGATAATAGCTTACGGTCACGCAACACGATGTTGCCTACATCACCCACACCTATACCATCGATCAAGACATTACCAGCCTGTACTCTACCTGCCATACGAAGCTTTTCGTTCTTGAATTCAACAATATCGCCTTTATCCGCTATAAAGATACGGTTTTTAGGCAATCCGATTTCTTGAGCAAGCTTGGAATGTGCAATCAGCATACGATACTCTCCTTGGATTGGGATAAAGTATTTTGGTTGCATAAGATTTAACATCATTTTCAAGTCTTCGGCAGAACCGTGACCGGATACGTGTACATTTCGTGTGGACGTCAGTACAGTTGCTCCAGCCTTTGCTAGCTCATTCATCATCTTGTACATGGAAGTTTCCATAACAGGTGATGGCGTGAATGTGATCAATACTGTATCTGAACTTTTGATATTAATTTCTCTATGATGTTTACGGACAATTTTCTCTAAAGCTTCTAGTGGTTCACCTTGGTTACCCGTCACGATAATCACGATATCTTGATCATCATAACGCTCCATGTCTTTTACCGGAATTACAATATCTTCTTCCACTTGTAAATAACCTAGTTTTAACCCGACTTCAAAGTAGCTCTCCAAGCTTTTACCAACCACTGCTACTTTCTTTTTCTTTGCTGCCGCCTGGTCTAGCACTTGCTGAATCCGAATGAAGTTTGATGCATACAGCGCTACTAGAATTCTTCCTTGTACTTCATGGAAAGTTTTAAAGAGACGTTTTTCGATTACAGACTCAGACGTTGTATAACCTGGACGTTCTGCTTCTGTAGAATCGGACATTAAGATAAAGACACCCTCTTCACCAATTGTAGCCATTTTTGCAATGTCAGGGCGATACTTACCTTTTGCTGCTTGGTCGAATTTGAACTCTCCTGTATTAACGATTGCACCTTCGCTTGTATGGAAGACAATTCCTAGAGAATCCGGAATACTGTGTGTCGTGTAAAAGAACGTCACATGCGTGCGCTTGAAGTTCATACGGCTTTTGTTTGTCACTTCAAAGAAGCGCACATTAGATGGTGCTGGCATGTTCTTCAAATGTTCTTTCGCTAACGCTAATGTCAACTTTGTACCGTACACAGGGGCTTGTACTTTCTGTAGTAAATAAGCAATAGATCCAATCGCATCTTCATGACCATGTGTTAAAAAGATTCCTTTGACCCGATCTTTATTTTCTTCCAGATAGGTCATATCAGGTATTACAAAGTCAATACCTAGCATTTCCGTTTCCGGGAACATTAAGCCTGCATCCATAACAAATAGCTCATCATCGATTTCAACGACATACATAGACTTGCCGATTTCCCCTACTCCACCTAGTGGAATTACTCTAATTAATTCATTTTGTATTTTCGTCACATTGTTTCCTCCTATATTCTATTCCCGCCCACAACGACTAAACACCATTATACGAGATAGTAGGCGCTCAGTACAAACAAAAAAAGCCGGATTGGTCGTCCGGCTTTTGTTTATTACAGGATCCGTGTTCTTTTTTCAAATTTTTCAAGCGCTTCATCGATGATCGCAGCTTCACTTTCGTCCATTTCTACAAGCGGTAAACGAACACCGCCTGTTGGTATGCCTGCTTTTTCTAGCGCATATTTCACAGGCACAGGATTCGGTGTCGAGAACAACGCTCTGAAAACCGGTACTAATGAACGATGAAGATCAGCGGCTTCCTTGACATCGCCATTTTGAAACGCTTGAATCATTTTTTGCATTTCATTGCCTACTACGTGTGAGGAAACTGAAATGATTCCTTTACCACCAATTGCAAGCAATGGCAATGTCAATCCGTCATCTCCACTGTATACTTCAAAATCGTCTGCGGTTCCTTCAATGATTTCTGCCATCTGCTCCAAATTACCACTCGCTTCTTTGATCGCCTTAATATTATCAATTTTCGATAACGCAATAACGGTTTCAGGAAGCAAGTTGACAATGGAACGACTTGGAATATTATATAGCAATATCGGCAATGCTGTAACGTTAGCAATTTTCGAGAAGTGTGCATACATTCCTTTTTGGTCTGGTTTATTATAGTAAGGTGTCACGAGCATGATTCCGTCCGCCCCTGATTGCTCAGCAACCTTAGTGAGCTCTATGGATTCAGCAGTATTATTTGTCCCTGTACCTGCAACCACTGGAATACGCTTATTCACAACCTTTACTACAAAGTCCAGTAATTCCTTCTTCTCTGTAACAGTAAGCGTCGGTGATTCACCAGTCGTACCGCTGACGATAACAGAATCTGTCCCATTTGCAATCAAATGCTCAAGCAAAATCTTTGTTTGAGCGTAGTCAATTGTACCGTCAGGAGAAAAAGGAGTGACCATTGCTGTCCCTACATTTCCAAGTTGCACATAGATCATTCCTTTTCGTTATCATTCTTAACCTTACCTACGCAAATTATTTAATAAGCGCCTCGGCGATTTGCACAGAGTTCAATGCAGCACCTTTTAATAAGTTATCGGACACGATCCAAAGATGGAATCCTTTTGGGTTATCCAAATCTTTACGGATTCTGCCTACAAACACTTCATCTTTATCTTCTGCATAAAGCGGCATTGGATATAGTTGTGAAGCCGGATCATCCTGCAAGACGATTCCTGGTGCATTTTCCAACAAAGATTGGATATCTTTAACTGTCACGTCATCATGATCGATTTCAATGTAAACCGATTCTGAATGTCCCGATACAACAGGCAATCTGACACATGTAGCCGCTACCGACATATTTTGATCGCTGAATATTTTTTTCGTTTCATTGATCATTTTCAATTCTTCCAATGTATAGCCCGATTCGTCAAATGAATCTATTTGTGGAATCGCATTGAATGCGATTGGATAATGACGTTTTGCAGACGCAGATGGTAATACTTCTGCTGCTATTTCACTACGATCTGTGAATTGCTTGCTTTGTTCTGCTAGTTCATCAATTGCTTCTACACCAGCACCGGAAACTGCCTGGTAAGTAGACACGATCAGCTTATTAAGGCCATATTGATCTTTAATTGGTTTCAACGCTGCTACCATCTGAATTGTAGAACAGTTTGGATTTGCAATGATTCCTGAATGGTTTTTCAATTCATGTGGGTTTACTTCCGGAACCACGAGCGGTGTGTTAGGGTCCATTCGGAATGCACTTGTATTATCAATTACAACCGCCCCGCTCTTTACTGCATCTTGTGCAAACTTCTCAGAGATACTCCCACCTGCACTAAAGAATGCAATGTCGATACCTTCAAAAGCTTCTGGGGTCGTTTCTTGTACAATGTACGTTTTTCCACCCGCTTCGATTTCATTGCCTGCAGAACGTTTGGATGCAAGTAACTTAATGGAAGTAGCAGGGAAGTTACGTTCCACCAATTTCTCAAGTATTTTTGTTCCTACCGCTCCAGTAGCGCCGACAATTGCAACATTTACATTCTTCATCTATATCTTCCTTTCAATTATTAACAAGTACTAGTAAGGAGAGTTCATACTATCCTCGTCTCGTTAATTGTTATTGAACGAATTATAACATATTTTGCAGAATTTAAAAATCTATTATCATGCATTGTTATGAATTATTAGTAATGGTTGCAATTGTTTGCTATCAATTGCGGATGCAACGGTAGCGGGAAGTAACGAGAAATCTGATATTAAGGAGTTCGGTTTTTTTATACAATCGTCTTGACCGAATGGAATAAAGAAAACGTTTTTCATATTCAATAACTTCATAAGGTTCATACCGTTAAGACCTAATGCATCATTTGTAGAAATACCTAGTACTACTGGTTTACCATTACGTAATGTGGCTTTAGCCGCCATCAGAACCGGTGAGTCAGTAGCAGCGTTAGCGAACCTACTCATGGAGTTACCTGTCAGCGGCGAAATCACCATGCAGTCGAGCGGATTGGATGGACCGAATGGTTCCGCTTCGACAATACTTGCTACTACCTTCTCACCTGTTGCGTCTTCTATTCGTTTAATCCACTCTTCACCCGTTCCAAAACGCGTAGCAGCGTGAAGAACTGAATGTGTAATGATAGGAACGACAATCGCACCTTCTTTTTGCAACGAAGTGATCATCGGAAGCAATTGGTCATACGTGCAATGTGAAGCTGTGATGCCTAATCCGATTCGTTTTCCTTTGAGCATTTAGTTCCCCTTTCTTCTATACTCATTCTCAAAACTGCGTCAACCAATACAGCTGCCGCATCCTCAGGAAAGTGCTTCCCGGGCAATTTGAGGTGTATGGTATAGTATTCAGAGGAATTTGTATGCTTTAGGCACCCCGGGGCTGAAGAGACATCAAATACACGAACAGTACCACTTTGATTTACATCCAGCCATTGCGCTGGAATCGTGTTCACCAAGTAACCATGAGTGAATTTTGTTGATTCATCGAGCAGCACTGTTTTATAGCCTAACACTGCCGCTTCTGCTAATTGCTCATCAGCACGTGCAACTATAGTGACAGTAGCTTGCAACTGATGCAATGTATGTGCAATCGCTTTTCCTACTCTCCCAAATCCTGCAATGTAAAAGTGCTTACCTGCTATCTGTCGTTTAGTTTGCTCATAAAAGACATGAACGAACGCTTCTGCGGTTAATTGAGCATTTCTCCAAATGAATTGCTCATTTTCCAGATAATTCGTATGCGAAATACCTTTCTCGGCAAGCTCTTGCCTCCATTCCGCAGAAGTTTTACCCGAATAGACAGAAGAGCCTTCTGGCAAATAGTCGACGGGTATGCTTGGTTCCATTAACAATAAAGGAAGCAGAACGTGGTCTGGCTTTGTATTTATTAAAGCGTTTTTTAACTGTTCATTATACGTATCCGAACAAATATACTCACTATCAATTCCTGATTTTACTAATAGTTCATTCGCAATTCGCAGACGTTGATCAGTCCCTACAACAAGCCATTTAGTCATACCCTTCTACTTCCTTTCTGTTTAGTTCATGTGTTTTGCCAAATAAAATCCGGTCTTCGCCCACCAGAACAATTTCATGCCATGGAATATATTCAATAATATCCTGGTCTTTTTGTCGGAACAGTGTTCTCCCTAACTTCTTTCGGATTTCAAATCCAATGATCGCTCCTGTTTTGCGGTCGAACAGCAAATCTGTTTCTGCCAAAAAGCCATATCTCATACCTTCCTCTACTTGAATAAGCTCTTTTTGCGCTAGTTCTGATAATAGCATGGAAGCCCTCCCTCATATAAGATCTCTTTCATCATATGTATGAGAGGCCGGAAGTCGACTAGTTCTGCAGTTTTTTTAATTGTTGAATATTTGATTTAGGCGCAATAATGGATGTTGCACGATCACTTGCCAACATTTGCTGTCCAAGTCGATAAACACTTCGTTTTTCAACGCTATCAATATGTTTGACTACCTCATCAATTGTCTGATGTTTGCCAAGCACTAATTCATTGCGGCCATTTCTATACATACGTGATTCAGAGCCTTCCAAACCAAGAACAAAACTGCCTTTTAGTTGCTCCTTGGCATTCCGTAATTCTTTATCTGTTAGACCATCATTAAGCACATCAGCGATGACCTGGTCAATTGTACGATACGTCTCTTGAAAGTTTTCAGGGGACGTTCCACAATAAATCACAAAGGATCCAGCATTTTCATACGCGGCATAATACGTGTAGACCGAATATGCTAGTCCCCGGTTTTCTCGAACCTCTTGAAACAACCTAGAAGACATTGTTCCGCCAAGGATACTATCGAATAAGCTTAACTCGTAAACCTTATCGTGAGTTGAAGGCAATGAAGGATAACCAAAGCATAGATGGGCTTGTTCAATATCCTTTACTTTGATAATTTGTTGAGCCGTAAAGTTCGGTATACTTTCATCTAGTATGGAAGTAGAAGCTTGTTCTTTACTTTGATAACTTCCAAAATTCGCTTCGATTAGCTTGATTAAACGTTCATCATAGCTTCCTGCAATTGAGATAACCAAATTTTCAGGGCGATAATGTTTCACCATGAATTTTTCGATCATTTCTTTTGTGAATGACTTGATTGTTTCAGCCCGTCCTCCTACTGGCTTTCCAATTGCATCATCCGGAAACATTCCCGCCCATAACCTTTCATCGACATCTTCATCCGGCATGTCTTCAACAGAGGATATTTCATCCAGAATGACCGATTTCTCTTTTTCAATCTCTTCTTCTTTGAATTGGGAATGGAAAAACATATCGGATAAGACAGTCAACGCGTATGAAGCGTGCTGACTTAAAACTGTAGTGTAATAGCATGTCATTTCTTTAGATGTAAAGGCATTCAGGTCACCGCCAATCTGATCAAACTGCTCGGCAATCATTCGTGCACTTCGTGTATCGGTTCCCTTGAACAGCATGTGTTCGATAAAGTGGGCAATACCCTCTTGTTCTTTTGTTTCATCTGCTGAACCTGCATGCACCCAAAGCCCGATTGCAACGGACTGTAAATGTGGCATCTTTTCATGGATAATCCGTACACCATTTGAACAAATATATTTTTGAATCATAGACCTCACTCCTTAAATAAAGTACAAAAAGCCTCCTTCGCCGCAACTTGTGCAGGAAGAGGCTTTTTTGACGGGTTGATTACTCTTTGTTAGCTTGTTCTTGTTCTTGTTTTTGTTCTTTTTCTTTTTCTTCTTGTATGACTACTTTTCGCGAAAGGTTTACTCGACCTTGTCTGTCAATTTCAATTACTTTTACAAAAAGCTCATCTTCTAATTTTAGAACATCTTCCACTTCTTTCGTACGTGCTTCCTGAATTTCAGAAATATGAAGCAAGCCATCTTTACCTGGGAAGATTTCCAAGAATGCACCGAACTTCTCAATACGCTTAACTTTTGCCATGTAGTACTCGCCTACTTTTGCTTCACGTACAATATTTTCGATCATGTTCTTAGCTTTTTCATTCATTTCAGAGTTTGGTGACGAAATATAAATCGTTCCATCTTGCTCTGTATCGATTTTAACTTGAGTTTCCTCAATAATTTTGTTAATCACTTTTCCACCAGGTCCAATTACGTCACGAATCTTGTCCGGTTTGATGTGGATGACAATAATCTTTGGAGCGTACGCGGATAATTCTTCACGAGTTGAAGAAATGGTTGTCAACATATGATTAAGAATTTTGATACGGCCAATTTTTGCTTGTGCTAGAGACTCTTCTAGAATCTGACGAGATAAACCTTCGATTTTAATATCCATTTGAAGTGCAGTAATTCCATTGTTAGTTCCAGCGACTTTAAAGTCCATATCGCCTAAATGGTCTTCCATTCCCTGAATATCTGACAAGATGGAGTAATCTTCATCTTTTTTGATCAATCCCATAGCAATTCCTGCTACTGGAGCTTTAAGAGGTACACCAGCGTCCATCATAGCCATTGTAGAAGCACAGATTGATGCTTGTGAAGAAGAACCATTAGACTCCAATACTTCCGCGACTAGGCGCATTGTATAAGGGAATTCCACCTCATCTGGTAGCATAGGTTGCAATGCTCGCTCTCCTAATGCACCGTGACCAATTTCACGACGGCCTGGACCACGAATCGGTCCTGTTTCACCGACACTGAAGTTCGGGAAGTTATAATGATGCATGAAGCGCTTGGATTCATCTGAACCTAAACCATCAATAATTTGATTTTCACCAAGCGCACCTAATGTACATACACTTAGTACTTGTGTTTGTCCACGTGTGAATAATGAAGAACCGTGAGTACGTGGCAATAGACCTGTTTCAGATGATAATGGACGGATTTCGTCAAGTCCACGGCCATCCGGACGAACTTTGTCGATTGTAATCAGACGACGTACCTCATCTTTTACCATTTGCTCTAGAACAGCTTTCACTTGCTTGATTGTATCTTCATCAGCATCAGCATCTGTGTAGTACTCAAGAACAGCGGCTTTTACTTCGTTGATTGCTTCTTCACGCGCATGCTTTTCTTCAGTTTGAATTGCTGCTATTAGTTCATTCTCACAACGATTTTCTACTTCTTTACGGATGTCGGCATCTAGTTCGAATAATTCAATTTCAAATTTCGGTTTACCAATTTCCGCTACAATTTTCTCTTGGAATTCGACTAATTTCTTGATTTGGTCGTGACCGAACATAATCGCTTCCAACATAATTTCTTCAGATACTTCTTTAGCTCCTGCCTCTACCATGTTGATTGCATGTTTTGTTCCAGCAACAACTAAGTCAATTTCTGATGTTTCAAGTTGACTTGGTGTAGGGTTGACTATAAATTCACCATCTATACGACCTACTTGAACGCCTGCAATTGGACCGTCAAATGGAATATCCGAAATGGATAAAGCCAAAGAAGAACCGATCATTGCTGAAATCTCGGATGAACAATCCTGATCAACAGACATAACAAGTGAAATAACCTGTACATCATTACGGAAACCATCAGGGAATAAAGGTCTAATTGGACGGTCGATCAAGCGACTAGTCAACACTGCATTTTCTGAAGGACGTCCTTCACGCTTGATAAATCCTCCTGGGATCTTACCAACTGAGTACATGCGTTCTTCATAATTCACTGTAAGTGGAAAGAAATCTAGGGGTTTTGGTTTCTTGGAAGCTGTCACCGTGGAAAGTACTGTTGTTTCGCCATACCGAACGAGCACCGCACCGTTAGCTTGCTTTGCAAGTTGGCCAGCTTCGATTGTAAGCGTACGTCCTGCCCAATCGAGCGTATAAACTTTTTTCTGTTCTGACATTGTAGAACTCCTCTCTATTGTAAACCTGTATACATCTAGTATGTAATTAATCATAGTGTATCAAACGTGATACATGTATGCGAAATATTTCATCTTAATTCCATAGAAAAAAGCGGGCAAAGCCCGCTTCTCAGTCTTATTAACGGCGTAAGCCAAGTGATGCAATAAGATCACGGTAACGTTGAACATTAGTTTCACGTAGATATCTCAATAGACGACGACGTGTACCAACCATTTTGTACAAACCACGACGTGAGTGGTGATCTTTCTTGTGAGTACGTAAGTGGCTGTTCAGGTTATTGATCTCTTCAGTAAGGATAGCAATCTGAACATCAGCCGATCCAGTATCATTTTCATGAGTCTTGAATTCGTTGATCAATTCAGCTTTGCGCTCTTGTGTAATAGCCATCCTTTTCACCTCCTAAATAAAAGTATCCCCGTCCCCCGAGCAAACGTTGGTGACTCGTATTGCCAAGAAGAGGTTCGTGTATTGAACACTATTGTATCATATCACGGCATTATATCAGTTGCAACAACGAACTAGTCGCTTAACAAGTCCTTTGCTGTTTGCTTGTCTATTCCAATCTGTGTTTTCAACGCATCAAGCGAATCAAATTTTCGTTCGGAACGTATACGGTGCAACCATTCAATTGCCAATTTCCGTCCATAGAGATCCATATTCACATCCAACAGATGAACTTCAGCTGTAGGAATCCGATGTTCTGGATCATGAAAAGTTGGTTTTACGCCCATATTGCAGACACCTTTGTACCATGTATCTTCGATTAGGCAACGAACAGCATAGACGCCGTTAGCAGGAACTATATGTTCTTCCGCAGTTTGGATGTTAGCTGTAGGGAAACCTAACTGACGGCCTCGTTTTTCCCCATGTATCACCTCGCCCATTGTACGGAATGGACGACCGAGAAGTTCTGCCGCTGCTTCAACATCCCCTTTAGATAACAGTTGCCGAATTTCCGTCGATGAGACTTTATTGTCTTGATCAAAGGTCACTTTGGAAATGATCGTTGTTCCATACTTATCTTCCGAAAGCTCTTGCATGTCCTTCATCGTTCCTGAACCTTTTGAACCAAATGTAAAATCAAAGCCTGCAGTAACATGCTTGACGCCAAGCTTTTTAATGAAGATGTCGATAAAACTTTGTGGTGAAAGACTAGCCAGTTCCCAATCAAAACAAACAATGAAAAGCGTATCCACGCCAAGAGATTCGAGCACTCTGATTTTTTCTTCAATCGGCGTAATATAGCCAACGTTTTTCCCTGAAAATAGCTGTGACGGATGGGGATCGAATGTCATAACAGCTGTCTTGATCGATAAATCATCTGCAACTTTTTTTGCACTGCGAATGACTTCTTGATGTCCTTTATGTACACCGTCGAAAAATCCAATAGCTAACGAGGAAGCGTCAAGCTGTGGCACATTTATTGAATCCGGATATCGTAATCTATAGATTTTCATTTCTATCTCTCCTTACTCACTAGCTAACAACATTTTTTCTGGTTTCATTAACCCCGGCTTTGTTGGATGGTTTTGATAGATTGCCAACACACGACCTTCAAACATCATCATGATGGAAGGATGGTCAGTTAGCAATGGCACTGCAGGAAGCACTTGACCATTCCGTACGGATTCCAATGATGCCTCTTCGATTTCAAAATAAGGAAAGTCCGTCAAAACATCCTCAATAGGAAACAATATGGTTTGTACTTCATTTTGTTCCATCATCTGTGCCACTTCTGCGAGCGTTTTACAATGCGATTCATCGAAATTTCCTGAAACAGTTCGGACCAATGAATCCATATGTGCTGGATATCCGAGAAGTTCGCCAATTTGCACGGCTAATGTTCGGATATAAGTTCCTTTACCACATCGCACTCTAATGGAAAATGTTACTTCTTCACCATTAAAAAATTGATCTTCATTTAATAAGTCTATTTGATCGATCTGTACTTTACGAACTGGACGTTCTACTTCGATGCCTTTCCGCGCATATTCATACAAACGTCTACCATTCACTTTTACTGCTGAATACATAGGTGGAATTTGTGTGATTTCGCCTGTTAACTGCTCCAAAGCATCTAGAATTTGGTTTCTTGTGAATTCCTTATGAGTCAAATCACTCGATACAGTCTCACCTTGCGCGTCTTCAGTTTCCGTTGAACGGCCTATAGATACTGTAGCGATATATTCTTTACCCGCATCTGTAATATACGAAGCAACTTTCGTAGCTCTGCCTATACAGATAGGCAAGACGCCTTCTACTTCAGGATCCAACGTACCCGTATGGCCCACTTTTTTTGTCCGTAATATCTTTCGAAGCTTAAAGACACAGTCATGTGACGTCATACCTTTCTCTTTCCACAAAGGCAGAATACCGTTCATCTAACCCCTTCTTCCTAAATTCATTCAGAAAAACTTGCTCTATGTAAGAAGGGAGGAAGTCATGTCGCCTACGCGACTATGAACTTCCTCCTCGTGTTTATTGTTCGTTTTCGTCTTGCACTTTGCGGATCAAGCTTTCAATCCGGTTACCGTAAGCGACGGATTCATCGATTTCGAATTCAATTTCAGGTGTTTTGCGTAGGCGAATTCTTTGACCAATTTCCGATCGAATGAATCCTTTTGCTTTGGAGAGCCCAAGTAACGAATCTTCCTTTTCTTTATCTGTCCCTAGAACAGAAATAAAGACTTTCGCTTGTTGTAAATCCCCAGTTACATCTACACCAGTCACCGTCACAAATCCGATACGTGGATCTTTCAGTTTTTGGCCGATAATGTCGCCCAGTTCTTTCTTCATTTGCTCAGCTATACGATTAGCACGCACTGACATGGCAATTCACCTCGTTCTTTGCTCATAAGTAGTCTACTGTACACGTAGTCATTTCCCAATCAGGATTGGATTCAAACAGACGAATCGCACGTCTCACTTCTCGTTCTGCTGCATCTTTGGAGGATGCCACAGCGACTAAAGCGAGTGTGGTACGTTGCCATAAATCCTGATGATCAATTTCTGCAACTGAAACATTATAGGAGTTTTTCACCCGATCCCTCATCCTATTCAAGACAGCCCGTTTTTCTTTTAAAGAAGCTGCTGCTGGGATGTAGAAAGAACATTCCGCGTAAACAATCATACTCTTTTAATTTCTTCCATAACGTAAGCTTCAATGATATCTCCTTCTTTAACATCATTGAACTTTTTAATTGTGATACCACACTCATAGCCTTTTGCAACTTCTTTTGCATCATCCTTGAAACGCTTCAGTGTATCCAGTTCGCCTTCAAAGACTACAATGTTATCGCGTAACACACGAACGCCTGCATCTCGCGTGATCTTACCGTCGATTACATAGCTTCCTGCTATCGTTCCGATCTTCGATACTTTAAAGGTCTCACGAACTTCAGCCTGACCTATTACCTTCTCCTCATACTCAGGATCAAGTAGGCCTGTCATAGCTGATTCGATTTCCTCAATTACTTTATATATGACACGGTGCAGACGAATGTCTACGCCTTCTGCTTCTGCAGCTCGTTTCGCATTCGTATCCGGACGTACGTTAAATCCAATGACGATTGCGTTAGATGCCGCTGCTAAAGAAATATCGGACTCATTGATCGCACCCGCACCTGTGTGAATGATTTTGACGTTGACGCCTTCTACTTCGATCTTCATGAGTGAAGCAGCCATCGCCTCAACCGCACCTTGTACGTCTGCTTTCACAATTAGGTTCAATTCTTTCATTTCGCCTTGTTTCATTTGATCAAACAAGTTATCAAGTGTTACACGTGTTTTTTCCACACGCTGTTCTTGAAGTGCTTCTCCAGCACGTGTTTCACCGATTTGACGAGCCGTTTTTTCATCTTTAAAGACAACGAAACGATCTCCTGCAAATGGAACATCGCTCAAGCCTGTAATTTCTACAGGAGTTGAAGGACCTGCTTCTTTTACGCGACGGCCAAGGTCACTGACCATTGCGCGGACACGACCGTACGTATTTCCGACAACGATAGGATCGCCTACATGCAATGTACCATTTTGTACAAGCAATGTGGCTACAGACCCTTTCCCTTTATCGAGCTGCGCTTCAATTACCGTACCTCTAGCTCTAATGGAAGGATCAGCTGTAAATTCGCCTACTTCCGCAATTAATAGAACCATTTCAAGTAACTGATCAATTCCTTCACCTTTTAGTGCGGAAATCGGTACGAAAATCGTATCGCCGCCCCAATCTTCTGCCACTAGACCGTGTTCAGTTAACTCTTGCATCACGCGGTCAGGATTCGCAGCAGGTTTATCCATTTTGTTAACCGCTACAATGATCGGAACTTCTGCTGCTTTCGCATGGTTGATTGCTTCAATTGTCTGTGGCATAACACCGTCATCTGCTGCTACAACTAGAATGGTCAAGTCCGTGACTTTCGCACCGCGTGCTCTCATTGTTGTAAAAGCTTCGTGACCTGGTGTATCTAAAAATGTGATTTTCTTGCCACTTGCAGTAATTTGGTACGCACCAATATGCTGTGTGATCCCACCTGCTTCACCTTGTGTTACTTTAGTGTTTCGAATCGAGTCGAGCAACGTCGTTTTACCATGGTCAACGTGACCCATAATTGTTACGACTGGCGGTCTTTCTGTTAATTCACCTGGCACTTCTTCTTCCTCTTCAGGATCTTCGAAGTAGATCTCCAGGTCTGTTACGTCAATACGAACTTCTTCTTCCACTTCAACATCGTATTCCGCACAAATTAACTCAATTGCATCTTTATCTAATTCCTGGTTAATAGTTGCCATTACACCAAGCATAAACAACTTTTTGATGATCTCAGAAGGTTCTTTACCTAATTTTTTAGCAAGCTCACCCACTGATAGTGACTCGTAAAAAGTAATTTTATCTGGTAATGGTATTTCAACTTTTTGTACCGGTACTGCTGGACGGTATCTTCGGCGTCCTTGGTTAATACCGCGTGCTGGTGGTCTTCCACCGCGACCGCCGCCTGGACGTCCGCCTCCGCCAGCTGGACGAGATGAACCTGATCCTTGCCCTTGACGCGGTGATTGATTGCTACCTGTTTTTGGAGCTGATGTAGATTGTCCTGAAGGACGATTTGATGCCGGACGGTTTGTACCTTGTGAGGCATTTGGTTTATTTGTATTGCTTGGACGGTCTGTTCTCTGGTTTGCCGGTTTGCTCGCTGGCTTAACAGTAGTTGTTTTCGCCTCAGGCTTTTTTAAATCTCCAAACTTCTCGTCTAATTTCGCAATAGATACTGGATCTAGTTCTTCCATATGGCTCTTTATTACAATATCACTTTTGATTAATTCATCTGCAATATCTCTACTCGTTTTGCCTATTGATCTGGCATATTCATGTACTTTCATTTTCGTCATTAGCCCACCCCCGATTAAATTCATTGAGAAGCTCGGATAACTTTTTTGCGAACCCTTTATCTGTTAGTGCCAAGACAACTCGAGCTTCTTTTCCAATTGCATGCCCGAGTTCTTCACGGCTACCAAATACATGCTTCTCAACGTTATACGTATTACATTTATTTGTTAATTTCTTCATTGTGTTCTTAGATGCATCACCTGACAATATGACCAGATGCGCTTCACCGGACCGAACTGCCTGTACGACTAAATCTTCACCCGTGGCAATTTTGCGTGCACGAGCTGCCATACCAAGCAGTTGATAAATATTTGACGGATCTTTTGTCATTTAATTGCCTCTCGACGAATTGCATGCAAAAGGTCTTCGTAGATTTGCTCCGGTACTTTGACACCCAATTGATGCTCAATCGAGTGTTGCTTACGTGCTTTTTCTACGGCATCCTCCGTTTTAGATACATATGTACCGCGGCCTGACTTCTTGCCTGTCAAATCTACGAATACTTCGCCTTCTTTCGTACGGACAATTCGAATCATTTCTTTTTTAGGTAACATGTCACCAGTCGCTGCACATTTACGCAAAGGGATTTTCCGATTGTTCGACATCAGCATGCAATCCTTTCCAAATCAATCTTCTTTGTCTTCATCTGCGTATAAATCAAAATCTTCAGCTGGTTCAGCTGGCGTTTCTTCTTCATACTCATAAGTTTCTAAGAACTCATCTGCATCTTCATCTGACTCTTCTACTGCAACGGCAAAAGATTCTTCGCGAGGATAGATCCCTAATTCTCTTGCATCCGTTTCACTTTTAATATCAATTTTCCAGCCCGTTAACTTAGCCGCCAATCTTGCATTCTGGCCTCTTTTTCCGATTGCTAATGAAAGTTGATAATCGGGCACAACGACAGTAGTGGATCGCTCTTCTTCATTTACTTGTACATCAATTACTTTTGAAGGGCTCAATGCATTTGCAACGAAGATGACCGGGTCTTCAGACCACTCTACGATATCTACTTTTTCACCATTCAATTCATTTGATATAGTTTGTACTCGTGCTCCTCTTGAACCTACACAAGAACCTACTGGATCCACTTCTTCATTTGCTGTATAAACAGAAATTTTCGATCGGTCGCCCGCTTCACGTGCAATCGATTTGATTTCTACTGTACCATCATAAATTTCTGGCACTTCAAGTTCAAATAAACGTCGTAATAGACCAGGATGCGTTCTGGAAACAAATACTTGTGGTCCACGCGCTGTTCTTTCGACTTTCGTAATGTATACTTTGATACGATCGTGTGGTGCATATGATTCTGTTTGAATCTGTTCACTTGACGGAAGCACCGCTTCTACTTTACCTAACCCAACGAATAGATTTTTCGGATCCATACGCTCTACGATTCCGTTGACGATATCTTCTTCACGATCGATATATTCTTCATAGATTAAACCGCGTTCAGCTTCACGTACACGCTGTGTTACAACTTGCTTAGCCGTTTGTGCGGCAATTCGTCCAAAGTCACGCGGTGTGACTTCTTCTTCAACGACATCAGTAAGTTCATATACTGGGTTAATAAGCTGGGCATCTTCCAAAGAAATTTGCAAACGCTCATCTTCTACTTCTTCTACTACATCTTTACGTGAATAGACAGCCATTGTGCCTTTGTTTAAGTTCAAATCCACACGCACGTTTTGTGCTTGGTTAAAGTTTCGTTTGTACGCTGTTACAAGCGCTGCTTCAATTGCATCGACTATTACGTCTCTTGAAATACCTTTTTGCTGTTCAAGAGCTGTCAGTGCCTCGAGTAGCTCACTACTCATGTTCATCACTCCTACATTCCAATTGTTCTTGCTCTTGATTCTTCGCTCTCTAGTGCTAGGCTAGACAGTGTTTCATGCTTACTTTAAAAGTCTATTGCCAGTCTAGCGAGCGCAATTTTTGTTTTGTCAATTTCCACTAGTACTTTTCTCGTCTTGATCCGTATTTCCACTTTTGCATGGTCCGGTCCGTATCCAAGTAAATACCCCTCGAATTCTTTCATTCCATCAATCGGTTCATACGTTTTGATGAACACATATTGGCCTACGGCTTTTTCAAAGTCTTCATCTTTTTTCAAAGGTCTTTCCGCTCCGGGAGAAGACACTTCAAGGAAGTAATTTTGCGGAATCGGGTCCACAATGTCTAGTTCCTCGCTTAGTTTATTACTGACAGCCGCACATTGATCTATGTCTATATTGCCTTCAGGCGTATCGATGTAGACGCGTAGAAACCAATCGCGACCCTCTTTCAAGAACTCAACATCAACCAGTTCAAGACCCAATTCTGCTACGATCGGTCTAGCTAACTGTTCGACTTCCTCTATAATTTTACTCAAATGGTATCCCTCCCGAAATTCAAAATAACAACAGAAAAGAGCGGGAAGCCCCACTCTTTTCCGCAAGACGTATAGCAAAAGTTGTTTTAATCGTATCACAAGGCCTTTTACAATGCAACTGAAGCAACCGTCACGAGCCCATTAGAATAGGGATAGTTGGTTCGCTTCAGGCATTCCTTCCATGCAACCGAGGTTATCGAGATATTCAACAACCGTTTTAGACACACGGCCTCTTTTCTGGAAGTCTTCTTTCGATAAAAACTCACCGTCTTTTCTTGCTTCAACAATCGTCTTCGCAACGTTAGTTCCTAATGAGGGAATCGAGTTAAACGGTGGGATCAGTTTATTGTCTTCAATTAGAAACTGTGTCGCATCCGATTTATAAAGGTCAGGTTTCGCAAATGTAAATCCTCGCTCAACCATTTCAAGTGCAATTTCCAAAACAACCACTAAGTTCTTTTCTTTAGGAGAAGCTTCCAATCCCTTTGCATTGATCTCTTTAACTTTCGCCCGAATACTTGCAGATCCTTTGCACATCGTCACCAAATCAAAGTCGGTTGCTCGTACGGTGAAGTACGTCGCATAATACATGATGGGATGATGTACTTTGAAGTACGCGATTCGTAGAGCCATCAATACGTATGCCGCGGCGTGAGCTTTCGGGAACATGTATTTGATTTTTTTACACGATCCGATATACCAAGCTGGCACTTTATTTTCTTTCATCGCTTCTTCAAACTCAGGTGTCAACCCTTTACCTTTACGCACGGATTCCATAATTTTAAACGCAAGAGAAGGTTCGAGTCCTTGATAGATCAAATACACCATAATATCATCACGGCAACCGATCACTTCTGATAATTGGCATGTTTTATTTTGGATTAATTCCTGTGCATTACCTAGCCACACGTCGGTACCGTGTGACAGTCCAGATATCTGTATTAATTCAGAGAACGTAGACGGTTTGGTTTCCTCCAACATTTGCCGTACAAATCGTGTTCCAAATTCAGGCACGCCAAGAGTTCCTGTTTTGCAGTCAATTTGTTCTTCTGTAACACCTAGAGATGATGTACCACTAAACAATTCCATAACACCTTTATCATCAGGCGGTATAGTCATTGCATCGATGCCTGATAAGTCTTCCAGCATTTTAATCATCGTCGGATCATCATGACCTAGAATATCTAGTTTCAATAAATTATTATCAATGGAATGGAAATCAAAATGCGTGGTTTTCCAACTAGATTCAAGATCATTTGCCGGGAATTGAACTGGCGTAAAGTCAAAGATGTCCATTGTATCTGGCACAACAATAATACCGCCAGGATGCTGCCCTGTATTCCGCTTCACGCCTGAGCAACCTTGTACAAGCCGGTCAATCTCTGCACCACGCATTTGGATATCGTTATCATTCATATATCCTCGAACATATCCATATGCAGTTTTCTCAGCTACTGTCCCTATTGTTCCTGCCCGAAACACATAATCTTCACCGAACAGTTCTTTTGTATAGTTATGTGCATGTGCTTGATACTCACCGCTGAAGTTCAAATCGATATCTGGAACCTTATCACCAGCAAAGCCCAGGAAAGTTTCAAACGGAATATCCTGCCCATCTTTTTTAAACATGGTCTGGCAATTTGGGCATTCCTTATCTGGCAAGTCATAACCTGAACCAACTGAACCATCATCAAAAAACTCATACGTCTTACAAGACGGACAAACATAATGTGGTGGCAATGGATTTACTTCTGTGATTTCCATCATGGTGGCAACGAATGAAGATCCGACAGACCCCCGCGAACCAACCAAGTAGCCATCATCTAATGATTTCTTTACTAATTTATGCGAAATTAGATAAATAACTGCGAAGCCATTATCGATAATAGACGTTAATTCTTTTATAATTCGGGCTTCAACAATCTCCGGTAAAGTTTCACCGTATATTCGTTGTGCCATGGAATACGTTAGATCTCGTACTTCATCCTCTGCACCTTCTATTGTCGGTGTATACAAGTCATCTTTAATCGGTTTCACTTCACCTATACGATCTACAATTTTCAGAGGATTCTCTACTACAATTTCTTGCGCTACGTCTTCACCTAAAAATTCAAACTCCTTCAACATTTCGTCCGTCGTACGGAAATGAACTTCAGGTAACGAGTGCCGATTCAGCGGATTTGCTCCACCTTGTGAACGGACAAGTACTTTTCGATAGGTAGCGTCGGTTTCATTTAGATAATGGACATTCCCTGTCGCGCAAACAGGTAAACCGGTTTTCTTACCAAGCTTAATCATCTTGCGCATGATATCTTCAAGGTTCCACTCATCTCGGATTAAATCGAGTTCGAGTAGATGCGAATAGACCGGCTTAGGATGGAGCTCCAAGTAATCATAAAAGCTTGCGATTTCTTCCACTTCTTCCATCGGTTTTTGCATTAATCCTTCGAATACTTCCCCTTTATCACAACCCGAACCGACTAGTATTCCTTTTCGATATTTCACGAGTAACGAACGAGGAATACGAGGTACGCGATAGAAAAAGTCCATATGCGAGATTGACACGAGCTTGAATAGATTCTTCAGCCCTTCATCATCCGTTGCAAGTAAAGTGCAATGTGAAGGTCGTGAACGTTTATAGGCATCTCCCTCACCGATATTCTTATTGAGGTCATCAAGCCACTTAATGCCTTTTTCCTGTGCTTCTGATAGCAAGCGCAAAAATAGATGCGCAGTAGCTTCTGTATCGTAAATAGCACGGTGATGCTGCGTTAATTCAATATCGAATTTTTTAGCCAACGTGTTCAAACGGTGGTTTCGCAGTTCAGGATAAAGGAAACGAGAAAGCTCCAATGTATCAATGACCGGATAAGCGACTGTTTCTATTTTCGCGCGTTTACATGAAGCATAAAAGAAGCCCATATCAAATGATGCATTGTGTGCAATTAACACTGCATCCCCGATAAATTCTATAAACTCGGCCATGACGTCTTCAACTTCTGGTGCATTTTCCACCATGTCATCTGTAATGCCTGTTAGATTCGTCGTCACGGAAGACAACGGATGATGCGGGTTGGCAAAGCGTTCAAATCGGTCAATGATTTCTCCATCTTTCACTCGAACAGCTGCAAGCTCGATAATCGTGTCGTATACAGCTGACAAGCCTGTGGTCTCTACGTCGAATACAACATACGTATCCGTCTCAAGCAAACGGTGTTGCTCTTCATAGACAATGGGAACACCGTCATCTACCAGATTGATTTCTAAACCAAACAACACTTTAATACCATGTTTCTTACCAGCGTTATAAGCTTCTGGGAAAGACTGAACGTTCGCATGATCTGTGATCGCAATCGCGGGATGTCCCCATTTAGCTGCCTGGGCAACTAGTGATGACGCAGAAACCACTGCATCCATTTGACTCATAGACGTGTGCGCATGTAATTCCACACGTTTCTGTCCATCAGGCGCCTTGTCTTTGCGTTCAATAGTAGGAATAACCGCAATGTCTTGTGCCATCATGATTAAATCCCGAACGAAAGTATCGTTCTGTATACCGCCACGAGCTCGCACCCACATACCCTTTTTGAAGGATTTCATGATTTCCGCATCTTCATTATCACGTGAAAACATTTTGACTAAGATGGAATCGGTATAGTCTGTTACTTTCAGTGTTAGTAGTGAACGACCACTCCGCAACTCCCGTATCTCTGCATCAAATACGAAGCCCTCTATAATCAAACGTCTTTCTTCATCTTGAATTTCATGAATTGGAATAATTGGCTCGCTGGCTTTGATCGGTGTGCCAAGGGCCAATACTCTATCAGAATCCCCTTGTTCACTTTTCATCGTTTCACGTTGTTGCAACTGATGATATGCTTGCTTGGATAATAGATCTTCTTCTTGCTGCTTTTGTGAGAGAAACTGTTGGCGTTCTTCTTCTGCATTATGATTTTCAACGATCGAAACATCGAACATATACTTCGGGAACCCGAATTGTTGATATAACGCTGACAATGTTTCGACATATTTATTTTTTAACGTTTGACACTCCAAATCACTCGAGCAATTAAGCAGTAATTTTTCGCCGTGTACTTTAGGTTTTTGTTCGACTAAACACTGGCGCATAGGAGGAGATATATCTGCTAGCTCGTCTATAATTAGCGGCCAATAATCTATAATTAATTGTTCATTTACTTCTTTTTTTCTTACTTCCATTTCAAGATGGACATTCGCTATCGCAGCGAATGATTCATGAACACGTTGTTGCATAATCTGGAATACCTCGATAGGTAACACTTCATCAAGTGTGATATTAAATTTCCACACTCTAGTTTTCTTTTGAACGGTTACACGGTTCAATTCTCCGTTTTGAAAATAGTTCATGAACTGATCATCTGTCAGTCCCGTCTGTTGCAGCAAAGTTAAAAACTTTTGGGCGGCATCCATTTTATATTCCTCCGTTCTATCGCGAAAAGAAGGGAAGTTCCGTTAACGGACTCCCCTTCTTGGATTAATCTGCACTAAAGAAGGATTGAAGCTTTTCCAACACTTCTTCCTTTTGCCAATCTATTGATTCACCACTGTGGCGGTACATGACTTCCACAATGCCTTCATTAGCTCTCTTGCCAATTATAATGCGGACTGGCAAACCAATCAAGTCGGCATCAGCGAATTTCACACCCGCTCGTTCATTACGATCATCATATAACACATCATATCGATAAGACTCTAGAACTGCATATAATTCATCAGCTAGCTGCGTTTGAACTTCATCCTTGACATTCATTGTGATCAAATGAATATCGAATGGTGCTAAATGCTTCGGCCACTTCAAGCCTTTTTCATCATTGAACTGCTCGGCGATTGTAGCCAGTAAACGAGAGACCCCCAGACTATAACTTCCCATAATGAAAGGTTTTGTTCTACCATGTTCATTGAGGAAAGTTCCTTTCATCTGCTCACTGAAGATGGTCCCTAGTTTACGCAGATGTCCCACACCTATTCCTTCAGTGAATTTAATCGTACCCATTCCATCAGGAGAAGCATCTCCTTCTTGAACGAAACGGATATCCACGTAATCATCAATAGCAAAATCACGTTCCGGATTGACGTTTAATAAGTGATAGTCGTCAATGTTCGCACCTGCTACTACGTTGACCATTGCTTTGACTGCATGATCTGCATACACCCTTACACCGATCGGTAATTTCACTGGGCCGACCGAACCGGTATGACAACCTAGTAATTCTTCAATCTGTTGTTCTGTTGCCAACTCCATATGTTTTACGTTTAAAAAACGCTTTAATTTATATTCATTAACACAATGATCGCCTCGACATACCACCATGACAAATTCACTGTCCACTTTATACACCAATGATTTGATTATACGCTCAGGATTAACTGACAAAAATGAAGCGAGATCTTCAATGGTACGTTGATTCGGAGTGGAGATTTTTATCATCTCTACTTGCTTTTCGTCTGGTGTTTCGTAATCTACATGAACTTCAGCAAACTCCATATTGGCAGCGTAAGAAGAGCTATCGCTATATGCAATTCGATCTTCTCCGTTTTCGGTCAATGCTATGAACTCATGAGAACCTGTTCCGCCATCTGATATCACCATCCGGAAATGCATACCGAGACGGGTTAACATATTAGTGTATGCCTGCATTACTTCCAAATACTTTTCATCTAAACTTTCTTGTGTTGAATGGAATGAGTAGGCGTCTTTTCTTATGAATTCTCTGCTATGAAGTAAGCCAGCACGCGGTTTAATTTCGTCACGGAATTTTGTTTTGATTTGAAAAATTGTTAATGGTAATTTCTTATACGACCGAACTTCATCACGCAATAAGTCAATAATCGCTTCTTCATCACTGGAACTCAATGCTAATTGATTGGTTTGTCTATCAGCGACGTGAAACATTTCCTTACCGTATGAATCCCACCGTTCAGTTTCTTTTAAAATACTCGAGCTCTGCAGCGCCGGTAAAGAAATTTCAATTCCTTCTATGGCTTCCATTTCTTGACGAATTATCGCTTCAATTTTTCTGAATACTCTTTGTGCAAGAGTTAAATATGTGTAAACACCATTGGCATTCTGTCGGATATAACCTGCTCGCAATAATAATTGATGCGAACGCATCTCTATATCGGATGGATTTTCACGCATTGTGGGTATAAATGTTTTCGATTGTTTCATCATATACATCCACCTTTTTTAGAAGAAAAATCGTTGTATATCATTCCATGTCACAACAAGCATCAAAACCATTAATAACATGATACCTACAAAATGCACCATGCCTTCTTTTTGTTTATCAATCGGTTTACCTCGCAAGCCTTCAAATAGGAAGAACAATAGTCTTCCACCGTCTAACGCAGGTAATGGTAGTAAGTTCATAATCCCTAAATTAATACTTAGTACAGCGCCCCAATTCATCAAATTGAAGATACCGTGTTGAGCAACCTCTTCTGTTGCTTTATAGATACCTACAGGGCCGGACAACGCGTCTATTGTGAACTGACCCGTGACTAGCATACCTAATAATTCAAAGATCTTCACAGTCCACGTGTATGTCTGTTCAGCACCAAACACTATAGACTTAATAAATCCTTTTTCCAATGGGCTTGAATACATAACCCCAATTTGACCGAATTCCTGTCCAGCATCTTCTACTGTATCGGGTACTACGTCTAAAATTACTTGTTTGCCTGCCCGATCAACTTCTATAGACATAGGAACTCCCGCGCTTTTTTGAATCGCTTCGGAAAATTCCGGCCAAGAATCTATTGACTTACCGTCTACTGCTGTAATTAAGTCATCTTTTTTCATACCAGCCATCTCTGCAGGCGTATCTGGCTTCACTTCTGAGATAATCGGTTCATTGGTGGGTACGCCATTCATTAACCCAAGAGCTAGGAATATGAAGAATGCCAAGATGAAATTGAAAAGCGGTCCCGCAAATATTGCCAACGCTCTGCTACCCAATGACTTAGATTCAAACTGACGATCGTAGGGAGCAATTAATGTTTCTTGACCTTTTTCGATAATCATAGCTGTTCTGGAGATTTTCAGATGAACCAATTGTCCATCTTCATCATATCCTTCAATATATAATTCTTTGTCCAGATCCGACTTCTCTACTTCCACGTTTAAAATATTCGGATTGGAAACATTTCGATTTAAGTAAACTTTTTCTATTTCATCTTGTGCATTCAATAATAAACCTACGCGGTAGCCTGGTTGTAATTCGACGGTATCGAAATCTTCACCAGCCATCCGTACATATCCCCCTAAAGGCAACAAGCGGATTGTGTATTGTGTTTCACCTTTACGAACGGCTAAAATTTTAGGTCCCATTCCGATAGCGAACTCTCGAACCATGATGCCAGCCTTCTTAGCAAACAAGAAATGGCCAAACTCATGAAATGCTACAAGTGTCCCGAATATTACTATAAACGCAATAACCGTTTCCATTCAGTAACCACCTTCACCGGCTCTAACAGCCTGAATTAATCTTTATACTTAACTATACCATAGACTCTTTTTCGCGTATCGCGATCTGTCTCCAAAATTTCTTCCAAGTTAGGATTTTGAATAGTTTGATGTTGCTGCATCATTCGTTCAATAATTTCTTCAATTTGCATGAAAGAAATATAACCTTCCATGAACAATTGAACCGCCACTTCATTGGCCGCATTCATCGCTGTAGGCATAGTGCCTCCTTCCCTACCTGCATCATATGCAAGTGACAAGGCTTTAAATCGCTCATAATCCATTTTTTCAAAATGTAATTTACCGATTTCATCGAGACGAAGACGTTTAGCATCAGCCATCGGAATACGGTCTGGATATGTCAGTGCGTATTGAATCGGAACTCGCATATCGGGTGAACCTAATTGTGCCATGACGCTTGTATCTTCAAATTCCACCATCGAGTGGATAATACTTTCTTTATGTAGTAAACATTCAATTTGATCATATGGCATTGCAAATAAATGATGCGCTTCTATCACTTCTAACCCTTTGTTCATCATCGTTGCCGAATCAATAGTTAATTTATTACCCATCGACCAGTTTGGATGTGCAAGTGCTTGTTCTACCGTAACGTTCTGAAGTTGATCTCGTGTTAAGTCTCTAAAACTCCCACCGGATGCTGTTAAAATTAAGTTTGTGATACGTTTTGGATTCTCACCATTTAATGACTGGAATAATGCAGAGTGTTCACTGTCCACTGGAACAAGTGGAACATTGTAACGTTGTGCCGCTTCTACAACTACATCACCAGCTGCTACTAGCGTTTCTTTATTAGCAATAGCAATCGTCATGCCGGCTTTTATCGCAGCGAGTGTTGGTCTCAATCCTACACTACCGATGACTGAGTTCAGTAAGATATCAGCTTCCATTCCTACTGCTGCTTCAATTAGTCCTTCATCGCCATGAACAAATTGAACTTCAGGAAATTCATTTTGTAAGCGTACCGCGTCGGCTTCTTGCAAAACAGATACCAACTTAGGATGAAATCTTGTAATGATCTCACTTACTTTTTGAATGTTTCTCCCAGCCGACATCGCAGTTAATTCAAAGCGATCAGGATGAGCTGCAATAATGCTTAATGTTTGAGTCCCTATAGAACCCGTAGCACCAAGCAAGTTGATTTTCTTCATATTATGAACTTCCTTTCCATTATCCTATGAATTGAACAAAATGAAGCAGTGGGAGTACAAATAGTAAGCTGTCAAATCGGTCCATAATGCCCCCATGCCCAGGCAACAATTTCCCTGAATCTTTTACGTTGTAAAAACGTTTCAATGCAGATTCCACTAGGTCTCCCATTTGACCTACAATTGATGCCACTATTGTTATAATAATAAACGATACGTATGACGTAGCGATAGGGTAAAACATATTGTAAATCAGCGTAATCACAATCGCAGAAATTATTCCCCCAACAAACCCTTCAATCGTTTTATTCGGTGAAATATCCGGCCAGAGCTTTCGTTTACCAATTTTACGTCCAACAAAATACGCACCCGAATCTGTTGACCAGATAATAAGTAACGCATAGCCTATGTACTCCAAACCGAATAAACGTGTTTCAATTAAATAATAGAATCCGATACCAACATACAGCGCACTAATTGCACTGAAAGCAATATCTTCGAATGTCCACTTATTTTTCATTACTACAGTATAAACCAATAATAATAATATCAATACATAGATCATTTCAAGCTTCTCTAATCCTAAGACACTTACTACCTGTCCTGTCCATCTAAATGGAAGTAAAATGACGAGTAGTAGTAACCATGAGATAAATCCACCTATAGAAAAAAGGGACATATTACGCATACGTAGTAATTCGTATAAGCCAATCGTAGATATCGCAAAAATCATCATAATAAACGGCAATCCACCGACGATAATCAACGGCACGAAAAGTGCAAGAGCTACAATTGCGGTGATGATTCTTTGCTTCATCTGTTCTGATCCCCTTCCAAGCTTCCAAAGCGTCGATCCCTTTTTTGGAAATCTTCAATTGCTTGTAAAAAGCAATCTTCATCGTAATCTGGCCATAATACATCCGTAAATATGAATTCTGCATAGGCTAATTGCCATAGCATAAAATTAGAAAGACGCACTTCGCCGCTTGTGCGAATCAGTAGATCAGGTTCAGGTAAGTGCGCAGTCATTAGCTTGGACTCAATTGAACTTTCGTCCACTTCATCCACCTGTAATGTTCCAGCAGCCACTTCCCCTGCCAATTCTTTCATTACATGAACTAGTTCCACTCTACTTCCATAATTCATTGCAAAATTCAATACCAACCCTTTGTTATTTTTAGTTTGTTCTATTGCTTTCTTAATCGCCTTTTCTGTATGACTCGGAAGCGCATCCATATCCCCAATCATCTCTACTTTGATACCTTTTTCCATTAACTCAGGTAAATACGTATTGAGAAACTCACCGGGAAGATTCATCAAAAAGTCAATTTCCATCCTAGGTCTCTTCCAGTTTTCAGTAGAAAATGCGTAAAGAGTGAGTGCTTTCACACCCATAGCATTTGCAAAATTGGTGATTTGACGAACGGTCTTCATACCTTCGTGGTGACCAGCAATTCGTGGCATTTTACGTTGCTTCGCCCATCTTCCGTTTCCATCCATGATAATCGCCACATGGTTAGGAATTTGTCTATTTTTAACAGCTTCAATCCGTTCGTCTAACAACTGAATGTCTGCCGTTTTCTTTCGCATTAGTTTTCTAAGCATAGCGTTCCCCCACTTGGCTCTATTCGGATACTCCTACTGACTATCCTACCAAATTGCATGGTAAATAGCATGCAAAAGCAAGAAAAGAGCGTCCTAAAAGTAGGACGCTCCTCCTTATAGAAAGTTCTGTACTCAGATTTCCAAAATTTCGTTTTCTTTATCTTTTGCTGTTTGATCAATTTTTTCGATAAACTCATCCGTCAGCTTTTGTACTTGTTCATTATACCGACGTAATTCATCTTCAGTAATTTCCGCATCTTTTTCAAGTTTCTTTAGGTCTTCGTTGCTGTCGCGGCGGACATTTCGAATTGCTACTTTTGCATCTTCCGCTTCACGCTTAACATCTTTCACCAATTCTTTACGGCGTTCTTCTGTGAGTGCAGGTACAGCAAGACGAATAACTGACCCATCGTTAGAAGGCGTAATACCGATATCCGATTTCATGATAGCCTTTTCGATTTCGCCGATTGTAGTCTTATCATATGGTTGAACGACTAACAAACGCGGCTCGGGCACGGAGATGCCAGCCATTTGATTTAATGGCGTAGGAGCTCCGTAATAGATAACAGAAATTCTGTCTAACAAGCTCGCGTTAGCTCTTCCAGCACGGATAGATGCTAATTGTCTTGAATAGGCACCATGCGCTTTATCCATACGTTCTTTCGTCTGATCCATTACTTCTTTTGTCATTGCTTATTCCTCCTGACGACCGTCCCGATTTTATCACCAAGTACGGCTTTTTTAATATTACCATTTTCCATAATTGAGAATACTACGAGTGGGATATCATTGTCCATACATAGAGTCGAAGCAGTAGAATCCATCACTTCAAGCCCTTGACTAATTACTTCAAGATAGGACAGTTCTAAATATTTTGTAGCTGTTGAGTCTTTCATCGGATCAGCCGAATAGACACCATCTACGTTATTCTTTGCCATTAAAATGACGTCCGCTTCGATTTCAGCAGCACGTAAAGCGGCTGTGGTATCTGTAGAAAAATAAGGGTTGCCAGTCCCTGCTGCAAATATTACAACACGCTTTTTTTCTAGATGACGAATTGCTTTCCGGCGTATGTAAGGTTCAGCAACTTGTCTCATATCAATGGAAGACATGACTCGAGTTTCTGGTCCTAGCTTCTCAAGAGCATCCTGAAGAGCAAGAGAGTTCATAACCGTTGCAAGCATTCCCATGTAGTCAGCTGTTGTACGGTCCATTCCCATTTCACTTCCGACTTTCCCTCGCCAAATGTTTCCGCCACCTACTACTACTGCAACTTCTACGCCAAGATCTACCAACTCTTTCACTTGGCTTGCAACCGATTTAACAACTTCCGGAGACAAACCGTAGCCTTGGTCTCCAGCTAATGCTTCTCCACTCAATTTTAACACGATACGTTTATATATTGGAATACTCATGTTGGCCCTCCTGCAATTTCCTATTCTCAAAAAAGAGGAACACATGATGGATGTGCCCCTCTGTACGATTGGATTATACTTAGTTACCTTTTACTTGGCTCATTACTTCGTCAGCAAAGTTGTCTTCACGCTTTTCAATACCTTCGCCTACTTCATAACGAATAAACTCTACTAGTGTTCCGCCAGTAGACTTTACGAAATCACGAACCTTTTGATCAGAATTCTTAACGAAAGCTTGATCCAAGACACAGATTTCCTCGAAGTATTTACCTAGGCGTCCTTCTACCATTTTCGCTACGATGTTTTCTGGCTTGCCTTCATTCAAAGCTTGCTCAGTCAATATGTTACGTTCTTTTTCCACTTCTTCAGCAGATACTTCATCGCGTGAAATGTATTTCGGGTTCATTGCTGCGATATGCATTGCTACATCTTTCGCTGCATCAGAATCTGTTGAACCTTCAAGAACAGTCAATACTGCGATGCGGCCACCCATGTGCAGGTAAGGACCGAAAGCATCTTGATCTGTCTTCTCACGGATTTCAAAACGACGAAGAGTAATTTTTTCTCCGATTTTAGCTACTGCGTTTGAAATATGTTCAGACACAGTTAAACCATTATCTAACTTCGCCACGTTAGCTTCTTCAACTGAAGCAGGTTTTGTAGCAAGTAAGAACTCAGAAATTTCTTTAACAAGTGTTTGGAAACCTTCGTTTTTCGCTACGAAGTCTGTCTCAGCATTCACTTCAAGAATAACTGCTTCGTTACCTTGAATTAAAATGTTTGCAACACCTTCAGCTGCAATACGGTCAGCTTTTTTCGCTGCACTTGAAAGACCTTTTTCACGCATATATTCCATTGCTGCGTCCATATCTCCATCTACTTTTGTCAATGCTTTTTTGCAGTCCATCATACCTGCGCCTGTTTTTTCACGAAGTTCTTTAACCATTTGGGCTGTAATTGTCGCCATTTGAAAATTCCTCCTATTAGTATCATTTGAAGTTGCTTATTGCTTTAAAAAGAGACGATAAGGGGTACGCCACTTATCGTCTCATCATTTACTCATTTCAGTCTGCAGTAACAGTTGCTGTTTCGTTTACTGTTTCAGCTACTTCGTCGTCTTCACCTTGACGGGATTCAATCAAAGCATCTGCCATTTTGCTTGTAAGTAAACGTACTGCGCGGATTGCATCGTCGTTCGCAGGAATGACATAGTCGATTTCGTCCGGATCACAGTTAGTATCAACGATTCCAACGAGTGGAATATTTAATTTGATTGCTTCAGCTACCGCGATACGCTCTTTACGTGGATCTACGATAAAGATTACATCCGGCAAGCCTTTCATGTCACGGATACCGCCTAGGAATTTCACAAGACGTTCGTGTTCTTTATTTAATTGAGAAACTTCTTTTTTAGGAAGTACGTCAAACGTGCCATCCTCTTCCATTTTCTCAATAGCTTTCATACGTGCTACACGCTTTTGAATAGTACCGAAGTTAGTCAATGTTCCACCCAACCAACGTTGGTTGATGTAGTACATTCCAGCACGCTCTGCTTCTTCTTTGATTGCTTCTTGTGCTTGTTTCTTCGTACCTACGAAAAGAACTTTACCACCATCAGCACCGACTTGGCGCATGAAGTTGTAAGCTTCCTCTAATTTTTTGACCGTTTTTTGAAGGTCGATAATGTAAATGCCGTTACGCTCCACGAAGATATACTTCTTCATTTTTGGGTTCCAACGACGTGTTTGGTGTCCGAAATGTACACCAGCTTCTAGCAATTGTTTCATTGAGATTACTGACATGTTTAATTCCTCCTATTGGTTTTTTTATCCTCCGCGTACTTCCAGCGAATAAGTGACCATAATGGCACCCACTCATTCATCCGCACGCGTGTGTAGTAATACCATCTATTAAATTAACACAATTCTACGTTGTTTGCAACTCCTGTGTTTAATTTCAGTCAAACTTTAACAACAATTCGATTTCTGTCTTACCTTTTTTCAACTCTCTTGCTATATCTACTATGGGTGTACCTTCTGCATAAAGCTGTTTCGCTTTCTGTCTGTCACTAAGTGGTTTAAGGTTTGAGTCTGGCTTCGTTTCTATTTCACCCTTTTCAATTTCCGCCATCTTTTGATAGGAACGTAAAGCAAAATGTACAGGAACCGGATGCGGCTTCGGTTGTGGTTCAGGTACTTCAACACTTTTTGATGTTGACTGCTCTCTTGGCGCTAAATTTGAAGTGTGCTTCATTTGATCTTCCGTTCGCTGATTCAATTGATGAATCAAACGGTCGTTTTCTTCTTTGATTTCTTCTAAATAAGCCAGTATGGACTGATCCATTTCTTTCATGAGCTGTTGTTGTTTCTTTTCCAAATTATTGAATTTTGATATTTTTACATACAGCAATGTCATGACCAGAAAACCAATGATTTGTAGAATGAATAAAAGAGCTAATAAAATCCCCATGACATTACCCGCTGTAATCAACAAACGAACCTTTAAATGGATGCTTGGCTTGCTGTTGTTCTTTCTCTATTTTTTCTAGTTGTCGTTGAGACTGTTCATCAGGTTGCTGATCGTCCCCATCTAACTTTGCATATGGTTCAGATTCCAAAACCATTTCTCGGCTTTTTAGCGTTTGCTTTTCTGTTTGCATATTAGCATTATCTTGAGCAAGTTGAGACTGTTGCTGCTTTTGCTCAGCTATTTTACCTGCTTCAAATGTTTTCGGGATCGCTATTTGAAGTTCAATCGCTTTCAAACTCATAAAATCCCTCCATCCGTAATTTCAGCCGCTAGCAGCGACCGGAGCTTAAATAATGCTTTTGAATGTATTTGAGAGATCCTAGATGTAGACAAACTTAATATTTCTCCGATTTCCGTCAGCGTCATATCTTCTTGATAAAACAAACTAAGTACTAATTGTTCATTTTCATTCAGTTCTTTGATCTTTACTATTAACTCTTCAATTAATTCACCTTTGACGGCTTGTTGTTCGGGTGTTTTCGCTTGTTCGTCTTGCAATACAAAAGTTTGATCTTGGTCATCGTCATCATTCATTTTTTCATCAATGGATAGTACATTGGCAAAATACTGTTCATGGACAGTTTGGTAGACTTGATCTGTTGTAATGCCTAAGTGGTCTGCTACTTCTTCAGGCGTCACAGTTCGCAAGTAGGTTTGTTCGAGCTTACTAATTTCTTCATCCATTTTTTTAGTTTTTTCTCTCGAAGAGCGTGATAACCAATCTTCTTTTCGCAAACCATCTATAATGGTACCCCGAATCCGAAATGAGGCATATGTGTCAAATTTCAAGTCACGGGATGGATCGAATTTTGTTAGTGCATCGAAAAGCCCTTGATAGCCAAGAGATTTGATTTCATCACGTGATACGTTTTTCGGCAGTCCAGCACTGATTCGTTGAACATGATAATTCACAAGCGGTGTATACATTCGAACTAACGTATCACCTGCATCAGGATCACGATTTTCAATCCATAACTTCCACTGATGCCGTTCGGTTACATCTTGATTTGTCATCGAATTCACGCCTTTCCCCTCAGGTTCTTTCTACCGATTTTGTCTCTTTATGTATAAGTATAACAAATTACAATAGATAAAGGCGACTAATGTATTAGCCGCCTTCGTTCATACTGTTAAATTTCCTGTGTTCCAGCATTGACGGTACGAACATACAGGATGTTCGTATCTGGATCAAATTCAATTGTGCGTCCGCTCGATCCACCTGTATCTTCTGCAATAATCGGGATCGAATATCTCTTTAATTCTTTTTTTACTGCTTCTACATTACGCGGACCGATACGTATCGTATCATTTGAACCGAACTGAAACATTTGTGCACCGCCAGCAATTTTTGCTTTAATACTGAAAGGCCTAACCCCTTCTGCTTTCAATAACTCCAACATAGCATGGATGCCCGTATCTGCGAATTTCGCCACGTTCAGTTTTGTTGATTTGCCCAACTCACTGTCAGGTAACATGACATGTACCATACCTGCTATTTTCTTCGAAGAATCATATAGTACTACACCAACACAAGATCCCAGCCCTGATGTGCGAATCGTTTGAGGAGATTTTGCGATGTTCATATCCGCAATCCCTACACGCACTACTGTTTGAACGCTGACCATCTATAAGACACCCAACGAACTGAAGATCGTGCGATAAGACGGTGGATCAGGTAACAAGAAGAAGTGGCCCGCTAAACTCGAAACACCTTGTTTCCCCTCCTGTAATATTTCCGTCTCAATGACGATGACTTCATCACTGTATTGAGATACTTCAATTAGGCCAAAGCTAACAATAGCCCCCACCATATCTATACTTAATGAAGGTACAGTTGGATAGATATTTAATGAAGTGAAATCAGAAAGCGCTGATAGATAAGAACCAGACAGTATGTTTCCCAACTCTTGAAGCGCAGAAGCACCCATTCCCAAATCCTCTACGTCGGTGAATGTAAACGCTACGTCCCCTGTTAATTTGCGAATAAATTGTGTAGCCGATTCAATGGTCAGTACAAAAAACATTGTGCCAGTCAAATCTCCTTCGATACGGAGAAAAATACCTGCCACTACTTTCTCAGTACCACCTGCTAAATCAAACATTTCATCAAATGTAACCAATTCAACTTTAGGTACCCGCATATCTATTTTCTGACCTAGCAACTGGGATAGTGATGTTGCAGCATGTGCTGCTCCAATATTCCCGATTTCTTTTAAGACATCAAGGTGCATTTCTGTAATGTCGTTTTTAGAATTCATCCGAATTCCCCTTCTTTATCGGTTGAAGGACTTTTTCCAAATTCAGCATGACCAGCAATCGCTTCCCAACTTTCGCCACACCTGAAATGAATTCGGATTCCACAGATCCCACTACTTCGGGTTGAGGGCCTATTGCACTGGTTGGAACATCCATCACGTCATTCGCATCATCTACAATTAATCCGACTTCTGAACCTGCATGCGAAACGATAATAATACAACTCGTTTCATCAAACTCTTTATACTCCATATCAAACCGTTCACGTAAGTCCACTACCGGTGTCACTACTCCACGTAAATTTAACACTCCTTTAACATACGAAGGCATACGGGGTACACGTGTAATCGATAGTGATTTCTCGATGGATTCTACTACGTCAAGGCCAATTGCATATTCTTTATTCATCAACTGGAAGACGATCACTTTCATGTCGCTTACTTCTGTTGCTTTTGTCATGTCTTCACCTCGATTATTTAATCAATGCATTACAGTCCACGATTAATGCTACTTGACCATTTCCTAAAATCGTAGCACCTGATATCGCAAAGACACTCTGTAAATATTCTCCGAGTGATTTCAGTACAATTTCCTGTTGGCCAATAAATGAATCTACTACTAACCCAGCTAAATTTTCACCTTTACGAACAATTACGATCGATTGGAACTCATCTTCTTCATTACTTCTATTCTTCATTTCAAATATATCCTTTAAGTCCACCAACGGCACAATTGTTCCACGGAAGTCGATCACTGGTTGATTGTGAGCATTTAAAATATCTGCCTTTTGAATAATGGCAGTTTCGATTATAGAAGACAAAGGGATAGCATACACTTCTTCATCTAACTCTACTAACATTACCGAAATAATAGATAGAGTGAGAGGTAACTGCACTTGGAATAACGAACCTTTTCCTTCAGTGGAATCAATAGAAATATGTCCACCTAGTGATTCAATCGTGTTTTTCACTACATCCAGACCCACACCTCGACCTGACACATCTGTAATGGAAGCTGCAGTAGAAAACCCTGAAGCTAATATCAATTCTGCTACTTGTTTATTCGTCAATGAATCGGCAGCTTCCGGACTGACAATACCACGTTCAATCGCTTTACCTACGACGCGTTCACGATTTACACCGGCTCCATCATCTTCGAGCTCGATAAATACATGGTTACCCGAATGATAGGCACGTAATGTGACAGTGCCAATCTCTGGCTTGCCATTCGCAATCCGTTCTTCTGGCGTTTCGATACCATGATCTAGTGCATTCCGTATTAAATGAACGAGCGGATCTCCAATTTCATCTATTACGGTACGGTCCAGCTCTGTTTCAGCACCGATAATTTCCAAATCGATTTTCTTATTGAGGTCACGTGCTAATTGCCTAACCATTTTAGGGAATCTATTGAAGACTGTTTCGACAGGTACCATTCGCATATTTAAAATGATGTTTTGCAAGTCACCAGATACTCGTGTCATTCTTTCTACGGATTCATTCAATTCAGGATTATGCAATTCACTAGCAATCGATTGAAGTCGACCACGGTCAATGACAAGCTCTTCAAATAAGTTCATCAAAATATCGAGTCGATCGATATTTACCCGGATGGTTTTATTGGAATTGGAAGATGCCGTCTTTTTGGTTTTTATTGCTTCTTTTGGTGCTTCTTTCGTTATCATATCTTGAACCATAGGCGTAATTGTAGTATCTATAACTTCTGGTTCGGTATCAATATCACTTTCATTCAATAAAGCTTGCTTATATTTCCGCACATATTCGTCTGTGATGTGTGTAATATGTACATCTTCTATTTCAGAAACTTTCAGTACTTTAGCCTTTAGATCTTCAGCGTCTTCTTGAGTCAATAACACAATCGTAAATTTCTGATCAAAATCTTCATTTTCTAATTGTTCTACTGTAGGAATCGTTTTGATCACTTCGCCTGACTTTTCCAAAATTTCAAATGTCATGAATACCCGGGCTACTTTCAATAAGCAATCATCACGCAGTGTGACTGTGATTTCTAATGCATTAAAACCTTGCTCAGCAGATTGAGAAATAACCGTCAACTCAAACTCATCGTAATGAATTCCTGTCGTAGTTACGACTTCAGTCGTTGCCTCCTCAGTGGTTGCTGCAGGCTCAGTGGTTAAATCAAGTGGTTGTCCGGCTTCAATTCGATTAAGAGTGTCTACTAACTTGCTGACGTCTTTTTTTCCGTCACCACCTGATTCGATGTCTTGTACCATTAGTTCGAGATCATCGACAGCTTCAAATACCACATCTAAAATTTCTGTTGTAACACGGATCTTCGAGTTTCGAATTGCATCCAGGACATTCTCCATTTTATGTGTCAAATTTGCAATGTCTTCGTATCCCATTGTTGCTGACATTCCCTTAAGCGTATGTGCCGCTCTAAAGACTTCATTGACAATTGCCAGGTCATCCGGATTATTCTCTAGCGCCAGCAACTGTTCACTACAAGCTTGCAAGTGTTCTTTACTCTCTTCGATGAACATATCCAAATACTGACTTACATCCATTGTAAAGCCCCCTAATTACTTCAAATTTCCTATTATTGCTTTGGCGATCTGTTGTACGTCTTTAATTTCGTCGCTGAGACCTGCATCAATTATAGCTTTAGGCATTCCATATACAACGGACGTGTTTTTGGATTCCGCTATAGTAATCGTCTTACATGAAGCACGTAATAATTCCATACCTTCTTTGCCGTCATAACCCATGCCTGTCATGATCGCTGTAACATATTGTAGTTCTTTGTGTGTTGATGCTGATTCTAATAACACGTTTACTGCGGGGCGATGTCCAGAACGAGGTGCCTCATCTCTGTCTAAAACAATTTGATAACCTGTTCTAGATTTCTCAAACTTCAAATGTAAGCCGCCTGGCGCGATATAAGCTGTACCATTTTCAATCGGTTCGCCGTGTTCAGCTTCTTTAACTGTTATCTCACTCAGACCATTTAGTCGTTCAGCTAAAGATTTAGTGAATCCAGGTGGCATATGCTGGACAATTAGAATCGGATATGGAAAATCTGTTGGAAACTTTGTAATAACTTCTTGCAAGGCCCTTGGTCCACCAGTCGATGTACCTATTATAACAAACTTCTTAGCAATAAGTGTCTTTTTTTCAGGTATTTTTACTGCGTGCTCAGATAATATTGGAATGGTACTGTCTTCATTCTCGAAGTTTGGTTTGCTTGTTGTAGCTGCTTGACGTTTTTGTGTCGGCGTTATTTGCCGCGTCAATGTTTGGATGACTACACTTGATGCTGCAAATACTTTCTCCACAATTTCTTTTTCAATTTCATGAAGATTTAGTGAAATAGCACCACCTGGTTTGGCTATCACATCGACAGCTCCGTATTCTATCGCCAACACTGCATTTTCTGTATTATGTTTGGTCGTACTTGATAATATCACTACAGGGGTCGGCATTTGATTCATAATGAACTTTAACGCTTCCAGCCCATTCATTATAGGCATTTCAATGTCCATCGTAATAACGTCCGGCTGAAGATCACGTACTTTTTCCACTGCGTCTTTGCCATTTCTAGCAATGCCGATCACTTCCATCATGGGATGTTTATTCAACATATCAGAAATTAACTTCCGCATAAAAGCCGAGTCATCTACAACGAGAATTCGTTTTTTCTTTGTGATGATCAAATTACACACGCCCCTTCAAAAAAACACCTTTAATTTTATCTAAGAATCCAGAGGTTTCAATAGATGTGAATGGTTTGTTGCCGTGTATAAATGTGTCCGTAATCGCTAGCATTCGCTTGCTAACTTTTGCATTAGGATACAATTTAACGAAAGGGATCTGAGCGATTACTGCATTACGAACATGGATGTCGTCCGGTAAAAACCCTAAAACATTAGTATCTACGAATAGAAATTTTCGCATAGCTAGTTGAAGGCGCGCCACGGAATCACGTCCATCTGTCTCCTTTAAAACCCGGTTACTCACTATGTGAATAGCTTTGGTCGCATCTTGAAGACAGATGAATTTGATCATCGAATATGCATCTGTAACAGAAGTAGGCTCCGGTGTCGCGATTAAAATAATTTCATCCATCGCCAAAATCAAGTCGATTGAACTCTTCGTGGCTCCTGCACCCATATCGAACAATATGACATCATAATCCATCTGTAAAACAGAGAAAGCTTCTATTAATCGTTCGAACATCTTATCCGACCACTCCACCACATTTTCCAGTCCCGATCCACCCGCGATAAATGCAAGATTTTCTTCAATTGGTGTCACGACATTCTGTAATGGTTGCTGATCAGTCAAATAATCTTTTAGATGATACGTTGGTGTAGCCCCAAATAATATATGAATATTACCCATTCCGATATCCATGTCCATAATTAATACTTTTTTGCCTTTTGCTACGAGTGCATATGAGAAATTAGCAGTGAAGTTCGATTTACCTACCCCGCCTTTACCACTGACGATGGCAATTGAGCGAGCCATCGGTCTTTGACTTTTCATCATTTTTAGTCGCAATTCTTCCGCCTGATCATGCACGTGTATCACCCGCCAATAGAAGATCCAATACCTTTTCCAAACTGGCTTCTGTCAAATCCTCAGGTACTTCTTGTCCATCAGTGAAGTATGCCATTCCTAAACTGTATTTCAGCATCAAATTAATAATCGACCCAACTGAATTGGTTTCATCGGTTTTCGTAAATATGATTTTGGTGATTGGAAACTTATCAAATTGTCTAATGATCGTGTCCATATCTTGTTCTTTTGATGTAGTAGATAACACAAGAAACGTTTCCATATCTAATGAAAAATCAATGAGACTCGATAAATCATCGACGTATTTTGCTTCTTTGTAGTTTCTTCCTGCTGTATCGATAAATATGAGATCACGATCTTTTAATTTTTCGATTGCGGTGCGGAAATCTTCTTCGTTATAGGCAATTTCGACCGGCGCTTGAAGTAAATTGGCGTATGTTCGTAACTGTTCAATTGCCGCAATTCGATACGTATCGGTCGTGATAAAACCGACCTTCTTTTTTTCTTCTAATAATGCGCGTGCAGCGATTTTCGCAATAGTCGTTGTTTTCCCTACACCCGTCGGACCAAGTACATTTATAAATTTTTTCTGATAAGAGATCCCACCGAATGGTATATTGTGAAAGCGATCACTGAACCACGTTTTAATCAATTCCATCTGTTGCTCTTCAGTAAAGTCGATCTTATCTTGCTTCATTCGATTGAACACTAGATTGCCAATCTCTGAGATATATTCATTACTTAGACCTTGCATCTGTAATTTCTTCAATATGGGTAATAGTTCATCAGGATATTTCTCAAATGTATGATCTACTTGCTGTATATCTTTCAATATTTGTTTAATCTCACGCATTTCGTCTCGCATGCGTTCAACAGTTTTAGGTTCCGCAACAGGTTGCACAGAACCTACTGGAGATTCATAGGAACGTTGAAGACTTGTTTTATCATGGCTTGCGACCACTTCTACTAAACGTTTACGAAACAGACCCAAAAAGCCTTTTGTTTTTGTAACGTTTGAGCTTAGAATGACCGCATCGTCTCCAAAATCTTCACGAACTTTTGCCATAGCTTCGACCATAGTAGATGCTGTATACTTTTTCATTTTCATTAAATATCCACCACCCCTACACTTTGGACTTCCACTGATGCTTCCAATTCATTATAAGACAGTATAGGTATTTGCGGGAAATACCGCTCCGTAATTTGACGTAAGTACATACGAATAGCAGGTGAACATAAGATAACAGGTGATTGATCCAACATCGCTACCCGTTCGACTTCTTGCGCAATCCGCTCCAGTATCATTTGAGATTGCGAAGGATCAATGGAAAGGAAGTTTCCCTGTTCGGTCTGTTGGATACTATCAGCAATTAGTTTCTCTACTTTCCCAGAGACTGTTAATACTTTTAACACCCCATTGCCTACTACAAATTGGCCCGTGATCTGACGCGCCAATGATTGCCTGACGTATTCTGTCAGTACATCGACATCGGACGTGTACTTTGAATAATCTGCAAGCGTCTCAAAAATGATCGGCAAATTGCGGACAGATACTTGTTCATTCAATAATTTAGCAAGTACTTTTTGTATCTCGCCAATAGATAATGGAGTGGGCGTAAGTTCGTCAACCAAAATTGGATAGGTTTCATGTACGTGATCTACTAATTGCTTGGTTTCCTGACGTCCGAGTAAATCGGATGCATTGGCACGAATGACTTCAGTCAAATGTGTTGATACGACACTTGGTGGATCCACGACTGTGTAGCCCATGATTTCCGCATCTTCTTTCGCTTCTTCCGTAATCCATTTTGCTGGCAATCCAAACGAAGGCTCTACAGTATCTATTCCTTCTATTAAATCCTCGCCCCCAGGACTCATAGCTAAATAATGATCTAACAATAATTCTCCTCTAGCCATTTCATTCCCTTTAATTTTGATACGATATTCGTTAGGTTGTAATTGGATATTATCCCGGATACGAACAACCGGAATGACAAGTCCAAGTTCGATCGCCAACTGACGACGAATCATCACGACACGATCCAGTAAATCTCCACCCTGTGTTGCATCTACAAGTGGTATGAGTCCATAACCGAATTCAAACTCAATGGGATCAACGTTCAAGAGATCTACGACATTTTCAGGCTTTTTTAATCCTTCAGTCTCTACATTTTCTTCCATCTCTAATAATTCATCTGGATCTTCGTCTTCCTTACGTGACATCATAAACGCACTAATTGCTAATGCACCCGCAATTGGAATGGTTAATACATCATTAATCGGTGTAGCGAGACCTAGTAATAGAATGGTAATAGATGCTACATAAAGTAATTTAGGCTGTCCTAATAACTGATTCGTTATATCTGTACCTAAGTTTCCTTCTGATGCAGCACGTGTCACTACGATACCTGTCGCTGTTGAAATCAACAGTGCTGGTATTTGAGAAACAATCCCATCGCCGACAGTAAGTGTAGAGAATTGAAGTGCTGCTTCCGCAAATGGCAATCCCATCTGCACGACACCAATGATCATACCGACCAATAAATTGATTATAACGATGATAATTCCGGCAATAGCATCACCTTTTACGAATTTCGTTGCACCATCCATTGCACCATAGAAATCGGCTTCGTTACTTACTTTTTCACGACGTGTGCGGGCTTCAATATCGGATATCATTCCTGCGTTTAAATCGGCATCAATACTCATTTGCTTACCCGGCATAGCATCAAGCGTAAAACGGGCTGCAACTTCGGAAACACGCTCCGATCCTTTTGTTATGACAATAAATTGAATGATGATCAAAATAACAAAAACTACAAGTCCTACAATAATATTTCCACCGGTAACGAATGTACCAAATGTATCAACCACTCCACCTGCGTTACCTTCCGACAGAATTGCACGCGTTGTAGAAACGTTCAATCCTAGACGAAATAAAGTGAGTAATAATAATAGCGATGGAAATATAGAGAATTGTAGTGCTTCCTGCATATTCATGGAAGTTAGTAAAACCATTAACCCAAGTGTGATGTTAATAATAATCAAGAAACTTAATAACCAAGGTGGTAACGGGATGACAAGCATCGCAATGATCATAATAACCGCCGCGAGTACTCCTATATCTTTAAACTGCATGCCATCCCTACTTTCTTATCTAACCTAAATTTTCTTTTGAATTCGATATACATACGCTAAAACTTCTGCAATTGCTTTAAAGAACTGCTCAGGTATTCGATCACCAATCTCTACTTCGTCATACATAGCACGTGCTAGAGGTCGATTTTCTACCATGACAATATCGTGCTCGGCCGCGATCATTTTAATTTTTTGTGCGACAAAATCTGCACCTTTTCCAACAACAACTGGAGAATCCATTTGATCTTCATCGTACTTTAACGCAATGGCAAAATGGGTAGGATTGGTGATGACTACATCCGCTTCCGGTATCTCTTGCATCATTCGACGCATTGCCATTTCACGCTGACGCTGCCTAATACGCGATTTGATCAGCGGATCACCGTCCATATTTTTACTTTCATCCTTAATATCTTGCTTAGACATTTTAAGATTTTTTTCATAATCAAATTTCTGATATAGAAAATCCAAAATAGAAATGAACAATAACACCAATGAGGCAATAATCCCCATCATTCCGACTAATTTCGCCACAGTCACTAGTGTTACTTGCGGTGTTCGAAATGCCAAGTCGAGCACTTGCCCCAAGTTACCCCATACAATAAGTGTTGTAGCGGTTCCAATAAAAGAAATTTTCAATATGGATTTCAATAACTCTACTATGGCACGAATAGAAAAAATTCGTTTTAATCCTTTAATTGGATCAATTTTCTTCAAATCAAACTTTAATGTTTCAGCAGTGAATAAGAGACCGAACTGTAGCAAGTTTGCTACGATACTTGCAATAACTGCTATCAACATAATTGGCAATAAAATGATCGCCATTTGTTTAATAATGCTTATGTATACTAACATGACTTGTTCTTCATCTAACGATTTTATGGGAATAAAGTGTGTAAAGGATTCTCGAAAAAAGACAAAGAAATGATCCCGTATAAAACCTGCGGCAAAGAACATAAATATAAAAATAGATAGAAGTACAATCGCAGCCGTTACGTCTTGACTCTTTAGTACTTGTCCTTTCTTTCTGGAATCTTCTCGCTTTTTCGGAGTAGCTTTTTCCGTCTTCTCACCGGCGAAGAATTGCAGATCTAGCCTTAAGAACAAGTCAGCCACCTCCGAGCAGAATCATGAGACTTCTCATCGTCATAATCATGACTTCAAAAATTTTCTTCATTACGACGATGAATACACTGGCCATTGTCACGATTACCAAGAAACTGACACCAATTTTAATTGGGAACCCAACTACAAAAATATTTAGTTGTGGTACAGCACGTGCCGTTATACCGAGCGCTAAATCAACTAGGAATAATGTGGCTACGACTGGAATCGCCATTTGAAACGCAATTGCAAATGATTTTGCAAAGGTCAAGACAATAAATTCTGCCATGTTAGGACTGCCAAAAGGTGGCCACATAGCGGTGATTGGTACAAACTCATAACTGTAAAATATTCCATCCAATAGCAAGTGATGACCATTAACTACTAGTAACAACAACATCGCCAATGAATTAAGAAACTGTCCAAGTAACGGAGACTGTGCGCCTGTTTGTGGATCAATAACGTTCGCAATGGCAAATCCCATCTGAAAGTCAATAAATCCACCTGCCACTTGAATAGCCGACATAATAATAAAAGCGGCAATGCCGATCGATAAGCCGACTACCGCTTCTTTAAGTACAAGTAATATGTATTGACCATCGATGTCCAGTTCAGGCATCGTGATGGAATATGACATCATCCAGGCTAATATTGCCCCGAACAGTAACCGTTGCGTAGCTGGTATGGTCTTGTAAGAGAATAGTGGCAGTGTTACAAAAAAAGATGTAACACGAGTTAGTATAAGCAAAAATGCAGGTAAGGACGGAATCAGTTCATTCATTTAATCACCCGATATACCTGGAAAGATTAGAAAAAATTTCGCTCGCATAATTGGTTACGTACGATAACATCCAAGGTCCAAAAAATATGATGGCAACCATGACCGCTACGATTTTCGGTACGAATGCCAAAGTTTGCTCTTGAATTTGTGTAGTTGCCTGGAAAATACTTACGGCAAGTCCTGTCACTAAAGCTACGATTAGGAGAGGTCCTGATGCAAGGAGAATAACCCAAACTGAACGTTCTGCAATGGATATAACAAATTCACTCGTCATTCAAATTCCTCCCTAAAAGCTTTGTAGCAATGACTGGATAATGAGATACCAACCGTCAACTAGAACAAATAATAATATCTTGAACGGCAAGGAAATCATTACCGGCGGAAGCATCATCATACCCATAGACATGAGCACACTGGCAACAATCATATCAATTACAAGAAAAGGAATGAAAATCATAAAGCCCATTTGAAATGCGGTCTTAATTTCACTGAGAGCAAACGCAGGTACCATCATAGTAAGCGGGATATCTTCAATCGTATCTGGTCGCTCCATTTGGTTATAACGCATGAATAATTCTAAATCTTTCTGCCTTGTATGTTGACTCATAAATTCTTTAAATGGTACGCTGGCCCGTTCATATGCTTCATCTAAACTGATTTCCTCATCAAACAACGGTGTTAACGCCTCTTCGTTCACTTGAGATAACACAGGCGACATGATGAAAAATGTCAGGAATAATGCTAATCCAACCAACACTTGGTTAGGAGGCATTTGTTGCGTAGCTAGCGCCGTCCGTACAAATGATAAAACAATAATAATCCTGGCAAACGAAGTCATCAGGATTAAAATCGCAGGTGCAAGTGACAACACCGTAAGTAATAGCAACATCTTAATGGAAGTAGAGACATTGGTGGGATCACTGTCAGAAAATGTGCCCAGAAAATCAACCATCGCGGTCGCTCTCCTTCCTATTTAAACGTTGTAATTGTTCTTTACGATCAGCTTTGATTTCATCCATTTTGGAAGAAAACAATTGACTGAATGTAGCTTCTTCTGAAGGAGGATGCTCGGCTTTTGAGAAAAACCGTGAGTATAATTGTGAAAATATGCCCTTCTGAACATCATTGCCTTGATCATAACGTGCGAGCAACTCAGCAATTTCATCAGGATCTTCAATTTCCCTTAGTAGCTGTACATTTTCTCCAACACCGACTACAAAATAATGATTACCCATTTTCACTAGTTGAATAGATTTATTTTGACCCAACGGAACTCCGCCCATATTTGTCATCAGTCGATTGGAGTCAAAATTTCTATTACGTTTGTTCATGAAACGTAGTAACCACACGAGCAAGCCGATTACAAATACGAATGCAAAAAGAGTTCGAATATAATCTTTTGCTGTAAGGCCTTTAGGCTCGTCCAATTCCTTATTCGTTACTTCTTTTTGATTATCATTCTCTGCAGCTGGTGCTTTTTCTTCGCAGTCTTTATTCTTTCCAATACAGTCTGATACACTGACGTCAGGATCTGTTTCTGCATAAGCAAATGGCATGATGGCAAAACACAGAATGAGTAGTAGTACACATTGGATTATTCGTTTTACATTCATAATTGACAGTTAGCTCAACGCTTTGTCGATCGCTTCAATCACACGGTCTGCCTGGAATGGTTTAACGATAAAGTCTTTGGCTCCGGCTTGAATTGCATCGATTACCATTGCTTGTTGTCCCATTGCGGAACACATAATGATAGTTGCAGATGGATTCGTACTTTTAATTGCTTTCAGAGCAGCAATGCCGTCCATTTCAGGCATCGTAATATCCATTGTTACCAAGTCGGGCTTCAGTTCATTATACTTTTCGACAGCTTGTGCACCGTCCGCTGCCTCTCCTACTACTTCGTAATCATTCTTTGTTAAGATATCCTTAATCATCATGCGCATAAATGCCGCGTCATCTACTACCAAAATTCGTTTTCCCATTCCTAATCCCTCCAAGTATCTTCTATCGTAAATTGTTTAACCGATCCATCTGACTTAAAATATCTGTAATGCGGACTCCAAAGTTTTCGTCAATGACGACTACTTCCCCTTTTGCAATATAGCGATTATTGACTAATATATCGACAGGCTCCCCTGCCAATTTATCTAGTTCAATAATTGAACCTCCAGACATTTCGAGAATTTCCTTCACGGAACGCTTCGTACGTCCTAATTCTACTGTTACTTGAAGGGGTATATCAAGTAGTAAATTTAAATTATTTGATTCTTCCTTATTCAAAGAAGGAGCTTGGAAACTAGCGAACTCCGCTTGTTGAACATGCACTGGTGCTTGAGTTTGTCGAGGTGCAGAAGGCTCCTGAACAGGCGGTGCTTGATATTGCGATTGCGATTGTGGTTGTACAGGTGCAGGTTCTGGTGCATATGCAGGCTCCGGTTCAGAGTATGGAGGTGCTTGCGGACTAGGTGGTACTTCCGTCACAGTTGCCGCTTCTTCTTCTCCCATTAGTGAAGATACTAGCTTTTTACCAAACTCCAACGGAAATAATTGCATAATATCAGAATCAATCAACTCGCCAACTTTTAAATTGAAGGACACACGAATCAATAAATTATGTGCAGGAATAATTTCTGTCCCTTGATCTATTTGAATATTCATCAAATCAATAGTAGGAGGTGAAATATCTACTTTTTTGTTGAAGATAGTAGACATCGAAGTCGCTGATGATCCCATCATTTGATTCATCGCTTCTTGCACTGCGCTCAAGTGAATTTCACTTAGTTCTTGATTCGGTGCCGTCCCATCTCCGCCTAACATGAGGTCTGCAATGATTGCCGCATCACTTTGTTTAATCACCAACAAGTTGACTCCGCTTAATCCCTCTGTATATTCAACCTTGATAGCTACATATGGATGGACGAAATCATCTTCCAAATTATCACGTTGGATTAATGTAATTTGTGGTGTGGTAATTTCTACTTTTTGTCCGAGCAAAGCGGAAAGTGCAGTTGCCGAACTTCCGAATGAGATATTCCCCACTTCACCTAATGCATCTTGCTCCATTTCGGTCAAATAATCGCTAATATTGATAACTTCGGGTTCAGGTTCAGTTGCTTCTGTAGGTTCTAATGTTTCACCCCGTAACAACGCTTCAATCTCTTCCTGTGAGAGAATATTATCACTCATCATCGTCATCCTCTCCCGTATTCAAAATTTCCAGTATTTGAACAGCCATACGATTACGTAGCTTTCCAGGCTGCGCTGTGAATTTAGGTCTTTCCCCTATTCTTATCGTTAGAGGTTCCTCAATGCTTGTGTCCAGTGAAATGACATCGCCAAGCTGCAGATGCAAGAAATCTTCGATAGAAATTTGTCCTTTCCCAAGGTCAGCTACTATAGGGAGTGTTGCATTTTTAATACGTCTTTCCAATTCTATGCTTTGTTCAGCAGTAGGTTCTTTTTTATTCGTCTGCATCCAATACTGCACAGAAAGGTTCGGAATAATTGGCTCCAACACAACGTGTGGAATACACATGTTGATCATGCCACTCGATTCTCCAATCATAATATTAAATGAAATAACGATTACCGTTTCGTTCGGTGAAATCATTTGGAGAAATTGCGGATTGACTTCCATCTCCGTCAGATACGGATCAATGTCAATTAGCCCTGACCAAGCTTCCCGTAAGCTGTCAAATGAACGTTCAAATAAATTGGTCAAAATCTTCGTTTCAATCTCTGTCATATTTTCTGCTTTTCCCGAACTCGATCCAAAACCACCCATCAGTCGCTCCAACATCGAATACGCAACATTCGGATTGACTTCCATCAAAATATTCCCTTCGAGCGGTGATACATCGAAGATATTGATTAATGTCATATTCGGTATCGAGCTAATAAATTCTTCAAACGGGATCTGATCTACCGACATCACATTGATTTGGACATACGTACGCAATTGGGCCGAAAAGTACGTCGTGAGCAGTCTAGCGAAGTTTTCATGAATTCTTGTCAGACTACGAATTTGGTCTTTTGAGAAACGAAGAGCACGTTTAAAGTCATAAACACGTACTTTTCTAGTTTCTTCTTCTTTTTTCATTTCCTCTGCTGACATTTCACCCGTCGATAAAGCAGACAGCAGCGCATCTATTTCATTTTGGGACAGTACATCTGCTGACATAGGTCCACCTCCCATCGCGCACACTTCTCTCGTAGATTACTCCAGCCGTCACTGGATGATATATGAGACAATATACACCTTTTGTATTTCACCATCTTGCATCAGCTCGTTTAACTTCGCTTTAATAGTATCTTCAAATTGTTGTTTTCCCGCTTTCCCTTCAAGATCTTTTGTGGTCATTTCCGATAGTTCTTGAATAGCTAGGTTCTTCACTTGAAAATCGCGTTTCGTTAATTCTTCTGCTGCCTTTTTACTGTCTGTCTGGATTTTCAGAGAGATACGGACAAAATTACGGCCAGATAAGTTTGTTGTAATTTCTTCCATATCCACTGATGACTCAATAATTTCATCAATTGACGGTGCTTTTTCTTCTCCGTCACTGTCTTTGTTGAAATTCAATATCAATACGACCGCCACGACACCGATCAACGTAATACTCACTAAAATGATCAATGAAATCGTCAATAATTTATTCTTCATCTTCTTCATCACCCCGAATATGCGGATTGGATAGTAGCTGGACTGCACGATAAAACTCAATGATCCGGCTGTTTACTTCTTCGGCTGAATCCAGAACGACGTACTTTGATCCAGTCGTCAACGTAATCGTCGTATCTGGAAACGACTCGACTCTCTCTATGTACAGTGCGTTGAGTGTGAAAGTCGTTCGATTCAATCTTGTCACTTTAATCATATGTAAGGGGCCAGGCCAAGGCCGGCCCGACCCTCCTTTTCAAACTATGCTATGTTATCGTTTCAAGTTTACTAGTTCTTGTAAGATTTCATCTGATGTGGTGATGATTCGCGTGTTGGCTTGGAATCCACGTTGTGCAACGATCATTTCTGTGAACTCTTCTGAGAGGTCTACGTTGGACATTTCTAGGGAGCCAGATCTTATCGCTCCTCTTCCTTCTTCAAGAGGAGTTAATAGATCAGATGGCGCACCTGAGTTCGCTGATTCCTGATATAGATTACCGCCAATCTTTGTCAGACCACCTGAGTTGTTAAATTTAGCGACAGCTACTTGGCCACGTTCATCTAGTTCGCCATCAGCATTAACAAATACTACCTTCCCATCTTGACCAATTGAAAGTGAAGTAGCCGTTATTGGAATTGTAATATGACTTTCATCGCTGTTTAAGACGTATCTCCCATCACCGTCTACCAAAGAGGCTTCTCCTGTACCGTCTCCAGCGTCTAAATAAAAGTTTCCTGCTCTGGTATAAAATTTTTGCGTTCCATCTTCAACTACAAAGAAACCATCACCTTCAATAGCCAAATCTAATGTATTTCCAGTAGTCTGCATAGACCCACCAGAATGAATAGTATCAATGGTAGCTAATTGAGATCCTAAACCAACCTGTTTCGGATTCACACCACCACGATTTGCACCAGGTTCCGATGCACCCGCAACAGTCTGCGAATACAAATCCTTAAAAACCGTACGCCCCTTCTTAAATCCATAAGTATTCACGTTAGCAATATTGTTACCAATTACATCTAATTTCGTTTGGAAGTTCTTTAGTCCAGAAATTCCTGAGTACATTGAGCGAATCATAGTACAGTTTCCCCTCTCGGTTTTAGAGTGCACCACGTCAATCAGTCGGCGGTGCAGTTGGCATCCTGTTAAGGTCCTGCCGTGTTTAGCTGAGTAGTATCGTGCCGTCAATATTCGTAAATAGTTGATCTTTCGCTTCCATGCGGTTCATCGCGGTGATCACGGTTGAGTTCTTCGCACTGACAATGAGTGCGGCTTGATCAGTTAACACGAGTGAATCACGGATTCCTTTCCTCTTCGCCTCGTCTATTTTTTCTGTAATACGCGCCCATTCTGCATCGGTCATTTGAATGCCACGTTCTTGCAACCGGTCATTCGCATGTTTACTAATTTTTAATTTCTCTGGCTGCGTTGCTTGCTGTAAGTGTTCAAGAAATGACTGCTTAGATTGCGCTTGTATCTGTCCTTGGTGTATGAGTGGCGGTGATGGAACGCGATGGGCATTGATCTTGTTCATGACATCGCTCCATTCAATTATTCACTGATTGTTGCAAATTGATTGCCTTCAATTTTCGTACCGTCCTGCAATACATAGTGGAGACTACCTTCTTTATTTGTAACCGATACGACTTTCCCTGTACGTTCTTCTTCACCTTCCATGTAGCCTACTGTCTTACCAATTAGCATACTAGCTTGTACTAGACTGTTTGGTTGACCGACTGCTCCTGGGCTTGAATTAGAACCGTTCCCCATTACTTCGGAAATGTTTCCTGGTGACAGTTCCTTGCCGTCCGCCATCGTGAAAATCACCGAACCATCGATATACTTAATCGACTGAATGATGCCAGTCCCTTCATTGATGATCGGCTGGTTATCTTCACCTTGTTTATCTGATACTTCATGCCAGCGTATTTCTTTCCCTACAAAACTGTTGTACTGGATTAACTGACTTTGATTTTGTGAATCTGCAAACTTCTCAAATGCCTTTGCTAAGTTCATCGTTTGTTCCAATGATGAAAACTGCGCCATTTGCGCGACAAACTCTGTATCTTTCATCGGGTTCGTTGGATCTTGATTCGCCATCTGTGCGATCAATATTTTCATGAATGCGTCTTTTCCCATTGTATCGGGCCCAGTTTTTCGCTGATCGCGTTGCTTATTGACTAAATACATGGAATCTGTAATCGCACTATTAGTTGTTGTGGAATTTGTTCCTTCCGGCAATGGTTACGCCTCCAGTTCAATCATGAATTCTTGGAATGTTTGTTGCTGTTCTTCTTGAGTTTCATTATGATCAGTGGCCTGTTCTTTTTGTTGCTGGTTTTGCTTGTTAAAAGCTTGTTCTCGATCGCTCTTTGACGGATCTTGTAGGGTTTGCGATAAATCAATTCGATCTACTTGCAAATTCTGTTGATTAAACGCATGACGCAACTGATGCATTTGGCTGTCGAGCATTTCACGTGCCATCGCAGTAGATGCTAAGATTCTTGCAGTCATGACACCGTTCACCTCTAGCAACTCAATTCGGACTTGCCCGAGATGTTCCGGGTATAGTTTGATTGAAATACGATTCATTCCATTCGTCTGACCAAAGTTTGCTCGGTTTAGCACTGCCTGGAATTCGCGCATCAAAGCTTCACTTCGACTTTCCGGTGTTTTTTCTGTAGCGCTCATTTGGAATACTGGCCTTGTTTCAGTCGGTGAAGCGGTTATAACCGGAGTAACTGTTTCACCAGGTTTAGATTGTTGATCTTGTTGCTTTGTGTCTGCGGCAGATTGTTCCGTTGTGAATCGAATGACCTGTTGCATAGCTGTCGGAATATGTACAGGTTGTTTCACTTCGGGTTGTATAGTCTTTTGTTCCAGTTGACTAGCAAATTGTGAAAGAATCGGCTGAATCGTTTTTACGAGATCTATTTGTTTTGTATATAAATCCATTTTAGGTGCAACTAGTTCAATTGATTTAAGCAACGCTGTCAATTCTACTGATTCTTTAGGTGTTATGTTCTGTATAGCGGCTTGAACTTTTTCAGTAGGTAATTCTTGTAATACATCAAGCACGAACCAAATATCTCCTGTTGCGGCTATCTGATCCAGTTGTTCTTTGGACATACCAGCATCTTCTAGTACGTTTGTAATTGATTCTATTAGTCTATCAGGTTTTTCACTAATGAGATGTGCTAATTGTTGCAGACTAGGTAACTTATCAAAGTTTGATAGATCCATTAACTCTCCCTTAATATCTTCATTAAGCTTAACTGAAGTACTGTGAAGCATTCCTGTCTCTTTTAATAACTGGGCAATAGTTGGAGATTTATCAGACTGCTTTAACTCTTCAAGAAGCCCCTTTAACTCTTCCAACGAATCAGCGTTAAGTACATCGTCAAGTAATTTCGTTAACTCTCGATCGGTACCCAGCGTCTGCTGTTTAGCAGGTATAGCTGTTGCAGACATCAGACTTTGAAATACACTCCCAAATCCTTCGCCTTTAATATTTGCTTTAGTAGCGGATGAGTTTACAGGAATGCTCGGAGAACCTACACCCGTTAATAGTCCTACATTCACTTTTCCACCTCCCTCAATTACTATTATACTACTTTGTAAGCATAGATGTATATTTAGCAGCATCTTCAGGGGACATTTTCTCTAGTATAGCCGCTAAAGTAGCGGGCTTTAGACTAGATAATATTTGTACAGCTTCTGCGTCTCCCATTTTTGTAATGACAGGAGCTGATGATTTGGCCGACATTTGCTCATACGTCGTGATAATTTCTTTAAAATCACGCTTCGCTTCACTTTGCGCGAGTTTTAGTTTCTCGATTTCTTCATTCAGCTTTTCTTTCTCTATCACAAGTGTTTCATTTGAATCTTTTACTTGCGTTAGCTCATCTTGAACTTCAAATAGTTGTGCTTCTTTTTCTTGAATCTCCGCTTGAAGAGATATGACACGTTCTTCTAGTATTAAATCACCCTCGACCTTTTCATCAGGTGTTTTTTGTTCTAGGAACGGAACTTTTGCTGTCCACTCTTTCGCCTGATCAAAAACGTTTACATCAGCTACTTTAGCTATGATCAAAACGACTGCCGTCGTGAACATAAGAGGGATGATAATCCATGCGAGCAATATTTGGAAAAAGCCAATAGACTTTTTACTTTGTCCCTCTATTGGTTTTCCAACTTCCTTTTTCTTTTTTAACTTAGCCACTTTACCACCCGTCTTCTCTTGAACGAAATTTCATTGTTGATAGTTCGTCAATCCGATTTGTCTCTATGTGTTCCATTTCGACATCATATTGTTCTTTCCCAATCTCTTTCATTTTTTCAAACTTCTTCACTTCGATATTTTTCTCCAGCAATTGAGACTCATACCAATTCATTTTCGAACGAGACTTCATTACCTCTTGCTGAATATGATCAATCGATAAGTCTAATGTGTTAATAAATCGGGAGTAGCTGTGCAAGTCATCAATAGAAAAACCTGTGTTCATTCGTTGTCGTTGCTCTTCCAAGACATTTTCTTTCTTTTTCATTTGGTGATACAGTTGCGTTGCAATTTTTTCAAATTCTTCAATCGCTTCTTTATATGCCATTTCCGTTTCATCGCGTTCTTGTTCACGTAAATTTAGTACTTTGTCAAAACGATAATAGAAAGAAGTCATCTGCGCTCTCCTCCTCCAGAAGCTAACGCGATCATTTCATTTACCGTATCTTCCAATTGTATATTCTCGTTAAATTTTTGTTTTAGAAAATCGGTAATGATCGGTTCATATTCAATCGCTTCGTCTATTTCTCGTGACGTCCCTTTTTTATATGCACCAATATTAATCAAATCTTCGGATTTATCATAGGCATAATACAGTTCGCGTAGTTTTGCGGCTGCTTTCAAATGCTCAGGGTCTGCTATATGATTCATCAGACGACTAACACTTTTCAAAACATTGATTGCAGGGTATTGACCTTTATTGGCAAGCGTTCGGTCTAAGACTATATGACCGTCGAGAATTCCTCGAACAGCATCTGCTATCGGCTCATTCATATCGTCACCATCTACCAGCACGGTGTAAAATGCAGTGATAGCACCTTTTTCATTTGTACCACTTCGTTCCAAAAGCTTAGGTAAAATAGCGAAAACAGAAGGGGTGTATCCTCGGGTTGCAGGTGGTTCTCCGACCGCTAGACCAATCTCACGCTGCGCCATAGCTACACGTGTGACTGAGTCCATCATCAGCATGACGTTCAGACCTTTATCTCGGAAGTATTCTGCAATCGCTGTCGCTGTCATGGCACCTTTGATTCGCATCAGCGCTGGCTGATCTGAAGTGGCGGCGACTACAATTGTTTTCTTTAAGCCCTCTGGACCTAGGTCTCTGTCGATGAACTCACGAACTTCACGGCCACGTTCACCTATAAGTGCGATCACGTTGATATCCGCTTCCGTATTACGTGCAATCATCCCGAGCAATGTACTTTTGCCGACACCAGAACCCGCAAAAATCCCTACACGTTGACCGCTGCCTACCGTTAACATCCCATCGATTGCTTTCACTCCTACAGCTAACTTGTCATTAATAGTAGGACGTGTTAAAACGTTTGGTGGACTGTTTTCCGTACGCACAGTTGCCAAGCCTTTAGGTAATGGGCTTGAGTCAATAGGTCTTCCTAAAGAATCCAGGACTTGTCCTAATAGATTCATACCGACTTTTACTTCGAGTGGTTTGCCCAATGTTTCGACTAGACAGCCACTTGAAATATTGCGTATATCCGTGTAAGGCATCAGCATGACAATATCTTCTCTAAAACCTACGACTTCCGCTTGAATTAAGGATCGTCCTCCTTCCGGAATGTTCAAATGGATGAAACATACGTCTCCGATCGATGATTCAGGACCTTCCGATTCTATAAGCAACCCAACAACTCGTATTACTCGACCATACTTTTTCATTGTATTGATATTTGGGATAATCGGAATTAAATCTTCGGCTTTTTTCAAATTCACACACCATCCTCCATGATTTTCACCAATTGTTCTTTCAGTTCATTCAGTTGCTCATCTACACTCACTACGATTCGGCCATGGTTCGTTTCGATAAAGCAATCTGTTGCATTGAAATCTTCATTGACGAAAATAAGGAATGGCGTTTCTGGCGGAAAAATTGATGCGAGCTCAGCGCGATGCATCGTGACCATTTTAAACTGTTCAGTTGGGACGAACAGTTTTATTTCCTTGCTTTCTTGCGCTTCTTTAATTCCTTTTCGCACGATGGATAAATACGTCTCATCGTCTTCTTCTATCACTTTATTAATAATCCGTTCCGCCGACTTCATTCCGATGTCCAAAATTACTCGTTCTTGATTGATTAAATATTGTGTCGCATTCTCGTAAGATAATGTAGTAGTTTCGTTCGCAGCATTTACCATTTCACGCATTTCAGCCATCGCTTTATTGCGTCCATCATCGAATCCAACTTGAAATCCCTCGTCATATGCTTGTTGCTGTAATTCTTCTTTTTCTCGTGCCCAAGCTACATGCATTGATTCGATATCCGCTGCTGCTTGCTCTAATCGCTGTTTTATTTCAGCATCTACAATGTTTTTACGTTGCTCCATCTCTTGTAATAGGCGATTACGTTCCATGAACATCATGCCTGTATCGACGGGCTCTTCCACTTTTTCGTCTGGTTCCAATGATTGCAAATTACGTATCGATATTGCTTTTGTTGGATGTTGATTCATGACAGTTCGCTCGGAACGAAACAAATTAGACAATGATGTCATCTCCTCCACCACGCGCTATGATGATTTCGCCTGCATCTTCAAGTCTTCGGATAATTCCTACGATACGGGATTGTGCTTCTTCCACGTCGCGCAGTCGCACAGGCCCCATTACATCCATCTCTTCCCTGAACGACTCTGCCATACGTTGTGACATGTTCTTGAATAAGATATCTTTTACTTCTTCACTAGATACTTTCATCGCTAAAATCAAATCTTCATTTTCACAGTCACGGATGACACGCTGAATTGAACGGTTATCCAATGTAATAATATCTTCGAACACAAACATTCTTTTGCGAATCTCTTCAGCGAGCTCAGGATCTTGTATTTCAAGAGCATCGAGAATCGTTTTCTCCGTCGAACGATCTACTCCATTTAGCACTTCAACGACTGCATCTACTCCGCCAGTTTCAGTAAAGTCTTGAGTTACAGTAGACGATAATTTTCGTTCAAGTACAGCTTCTATCTCACTGATTACTTCAGGTGAAGTCGATTCCATTGTAGCAATTCGCTTTGCAATATCAGCTTGCATTTCTTGCGGAAGCTGTGACAGGATTAAACCCGCCTGCTCCGCTTCCAGATATGACAAAATCAATGCAATCGTCTGTGGGTGTTCATTTTGGATGAAATTTAATATTTGTGATGGTTCTGCACGCCTTGCAAAATCAAACGGTCGCACTTGGAGTGAAGATGTTAAACGGTTAATAATTGCTTGGGCATGGTCTTTTCCCAATGCTTTTTCAAGCACTGTCTTGGCATAGCCAATACCACCTTGAGAAATGTAATCCTGCGCAAGGGCAATATTGTGAAATTCCTCAATAATCTCTTCTTTTACAGAGGATTCTACTTTTTTCACACCCGAAATCTCTAATGTCAGTTGCTCAATCTCTTCTTCATTCAAATGCTTATAGATAGAAGCCGAAACCTCTGGACCCAAAGAGATAAGCAAAAGAGCAGCTTTTTGTTTTCCTGACATGTCTTTATCTTTCTTAACCAACTAAACCCCTCCGTTACTCCTTGGTGATCCATGTTCGTAATAATTTCGCAAATTCTTCTGGTTTATCTTTAGCCATTTTTTCTAGCTGTTTTCTGCGTGCTGTCGCTTCCGTCTCTTGTTCCAAGTTGATATCATCGACTTGTACTGAATCTAATTGAGTCTGAGCTTGTTCTTCAGCTAACTCTTCTTCTATTTCTGCTTCATTACGTCTCTTTCTCAAGAACAAGATAACAAGAACAATAATTGCAAGTAACAAGACACCGCCAATCAAATATATCCACCAAGGGATGATTGTCTTAGTATCTTCAAAGACCACATTTTTCCCCTTTAACGGCTGAACGGAAACCGCTATTTTCTCAGCTAATATCTCTTCTGTTAATTCTCCAGCTACTTCTGTATCCAATGAGGTACGTACAATGGTTTCTAGAATACGTTCAACATCTTGCCGTACTTCGGGTGCCAATGAAGTTGGATCATCCGCAGTAGGTGGTTCAATCATCACTTGTATTCCGATATTACTAATTTTGTATGGACTCTCCACTATATCTTTTCTAATTCTATTTACTTCATTATTAATCGTTTCTTCGAGACGTTCGTAATCTCCGTCTCCGCCTTCACCTTCAACATAGGTAGTGCGATTATCAGTCGGATCTTCTCCTTCAGGTGTACCCCCTACTGCTGGATTCGTACCTGAAAATGACTCAGTTATCCGTTGCACGCTCAACGCAATGCCTTCCATATTCTCCGGATCTACGGGTGTAACCAGATTCTCTTCACGTTTTTCCTTCTTAAAATCAATATCTGTCGTAACGGAAACAACTACTTTGTCTTGTCCCATCAACGTACCGAGCATCATTTGAACTTGCCGTTGTAAGTCGCGCTCAATGGTCTTTTTCACGCCCATTTGATCAGTCACACTGGCTCCATAAGAATTTCCTGAATCTTTCAGATCGAAATACTCAAAGTATTGGTTCTGGATGACGATATTTTCATTAGATAGATTAGGTAAGCTTTTTGAGACTAGATTATAAAGGGACGTGATTTGTTGTTCAGAAAAGTTTTGTCCCGGATTCGTCTTCAACATAATCGCTGCACTAGCTTCTGATGTCGTGTCGTTTACAAAAATACCTTCTGTCGGTAAGGTAAGCATCACTTTTGCGTCCTTAATACCTTCTATACCCTTTATTAGATTAGCTAATTCTGTTTGCATCGCAGCAAGCTTAATCATATTAAATTCATTGTCTGTAGTACCGAACCCAGCATTATCCGAGAAGAACGAATAATCGATCAGACCGGAATCTGGGAAACCTTCAGCTGCGAGCGATACGCGTAGATTATCTAATTGTTTTTCAGGTACTGATATTGCAGTACCCCCGGGCTCTACTTGATAAGGTACCCCTTGTCCCTCAAGTACTTCTTTTATTCGCCCAATTTCAGATGGTGATACTTCTGAATAAAGCGTTACATATGTAGTACGTGACATAGCCACTGTTAAAAAAACTGCCAACGCAATTATGCTGGCGGCTGTCGTTATATATATAATTTTTTGATTTTTTGTTCGACTTTCCCAGAAAGCTTTGAGATCCGCTTTGAGTTTTGTCAATCTTTCTTTCATTCTAATCCCCCGGTCAGCCTCACTAGGTTAGATCCACTCTTTCGCCTAGCGCTTTCTATCTGTTAGACAGGCATTCTAATGATTTCTTGGTATGCTTCTACCACTTTATTGCGCACTTCCATTGTTGCATTGAATGCAATACTCGCTTTTTGTGCTGAGATCATCACATTATGTAAATCGACATCTTCACCTTTAACAAGTTTTGTCGTCATAGAATCCGAGACTTTTTGTGTTTGGTTTACTTGATGAATCGCGTCGTTTAACATTGCTGAGAAGTTCTGCTGGGCTTCAAAAGGCGTTCTTTGTGTTTTAACTTCAGGTTGCTGAATCGACGTGGTAGGCATAGCACCTGTAATTGATTGTATGGCCATCTAGTTCACTCCTATTTTATCTTCCTATCTCTAATGCTTTCATTAACATAGATTTATTTGCATTCAATGCGGTTACATTCGCTTCATACGATCTGGTTGCGGACATTAAATCAATCATTTCACGTAAAGGGTCGATATTTGGCATTTCTACATAACCTTCTTCATTCGCATCTGGATGAGTGGGGTCAAAAACCAATTTGAAAGGTGTCTCCCGATCTTCTTTCACGCGTGATACGACCACACCATTTCCTGCATTACCGTGTGAGTGGACGCCTTTTGCAACTTGCAAGAATGAAGAAAACTGTCCATCTTTCGGTTGTAATGTGACAGTTTTCCTTCTATACGGTTGCCACTCGCCATCAACTTGCTTTGCTCGAGTCGAATCGACATTCGCCATATTGGATGATATGACATCCATGCGAAGACGTTGAGCGGTTAATGCAGAAGACGACGAGTTCAGACTATGAAATATACTCATGATCAACGGCCTCCTTTTATAACACTTTGTAATGAATTGAATTTCCCATTTAATCGTTCTATTAAAGCAGAGTTATATATTTGATTGGCAGCTAAGTCTGCTTGCTCTTTATCCATATCTACACCATTGCGGTCTTGTCGATAACGTAAATTTGATAAATCCCATGTTTTACTTGTCGTTGAATGGATAAAGTCTAAATGTCTCGAGTCAGTCTTGTACGCTTCTAGACTCTTACTTTTCTCATTCGAGAACACTTCTTTAAAATTAACATTTTTAGTTTTATAGTTAGGTGTGTCTACATTCGCTATATTTTGCGAAATTGCTTTCCCTTTTGCAGATGAATAATCTAAACCTTTTTCAAGCAGGTTGATGGTACCACCATAAATCTCCATCGTTTCCCCACCTTTCCCTCATTTATCACATTTTTCGCGGTTTCCTCAAAAAAATCCATATTATACTACTCTTATATTCTATCTTTGTCTAAATAGGTCATTTTTTATTATACTATTACTCTATTGTAGCTGAGACTAATGATTTTTGTCCAATGTTTTCTAAACAGAATTATAGTATAAAATAACTATTGAAAAGGATTCAGAGTAGTCTACATATTGCTACTAATTACTTCGTATCATACAAATTTGTATTTTATGTATTGAACAAAAATTGCTTTTATCTTAACATAAGTTATTTAATCACCAATTACTATATAGTGTAAATGACTTGCTACTATATTCTTTCAGTTACATTCAATTCTAACGCACTAAGCCTAATGTAATTGATATTTCCTATTTCATATATCTGAGACATAAGATTAATCCAGCTCGTCAAAATAGGAAGATTTCAATAAAAAAACCGAAGAAAATCCGTAATAACGGAAGTTTCTTCAGTTTCTAAACAATTTACTTTTGAAACAGTATTTAATTTTATGAATTGTGTTTCTCAAGCTCTGCTAGGAATTTATCATTCAATACTTTAATATACGTCCCTTTCATTCCTAGAGAACGTGATTCAATAACCCCAGCACTTTCAAGTTTACGAAGTGCGTTAACAATTACTGAACGTGTAATTCCAACACGATCAGCGATTTTAGAGGCTACAAGCAACCCTTCATTACCGTCTAACTCTTTAAAGATATGCTCGATTGCTTCATGTTCACTGTAAGACAATGAGTTAATCGCCATTTGCACAACTGCTTTACTGCGCGCTTCATGTTCAATTTCCTCTGATTTTTCACGTAAAATTTCCATGCCTACTACTGTTGCACCATATTCAGCAAGGATTAGATCATCTTCTGTAAATCCCTCTTTTAGTCGCGCAAGAATTAAAGTACCTAAGCGTTCGCCACCACCGATAATTGGGACGATAGTAGTTAAACCTTCTTGGAATAGTTCTTTGTTTTCGATAGGGAATACAGTATGTTCACTCTCGATATCGATATTTGGAGATGTTTCATTAATTTGGAATAAGCGATTCGTATACTCTTCAGGGAATTTACGATCTTCGAACATTTTCTTCATGCGTTCATTGTCAATTTGATGATGGATTTCTAAACCAAGTAATTTACCTCTTCTACTTACGATAAACGCGTTACAATCAATTACCTCACTTAGTTCTTCTGCCATCTCTTTAAAGTTTACAGGACCGCCTGCACCTTCTTGTAACATCGCATTAATTTTTCTTGTTTTAACTAATAAACTCATCTTTGTTGTTCCTCCTTAAGGTTCTCTTCAGACTTTAATGAATATTCTAAAGGTTTTAAATCATTAAATAAACTATTACGACTTCCTTATAGAATAAATTGTGACAAATCTTTGTTCTTTACAATTCCATCCAGCTTTTCATCTACATATGCTGGTGTAATCTTGATAGATGCAGGACCGATTTCTGCCGCTTCAAATGATAAATCTTCTAGCAACTTCTCCAAAATCGTATGCAATCTTCTTGCACCAATATTTTCTGTTTCATTATTTACCTCAAACGCAATTTCAGCCAGCTTGCTAATTGCTTCATCTGTAAATTCAATTTCGACATCTTCTGTCGCAAGAAGTCGTTCATATTGTTTTAATAAAGAAAAATCTGGTTCTCGCAGTATGCGCTCAAAATCACCTTTTGTCAATTTATCTAATTCTACACGAATCGGGAATCTACCTTGCAACTCCGGAATAATATCAGACGGTTTCGACATATGGAATGCTCCTGCGGCAATGAACAAAATATAATCGGTCTTAACAGCACCATATTTGGTTGTAACCGTAGAACCTTCGACGATTGGCAAAATATCACGTTGTACACCTTCACGAGACACTTCACCTGATGATTTTTGATTGCTACTTGCGATTTTATCCATTTCATCAAGGAAAATAATTCCCGCTTGTTCCGTTAACTCAATCCCTTTACGCGCTACTTCATCTTGATCAATTAACTTATCCGCTTCTTCCGCTTCCAGTACAACTCTTGCATCTTTGACTTTCATGCGACGCTGAACTTTCTTTTTCGGCATAAGTGAAGATAAAGCGTCTTGCATACCCGACATTTGATCCATACCAGACCCTTGCAATGCATCGAATAAAGAGGGGTGTTGCGCTTGCACGTCTACCGTCACCATTTTCTCTTCGATTAGACCACTTGCAAGTTGCGCAGCGATCTCTGAACGCTTGCGTCTAATCTCAGATTGATCTTCTGTTTGTTCGGGCTCTGGCTGTGTCTTTTGACCGAAAAACATTTCAAAAGGATTTTGACCTTCTGTATTTTTTTTCGCCTCAGGGACTAGCAACTTTACTAACCGTTCTTCCGCTAACTTTTGAGACTGCTTTTTAACCGCTTCGCGCATATCTTCTTTCACCATGCGTACTCCAACTTCAGTTAAATCGCGAATCATGGACTCAACATCTCGTCCTACATATCCGACTTCCGTAAACTTTGTCGCTTCGACTTTTACGAAAGGTGCATGAATCAACTTGGCAATTCTTCGGGCAATCTCTGTTTTTCCAACACCTGTAGGTCCAATCATCAAAATGTTTTTGGGAATGACCTCTTCTTGTTCTTCAGCAGTCAACTGCATACGACGATAACGATTACGCATAGCAACAGCAACTGCCTTCTTAGCTTTTTCTTGCCCAATAATATAACGATTTAAATACGCTGTGAGCGCTTTAGGAGTCATCTCTTGCTTCATCACTTAAAGCACCTCCACGATAATATTATGATTGGTGAACACACAAATATCAGCTGCTGTCTCAAGTGAAATTTCAGCAATTTCTTTCGCTGTCAATTCACTGCTATGCTTCTTCAATGCACGTCCGGCCGCTAGTGCGTAATTACCCCCGGAACCAATGGCCAATACCCCGTCATCTGGCTCTATTACTTCACCAGTACCTGATACGAGTAATAGCGTATTTTCGTCCATAACAAGTAACAACGCTTCTAATTTGCGCAGTATACGATCTCCACGCCATTCTTTAGCAAGTTCAACTGCCGCTCGCTGAAGATTTCCATCATATTCATTGAGTTTAGCTTCAAATAAATCGAATAGCGTAAAAGCATCTGCTACAGAACCAGCAAAACCAGCTAAGACTTTACCGTTAAATAATCTACGGACTTTCTTCGCTGTGTGCTTCATGACGACCGACTCGCCCATCGTCACTTGCCCATCACCTGACATAGCACATTGCCCATCATGATGAATAGCAAATATCGTTGTTGCATGAAATTTCATTATAGTTCCTCCTAAGCACGAGGGTGCGTTTGTAAATAAGTCTGACGTAAGTGTTCATTTGTGATATGGGTATAGACCTGAGTTGAAGATAGATGGCTATGTCCCAGCAATTCTTGTACTGACCGAAGATCTGCTCCAGCCCCAAGCAAATGTGTCGCAAACGTATGCCGGATCATATGTGGTGTAATATTTGTATGCAGAGATGCTTTCTCCATTAAACCATCTAATACATAGCGCACACCGCGATCCGTCAGAGGGTCACCACGCAGATTGACGAACAATTTTGCATGCTTCTTTTGCTTCATCAATTGTGGGCGACTACTCTCTATATAGTTTTGCAACGCTTCCTCTGCAAAACTTCCGAATGGCACAAATCGTTCTTTTCGTCCTTTACCCATTACTTTCACAATGCTTAAATAATGATCCACATCTTGCACTTCGATTTCTACTAATTCACCGACACGGATCCCCGTTGCATATAGCAACTCGAGTAAAGCACGGTCTCGCAAAGAGCGAAAATCTTCTCCCATCGTGACTTCAAAAAGCTTTTCCAACTCTTGCTGATAGAAAAAAGCAGGAAGGCGTTCTTCTTGCTTCGGATGATACAATAATCTAAATGCTTGATCTTCAATCCCGTATCGAGCATTCATGAATGTGTAAAATGAGCGGATGGCTGATATTTTCCTGGAAATGCTAGTTTTTGCATAAGAACGATCATATAATCGTGTTATATACAGCCTAGCCACAGGGTAATCGACTTCTTCTAATTTCTCGATTCCCTCTTCTTGCAGGAACAATAAAAAATCCCGAAGATCGTTTTCATACTCCGCGACGGTGTAGGACGAGTAGTTTTTCTCTAGTCGAATATAAGATACATATTCGTCTGCCAATTGTTTTATTTCAGGAATCATTTGATCACCTCGATACGAATTTATCATCGTACAACGTGCACCTGAAGATTTGAAAGGTTATTGATTACATACAGTTCGAAATAAACTGCCAAAGTCGAATGTTGTCCATAAAACACTATACATTAGCAAGGAATTTAGGGCAACTTTGAAAAACTGATTCTTGATCATTTTTAAATATAAGAACTATTTTCGTCACATAACAGTCAAATTACTTTAACAGCTAAGGAATTTTCTTCATATCCGCGATTAATTCTCCCGAAATATATGACGTCATATCTAGTAAGAAGTTGCACATGGCTAGTACAACTAAAAAACTGAAGACAGAACTCCGATTACGTGGAGTTCGATCTTCAGTTATATGTTTGTCATTAATTTAAATTCTTGCAATGCATCCAATGCGCGCGTCGCATGTTTGTTTGCTCGTTCGGCTTTTGTTCTATACCGCCTATTTAGCTCAGGGAATAATCCAAAATTGATGTTAATCGGCTGGAAATTCGTTGGGTCGGCTTCGGTAATATAACGCGCCATGCTGCCAAGAGCTGTTTCTCTCGGAAAACGGACTGGCTTCTCGCCCTTTGCCAGCTGCGCCGCATTAATACCTGCAATCAATCCTGATCCTGCTGATTCAACATAGCCTTCTACACCTGTTACTTGACCCGCAAATAGGATGGTTGGCTGTGTTTTAAGTTGATATGTGCAGTTCAATACTCTAGGTGAGTTGATAAATGTATTACGATGCATCACACCATAGCGCACGATATCCACATTTTCCAATCCAGGTATCAATTTTAATACTTCTTTTTGCGCTCCCCATTTTAGATGTGTCTGAAATCCTACTAGGTTATATAATGTGCCCGCCGCGTTATCCTGTCGTAACTGAATAACCGCTTTTGGCTCTTTTCCTGTCTTAGGATCTTCAAGTCCAACCGGTTTTAACGGACCGAATAACATCGTCTTGACACCGCGCTTCGCCATCTCTTCGATTGGCATACATCCTTCAAAGTAAAGTTCTTTTTCAAAATCCTTTAAAGGTGCAACTTCAGCTGAGGTTAAAGCTTCATAAAATCGTTCGAATTCTTCGTTATTCATAGGGCAATTTAAATATGCTGCTTCACCTTTATCATAACGTGACTTCAAATACACTTTATCCATATCGATGGAATCGGCTTCTACGATTGGGGCTGCCGCATCATAGAAGTATAAGTAATCTTCTCCAGTCAGCTGCCGTATTTCTTCAGCTAATACTGGTGAAGTGAGTGGACCAGAGGCAATTACTGTAATTCCTTCCGGTACTTTCACTACTTCTTCATTGATCACTTCTATATTCGGATGATTTCGGATCTTTTCAGTGACGTTGCCTGCGAATTCGTGACGATCTACTGCAAGCGCACCGCCAGCAGGTACCGCACAATCATCCGCGGCTTGGATAATCAATGAATTCAATTGACGCATCTCTTCTTTGATCACTCCGACAGCATTCGTCAGGTTATTGGCACGTAACGAGTTGCTACATACTAACTCCGCAAATTTATCTGTATGATGGGCGGGGGTTTGCTTCACAGGACGCATTTCAAATAGTTTTACTTGAATTCCCCTATTAGCTAATTGCCAAGCAGCCTCACTTCCGGCTAACCCTGCTCCGACCACGTTTACAATTTGCGTCATTACAACTACCTCTTTCTCATTATAATTAATTATTTTTTACATACTAGCCTTGCGGTTCTTCTTTATAATCACATTCAGTACATTGGATTTGAACGCCTTTTTTCAAGCGTTTCTCAACCATTGTATGCTGACATTTCGGACAAGGTCTTGCGATCGGTTTATCCCATGAAACATAGTCACATTCAGGATATTGATCACAACCGAAGAAGATTCTTTTTGTCTTACTTTTACGTTCGACTACTTCGCCTTCTTTACACTTCGGACATTTCACACCAATTGGTTTGATAATAGCCTTCGTATTACGACAATCAGGGAAGTTGGAGCAAGCCATGAATTTTCCGTAACGTCCCATTTTGTAAACCATCGGAGAACCACATTTCTCACAATCTTCGCCCGCTGGTTCATCTTTTATTTCTATTTTTTCCATTTCGGCATCGGCTACTTCTACGTGTTTTTCGAAATCACGATAGAAATCATCGATCACAGTGCGCCATTCGATTGTGCCTTCTTCTACATGGTCGAGACGTTGTTCCATTTGTCTGGTAAATTCGATATCGATGATATTAGGGAAGTATTGATCCACCGCTTGATGGACGATTCCCCCGAGTTCTGTTGGAATAAATCGTTTGGCATCCAGTGTGACGTATCCACGTTTTTGAATAGTATCAAGTGTTGGTGCGTACGTAGAAGGTCTACCTATACCTAGCTCTTCAAGCGTCTTCACTAAACGTGCCTCCGAATATCTTGGCGGCGGCTGCGTGAAATGCTGTTTCGGATCCACTTCTGCATATTTAATACGCTCGCCTTCTTCAAGAGGCGGTAAAATATTTTCCTTTTCTTCTTGTTGATCATCATTGCCTTCGATATACACTTTCATAAAACCCGGAAATTTCACTTGAGAGCCTGATGCTCTGAAGCGAACATCGCCATTTAAGAAATCAGCAGTCACTGTATCCAAAACAGCTGGAGCCATTTGACTTGCGATGAGACGTTCCCATATCAATTTATATAGACGATGTTGGTCTCTTGTTAAGAACGCTTTCATCGCGTCTGGTGGCCGCATAGCTGAAGTTGGCCTCACTGCTTCGTGTGCATCCTGTGTTTTTGCTTTAGCTTTCGTCTTCTTCGTACTAGTTGAAATAAATTCTTCCCCATACATAGTATGGATGAATGACTTCACTTCTTCCTTTGCAGTATCAGAGATTCTCGTCGAGTCGGTACGCATATACGTAATCAAACCAACTGTACCTTCTTTTCCGATCGCAATCCCTTCATATAATTGTTGCGCTAGCATCATCGTTTTTCTCGCACGGAAATTCAGCTTACGTGCTGCCTCTTGTTGAAGGGATGAGGTTGTGAACGGCAACGCTGGGTTACGTTTACGTTCTTTTTTCACTACTTTTGATACTTCGAATTCGTCTGGCTTTATTGAATTGACGATTTTTTCTACTTGCTCTTGATTCGTCAGTTTCACTTTTTCTGCAGCATCGCCATAAAATTGTGCTTCAAAAGTTTTATTATCTTTAGTGAATTGTGAAGTAATGGACCAGTACTCTTCTGGTTCAAATGCATTGATTTCATTTTCTCGGTCAATGATTAAACGCAAAGCAACTGATTGGACGCGTCCTGCGGATAATCCTTTTTTTACTTTCTTCCAAAGGATCGGGCTAATGTTATAGCCTACCAATCTATCCAATATCCTTCTCGCTTGCTGTGCGTCCACTAAATCCATGTTAATAGGACGAGGGTGTTTAAATGATTCTTTGATTGCTTCTTTTGTGATTTCATTGAAGACCACGCGGCAATCAGATTCGATATCTACACCTAATTGATGTGATAAATGCCAAGCTATCGCTTCCCCTTCACGATCCGGGTCAGCCGCCAGAAAAATTTTCTTCGCTTTTTTTGCTTCTTTTTTTAAGTCTTGAAGAATTGGTCCTTTTCCTCGGATCGTAATATACTTCGGTTCATAATTATTTTCGGTATCTACACCCATTTGACTGCGGGGTAAATCACGTAAATGACCAAGTGATGCACTAACTTTATACTTCTTTCCTAAGTAACGTTCAATCGTTTTCGCTTTAGCAGGCGATTCCACTATTACTAAGTAATCTGCCATATCGTTCCCTCCTCAGAGAGATTTCTTTATATTTATTCAGCAAAAGAATATCTGTTGCAAAATGTATAACAGTTTTTGAAATAAAGCAACCTTTTAAACATCTGCCAAAAAGAGGATAGGCCAATTTATAGTAAAGAGTCAATAATCTGATAACCACTCCATAACGGCTTGGCCCCTTCATCCAACAGCTTATTTGGACCCGCGGATAGAGCAGAATCTATCGAGCCAGGCACTGCAAATATTTCTTTTCCATGATCAAGCGCATGCTCGACTGTACTCATCGTTCCACTTTTTTCGACAGATTCTGTAATGACTAACGCGCTGGATAAACCACTAATAATCCGATTACGCATAGGAAATGTCCATTTTGCCGGTGGAAAGTACGGTGGATATTCCGTCATAAGTAAATGATTTTTCGCTATTTCTTCAGCAATTTTTTGATTCTTTTTCGGATACATATGAGAAAACCCATGTCCTAAAACGCCAATTGTCTTTCCGCCATACGCGATAGCAGCTTGATGGGCCATCGTATCTGCTCCATCTGCTAAGCCTGAGACAATTGGGATATGATGATCGACGAGTGGCGGCACAATAAATTCCAATGCCTTTTTGGAATAGCTCGTCGCTTTGCGAGAACCAATGATGCCAACACAAGGATGTTTTTTCAATAAAAGAGTATTCCCTTTAGTATAAAGAATAGCAGGTGGATCACATAATCGTTTTAACTCCTCGGGATAATTGGAATGAAAATACGTGATGGGAATACAATCGTTTTTCTTTAACATTTCCACTATAGGAAGACAAGATATTTCTTTATATTTCATTGGAAATTGTTCCGTTTTTTCAAGGGGTAAATTTAAAACATACGACCACTGAAGAGCGGAGTAAGAGTGTAAATCTTCTAATGAAGGGTTCTCTTGTAATAGATTCGTAAAGCGATTAAAAGGTACTGGATGGATATAATGTACGTATAATAAACGGAGTTGTTGATTAGTATATAGCATCGAATTCTCCTCTGTTCGACACTACAAGCATGAGCACGAAAAAAGGAGTAGCAATTAAGCTACTCCTTTCAGTTTACTTCGTTTTACATTTCTCGTATAGTCCTTTTTCTTTCAGGACTTTGATTAATGTTTCACCTATGACAGAAGGTGTTTCTGCGACTTGAACGTCAGCTGCTTGTAAAGCTTTGATTTTATCAGCAGCTGTACCTTTACCTCCGGAAATTATAGCGCCTGCATGTCCCATACGCTTCCCTTCAGGTGCTGTTTGACCGCCGATAAATCCAACTACAGGCTTCGTCATATTTTCTTTAATCCAAGTGGCTGCTTCTTCTTCTGCAGTACCACCAATTTCACCGATCATGACTACTGCATATGTCTCTGGATCTTCATTGAATGCTTTCAAGACGTCGATAAAGTTCGTGCCGTTTACCGGGTCTCCACCAATTCCGACAGCCGTAGTTTGACCGATTCCTTCTTGTGTCAACTGATGAACCGCTTCATACGTTAGTGTACCTGAACGAGAAACTACGCCCACATGCCCTTTTGTATGAATATAGCCTGGCATAATACCGATCTTCGTCTCATCTGCAGTGATGACACCTGGACAGTTTGGACCGACCAAGCGAGTATTTTTGCCTTCCATATAACGCTTCACTTTAATCATATCTAGAACAGGAATATGCTCTGTAATACAGATTGTCATTTCCAGTTCAGCATCTACGCCTTCCATAATTGCATCCGCTGCAAATGGTGCAGGAACATAGATAATGGAAACAGTTGCGCCTGTTTCTTTAACTGCTTCTTCCACAGTATCAAATACCGGCACGCCTTCCACTGTCTGACCGCCTTTACCAGGCGTTACGCCAGCGACAATTTTAGTACCATATTCCAACATTTGCTGTGTATGGAACAGGGCAGTGGAACCTGTAATTCCTTGTACAATGACTTTTGTATCTTTATTTACATAAATACTCATGATTTGTACCTGCCTTTCTTATCCTATCAACTCGACGATTTTTTCCGCGCCTTCTGCCATGGAATCCGCTGCAACAATATTGATGCCGGACTCTTTCAGCAAGGCTTTCCCGCGTTCTACATTCGTACCTTCAAGACGTACGACAAGTGGTACTTGAAGCCCTACTTCTTTAGCAGCTTCAATTACACCTTCAGCAATTACGTCACATTTCATGATTCCGCCAAAGATATTAACAAAAATACCTTTTACTTTTGGATCAGATAAAATAATTTTGAAAGCAGCCGCTACTTTTTCTTTCTTCGCGCCGCCCCCAACATCCAAGAAGTTAGCGGGTTCTCCGCCATAGAAATGAATCGTGTCCATTGTAGCCATCGCTAAACCGGCTCCGTTAACCATGCAACCGATATTTCCGTCTAGAGAAATATAGCTCAAGTCATACTTGGATGCTTCAATTTCTTTCGGATCCTCTTCATCATAGTCACGTAATTCCATAATGTCTTTATGACGGAATGTCGCGTTATCGTCAAAGTTGAATTTCGCGTCCAATGCAAGTACACGATTATCTTTTGTTACGACCAGTGGATTAATCTCCACGATTGATGCATCTTTTTCACTGAATACTTTATATAATCCTAAGAAAAAGCTAACTGCTTTATTGATAAGATTGCTTGGGATCTCCATGTTGAACGCCATACGACGTGCCTGGAAAGGAACCAAACCAACTACCGGATCTATTACTTCATAGAAAATCTTTTCAGGGCTATGTTCTGCCACCTCTTCGATTTCTACGCCACCTTCTGCTGAACCCATCAATGTTACACGATCTGTTGCTCGGTCCACGACAAGGCCGATATAGAATTCTTTGTCAATATCGATTCCTTCTTCAACAAGAAGACGTTTTACTTCTTGCCCTTTAGGACCAGTCTGGTGTGTTACAAGTTGCGTACCGATTAAATCAGCTGCTACTGAACGCACTTCATCAAGCGTTTTCACAATCTTGACTCCGCCTGCTTTACCGCGTCCACCCGCGTGTATTTGCGCTTTTACCACAATAGGCTCTGTACCGATTTCTTTCGCGATTGCCATTGCTTCTTTTGGTGAAAATGCGACACGGCCTTTCGAAACAGCCACTCCATAATCTCTCAATAGCTGCTTCCCTTGATATTCATGGATGTTCATACGTACTGCCTCCATTCGATTTACAATTGCTTGAAGTTCAACTACTGTTTTATTGTAATCAAACCGTCACACATTGTCCATGAATCGCTATTGTAAAACAAAATTCTTTAATTTCCCACAATTTAAAAGCATCTTATCTGATATTGCTTTTTTCACGATCTAAACGATAAATATACGCGAATACTTCCGATACGGCCTGATAGAGTTCTTCAGGTATCGTATCGTTGACATTTAATTGACCAAGTAATTCCAGCAGACTTGGATCTTCCTGAACGGGAATAGCATGTTCTTGCGCGCGTTCAAGAATATTTTCAGCAATTTTCCCTTTTCCTTTCGCTATTACTTTCGGAGCATCTGATACTTCAGGATCATAGGACAATGCAACGGCTTCTTTTCTTGTAAAACGTTGTTCATTTTTCATATCCTGTAATCTACTCCTCCCTCATCCAACTGGAAGGTGTTAGCCGCTTTTTTGATGTTTTGCTGTTTTTCTGTGAACGCTTTAAACATAACGCCTGACAGTTTATAACCTACTCCTTCAAGGCCTTCTTTCAAGACATCTTGGAAAGTTGCACCCGTTGTCTTCAATGAAGATTCATCATTATAAATTGTTAAATTTACCACTTTATTTTGCACGTGCATATCGACTAATGTTGTTGCTAGTGATTCTAATTCTAAATAAAATAATATCCGTGCAAAGGCTGGGTCAATTTTCCCATTTTCTTTCATACGGCTATTCCATTGCAACGTAGCATCAATTTTCTTACCAAACATTTCAAGTGGCAGTTGCATAATCAGCTGTTGTTGCGTGCCTGTCTCTCCTGACTGGAGTAAAGTTCCATTCATGCGAAGTACCATGGTCTCCGCTGCCTCACGCAGTGCTGGTGAAAGCGATGGATCTTGCAGCATGGCTAGCAATTGTGGTTTTAATGTGCTTGCCAAATTGGCTACGTCAGGTTCTTTTCCACCAAGCATCGCTTCATAATTCACACCTAATGTACTCAACACTTGTTGTATGGCTTCCTTCATGACTGGTCCATTTACCGTCTGTGATACTTGAGTTTCAGCATGCTGAATTAATTGTTTCACTTGACTACTCCCTGACTTTTCAGCCGTTTGCATTAATGCCCGAATTGCCTCATTTTCTTTATTTTGTGGTACTAAAAGCGAAAGTACCGACTGTTGTTCTTCCTTCATCATAGTTGGTTGCCGTGATGAAATAGCGGCTGTTTCCTGTCTGCTCGCTTGTTGTGCCGTTGCCTGTTGAAGTTGGTCTATTAACGCTGTGTTAGAGGGTGCTGACGGTGCGACTGTTTGTGTTGCTGTAACTTGTGTAAATACATTACTAAATTGCTCAACGACAATAGCTTTAGCACGATCTGTCATGGGTTGTTGGGTTATCTGATTCATCACAGTCTGCAATGCGTTTTTTACGGATTCCGGAAGTGTAGTGTTGGGTAGCTGCTGCGTAATATTTTGAACAACAGCTTTCATTGTTTGTTGATTTGCAACAGGTGTCTGACTCAACTGAGTTATTAAAGACTGTATAGCCTTATTGGCCTCTGTTTGATTCGTCATGACGCTAGTAACATTTGCAGGTAGCGTATCCGCTTTGGTGGTCTGCTCAGCCAATACTTGAGGCAAGTTTGCCAACGACGTTCGAGCTGGCAGTATATCAGCGCTTTTTAATAATTGTAGTGCAGCAAACCGGTCTGCTTGACTAGCTTGGGAGTTAAGCAATTGGGATACAGTTTGATTAAGCAGTTCCTTCCCTACCGCTTGGCTTAAAGGAGAAGACAGAGCTTGCATCGTCACCAGAAGCTGTTCACGCATTGCTGGAGGCAGGTTAGGCTCACTTTGGATGGTAGTTTGCAGTGTTGTGAATTGTTGCGCAATCGTGCCCGTGTGAGCTTGTAGAAGCGATTGAAATATAGCAGGCGTAAAAGGTAGCCTTGCTTCAGCCATTTTTCCAAGCGTTGCGAGCGCCTCTGCTTTCATTCCTTCAGGCAATGTTTTCAGAAGGTTGACAGCTTCAAGCATATTTTCTTTTGTCATAGGAATTTTTTGCTTGACGATTGTCGCGAGTACATCTTTCATTTCTTTGGTTTTAGGTAAACTTAACGATTCTATTAACTGGCTGAGTTGAACTGACTGACCTTCTCCACGCATCGGACCGGAAATAACCTGTAACCGTAATTCAGGTTCAGTGCCATTGACCTTAAAGTAATAATTATCTCCTGCCTGCATAGGCACTTCCAATTTTGCATACAACTGCTGATTCCCAACTTGCACTTGCGCCATTTGACCAGAAAATAATTGCGTGATCTTGCCATGTATCATTTGTCCTTCCTTCAGTGACAGTGGTTGAGTTTCCGTCGTAGTAGCTCTTGCAGATGAAGCGGATAATGAATGTAAGTTCATTGTCGATCCCTCCACATCGTTTTGATCGGTTCGAATGATTTACGATGATGCTCACAAAATCCATGTGTTTCAAGTCCTTGTAAATGTTTCGCTGTTCCATATCCCGCATTCTCATTAAATGCATACCAAGGAAACTCCTCATGCAATTCATTCATCAGCGCATCACGGGTTGTTTTAGCTAATATAGAGGCCGCTGCAATAGATAGGCTTTTTTCATCTCCTTTTACAATGGAATAACACGGGCATGCTGTGTGAAGATTCATTGCATCTGCTACCACTACATGAGGCGCTACGTCCAGTTCATTAACAGCCATTTCCATCGATTGTTTTGTTGCTTGATATATGTTCAATTCATCTATTATTTTAGCAGGTTGCACATGTATGGCGTACGCCACGGCTTGTTCTTTAATTAATCTAGCAAATTCTTGCCTTTTCTCTTTGGACACTTTCTTTGAATCGTCCAGTCCGATTAAAGCTGAGCAATCCTCAGGTAGTACAACCGCAGCTGTAACTACCGGTCCCGCCAAAGGTCCTCTTCCCGCTTCGTCAATTCCCGCCACTAATGAAATTCGTGAAGATCTATACGAATCATCAAAAGCTATTTTCTTTTGAAATTCTTGAATAAGTGCTTGTTTTTTATCATATCGAGCGCGCCACTGAATAATCGCTTGTTGAACACCTTTTCTAGTGTCGGCTTCTAGTTTCGTAAGCCACTCATTCGGTTCGTGTAACTCTTGTAATTGATCTTTTATTTGCTGTATAGTTGTCAATTTCTTCACCTGTCCATCTTCAATATGATTGTCTATGTATTATATCGGTTCCTACATGATTTTTTCGACAAAAAAGCAACGGTTCGGAATCAGAGTTCCAAGCCGTTGCGTCTAGTCATTCGAATTCCTCTGGGAAATCGAATGTTAATTTACCTACTTGCTGGTCGCGGATGTCTTGTACGATCATTTCTGCTACTTTGTCATAATCAATTTCTCCACCTACAGTATATACTTTTCGACGTTCACCGATTGCATCGAACAATGATTGAATATGATCACCCACTGTGGTCATTTCATAGCGTTGCGCCAATCTTTCAGGATAATGCGTTTCTAAAAACCGAAGTCCATATACTGCAAGTTCCTCCATATTTAATATGGAGTCCTTGATTGCACCAGTTAACGCCAACTTATAACCAACTTGCTGGTCTTCAAACTTCGGCCACAGCACTCCCGGTGTATCCAAAAGTTCTAATTCTTTCTCGAATTTAATCCATTGTTGCGCTTTGGTTACACCCGGTTTGTTTCCTGTTTTCGCGATGTTTTTCTTCGCTAATCGGTTAATCAACGTAGATTTTCCAACGTTTGGAATACCGACTATCATTGCGCGAATTGCTCCCGGACGTATTCCTCGCTGCTTCATGCGATCAAATTTTGGTTGCAAGATTTCTTTAGCCGCTTTGGTAACTGTTTGAATACCTTTACCTTCAAATGAGTTGATTGCCACAGTACGTAAGCCTCGCTGTTCAAAGTAGGCAATCCAACGTTTAGTTTGCACTTCGTCCGCTAAATCCATCTTATTCAAAATAAGCAATCTTGGTTTCTGCTGTGTCACTTCGTCTATCATAGGGTTACGTGATGAAAGCGGCAGCCTAGCATCAATTAACTCAAATACTATATCCACTAACTTTAGTTTTTCTGTGACTTCACGTCTCGCTTTCGCCATATGGCCCGGAAACCATTGAATAGCCATTCGAATCGTCTCCTTTCGTTATTTCACAATACCGAAGTCTTTAATCGGCCAGAATACTACACTGGTACTGCCGACGACTTCATCGATTGAAACTGCACCAATATGTCTGGAATCTTTACTTTTCCGACGGTTATCACCCATTACAAATATGTGATCTTCAGGCACTGTTTCTGCCTCGATTTGTGGTATGTCCTGCAGTGTAAAGTCTTCCGTTAGCGTACCATCTTGCACTTCCGCTTTGTATTGATCAAGGTACGGCTCTTCATATGGTTCATCATTTACATACAGTACATCATCTCTGTACTCCACTGTATCTCCTGGCAGACCAATCACACGTTTAATATAATCTTTCTGCTCAGGCGCATGGAATACTACGATATCAAAACGATTTGGTTCACCAATCGTATAACCGATTTTATTAACGATCATACGGTCCCCATGTTCCAACGTTGGCATCATGGATATACCGTCAACGACGATTGGTGTGAATAAAAAGATACGAATAATGGCGGCTAATCCAAACGCTATTAACAATGCTTTAATCCATTCCAGTCCTTCACTTCTCGTTTTTTTCTCTTCCATCAATCTAGCCTCCTGCCCTGTCTGTTATTATTGTACAGCCAATTGTCTTTCTGAGCAAAAAGAAAGGAGGCCAAGTACAAGGCCTCCTTCGTTTCTGTTTATCTTATTAGCGGAGTTCTTTAATACGTGCTGCTTTACCACGTAGTTTACGTAGGTAGTACAACTTCGCACGACGAACTTTACCGCGACGAGTTACTTCAATTTTAGCTAGCTTAGGTGTGTGTAATGGGAATGTACGCTCTACGCCAACACCATTTGAAATTTTACGTACAGTGAAAGTCTCGCTGATTCCGCCACCGCGACGTTTGATAACAATACCTTCGAACAACTGGATACGCTCACGAGTTCCCTCAATGATCTTCACGTGCAAGCGAAGTGTATCGCCAGGACGGAATGAAGGGTGTTCAGTGCGTAACTGATCTTTTGTAATATCTGCAATTAGTTTTTGCATGTTTTTCTCTCCTTCTTTTCTGATGCTCTTGCACGTTTTGCTTTGCAGCGGAACAACAGTAAAATAGGCGCTCTTAAAAAGCGCTTTATAAATCATAGCACACGCTTGTTAACGAATCAAGCTAATTTAGCCTCTTTTTTGTACCCATTGCTGATAAAGTTTTTTTTGATGATCTGTTAACGGTGCTTCTTGTAATAATTCAGGACGCCGTTGTGCCGTTCGAATGAATGCTTGCTCTTCTCTCCACTTTTCAATCTCGGCATGATTGCCCGACAACAGCACAGG